>DASZIB010000061.1:0-1863 GCA_035937415.1 Edaphobacterium sp. (SeqCode) | reverse complement strand
CTCGCCACCGGATTGCGCTCGTAGCCTGAGCGCTGGAAGAAATTCGACGTCGGGACCACGTCCCGCATCGCTTGCGGCATCGTCACCATGTCGAGCCCGGTGCCGTCGCCGGTAAGGTTCATCATCTCCAGTTCGGCGGCGGTGAGCGGACGGGTATAGCCCTTGGCGCGCGCGAAAATGAGAGACGTCAGGAGCTTATGGGTCTGCAGCAGCGGTCCGACGTCGATATCCAGAACCATGGCATGCAGCGCCCAACCCTGCGGCGTATCGCCGAGCTTCTCGTGCTGCGACCAGTCGTCCGGCACCGAACGTGCATACGCCACCATTTTCTTCAGCACCGCGATCTTCTGATCCATCGCCCTGCGCTGGCTCCCTGATAATTGCGCGGCCTTTTGCGTCAGTTCGCGAACGAATTCGTGGCCCTGCTCGGCGATCAGTTCGACGCTGTTGGTGGTGAGCAGCTGGTTGTAGCCGATCGCGGTCGAGATCGCGCGGCCGCTGCGCAGGCCGGACTGCATGTCGTAATTGCCGTTGCCGCCGGTCTCGAACGAATAGACCCGCACCGCCTGCTCGCGCGTCAGCCCCGCGGCCGACGCCACCCGTGCATAGGCGCGTTTGAACTCGACTTCGCTTGCGGGCTTTTGCGGCGTCCACTGGAAATGCTCGCCCGCGGCCCGCAGCAGATCGGCAACGAGCGGAATGGCTTTGTACGGGCGTGGCTTTGCTTCAGGCTCGCCTTCCGGATTCACCGGCCGCTTCGGCCCGGTATAGACCGGCGGCTGCGTCAGCACATAGTCGTCGAGCGCGATCGCCAGATGCTCACGCCGCTTGGCGTTGCGCCCCCGCCGCTTCTCGGCAATCGAAGTCCAATACGCGCTGGCCTCCGCTTCGAACGCCGCGCGCGCCTCCTGATATTCGCGGAGCTTAACGCGATACTCCGCAATCGCCTGCGGCGACGCCGCCTGCGCCCTAGCGTCAGTAACTATTGCTGGAAGCGCCGACGCATCCATCGCCGCAGCCGGCGGTGCGGTCAGCAGCAGCGCAAGCGCAAGACAGCAGAAGCAGAAACGAATCGCATGACCCAGCATGGGATGGTTCTAGCAAGCGTATCGCGCAAGTCAGCCCCGAAAGCAGCCTGTTCGTGGCGCGGTTCCCTCACTCCTGCTCGACGCCACTCGCCTTGACGAGACCGGACCATTTCCTTTCATCCTTGTCGATGAAAGCGGCATAGTCTTCCGGCGTCCCCGGCGTGACCACGGTGCCGTCCAGCGCGAGGTGCTTCTGCACCTCGTCGGAGGCGAGTGCTGCCCGCAACTCCCTGTTGAGCTTGTCGATCACCGGGCGCGGCGTGCCGGCCGGCGCCACCAGGCCGTAATAAAGCGACGCCTCGAACCCCGGCAGCCCGGCTTCGGGCATTGTCGGCACGTCCGGGAGCAGGCTCGTGCGGGTGGTGCCCGTCACCGCCAGCGCCCGCAACAGCCCGGCCGAGACGTTGGCATGGGTCGAGGGAACCGGCGCGAATATCATCGGGATATGCCCGCCCAGCAGATCGCTCAGCGCGGGGCCTGTGCCCTTGTAGGGAATGTGCACGAGCGTAATGCCGGCGGTGCGGGCGAAATACTCGCCGGTGATATGGCTGACGGTGCCAGCGCCAGCGGAGCCGAAATTGACCTTGCCGGGATGCGCCTTCGCATACGCGATCAGCTCGGCGACGGTTTTGGCGGGAAACGACGGGTGCACCACCAGCGAAGCCGGCGCATTGCCGATCATGCCGATCGGCGCGAAATCCTTGCGCGGATCGTAGCCGGGATTTTTATAGAGCGACGGTCCGATCGCGAGCGTACCGGTGTAGCCGAGCAGAAG
>DASZIB010000060.1:0-97029 GCA_035937415.1 Edaphobacterium sp. (SeqCode) | reverse complement strand
CCGACGAGCTGCCAGACTGCTCCACCCCGCGATTGAACTTTAAATTATAACGCGTTTGCGCTCCTGGAACAATCCCGCTCCCTCAAAGCGCCTCGGTCTCGGCAGCGCGTGGCCGCCACACGAGCAGCCGGGTCTCGATCTGCGTGACAACGAAGTCGAGAACCAGCGCGAACAGCGTCAGCACGAGGATGCCCGCCAGGACCGTGTCGATGTCGAACACACCCTCGGCTTGGTGAATCAGGTAGCCAACGCCCCTCGCGGAGCCAAGATATTCACCGACGACCGCGCCGACAAAGGCCAGGCCAATCGATGTGTGGAGGCTGGAGAATACCCAGCTCGTCGCCGACGGCAGGTAGACGTAGCGCAACAGTTGCCCGCCCGACGCCCCCAGCATGCGCGCGTTGGCAAGCACGACCGGGCTTACTTCCTTCACGCCCTGGTAGACGTTGAAAAAAACGATGAAGAATACCAGCGTGACACCGAACACGACCTTGGACATGATGCCCAGCCCGAACCACACGGCGAAGATCGGCGCCAGGATCACCCGCGGCATTGCATTCATCGCCTTGATATAGGGATCCGCGAGCGTCGATGCCGTCGGTGCCAGCGCCAGCCACAATCCGCACCCGAGCCCCAGCAGCGTACCGATGACGAACGCGAGCAGCGTCTCGAGCAGCGTGACGCCGAGGTGTAGATAGATCGTCCCGCCGGCAAACCAGATCCAGATCCGCCTCAAAACCTCGAGCGGCTGCCCGAAAAAAAACTTCGCCCGCGTCGGATCGTCGAAATAGAACGGCGGGATCAGCCCCGGCTCGGTCATCGCGTACCAGAACAGCAACATGCCGCCGAGCAGAAGCAGGTGATAGAACGCGAGCCGCCCGGTCGATGCGCGCAGCTTCGCCCGCCGCGCACCGGATTCGCCGCTAGCTTTGCCGGCTTCGTGCATAGCTTCTCAGAACCTCGTCTTTCATCCGGTGCCAGATCGCACCATGCAACTCGACGAAGCGCGGCGTAAGGCGGATCTCGTTGACGTCGCGCGGTCGCGGCAGGTCGATCGCGAATTCACCGATCGGGTGCGTTTCCGGCCCGGCGGCGAGCACGATCACCCGGTCCGACAATGCGATTGCCTCCTCCAGATCGTGGGTGATGAACAGCACTGACTTGCGGTCCGCCGACCAGAGGTCAAGCAGCTCGTTTTCCATGAGCTGGCGCGTCTGGATGTCGAGCGCAGAGAACGGCTCGTCCATCAGCAACAGCCGCGGGTCGAGAATCAGGATCTGCGCCAGCGCGACGCGCTTGCGCATTCCGCCGGAGAGCTCGTGCGGGTAGCGCCGCTCGAAACCGGTGAGGCCGACGCGCGCGAGCCATTCGCGAGCCCGCTGCTCGGCCTCGCCGCGCGCGACGCCGCGGAACTCGAGTCCGGCGAGCACGTTGTCCAGGGCGTTACGCCACGGCATCAGCGATTCGGCCTGGAACATGTAGCCGGCGCGGCGATTGATGCCGGAGAGCGGCTCGCCGAGCACGTGCACGCCCCCCGACGAGGGCAGGAGCAAGCCGGCGGCGACATTGAGCAGCGTCGATTTGCCGCAGCCTGTCGGGCCGACCACCGATACGAATTCGCCTGCGCCGACGGCAAGCGTCGTATCCCTGACCGCCGTAAAGCGCTCGCCCTGCCGTTCGCGCGAGGCGAAGGTGCAGGTGATCTCCTCGAGCAGCAGCGCGGGACGGGTCACGCAAGAATCCGGTCTGCCGGGTCTCCGCGCGGCGTCAGGGCGATGCGCGGCACGATCGGGTGCGCTTATTTCTGGTACTTCGCGAGCGCCTTCTGCACGTGGCTCGGATCGAAGGTCTGCGCGAGGTTGATGTCGGCGGGCTTGAGCGCCGGGTTGAACGCGGCGAGATACGTGAGCGTGTTCTGCCGGCCGCGGTCGTCGAGCATGCCGTCGGGCGAGAAGGCATCCTTCACCTTGGCGTAGCTCGCCAGATAGAGCGCCTTGTTGCCCAGCAGATACTCGGGGGGCACGGTCGCCGCGACCTGGTCCGGGGTTGCCTTCTGCAGCCAGAGCAGGGCCCGCACCAGCGCATTGGTGAGGGCCTGCACCGTGTTGGGATTTTTCCGTACGAAGGTCAGCGGGGCGTAGAGTGCCGCGGCGGGCATGTCCGCGCTGCCGAAGACCGCGGTCGTGCCGACAGCGGTGCGGGTGTCGGCGATGATCACGACGTCGCCGGAGGCTTCGAGCATGGTCATGATGGGATCGACGTTGGACATGGCGTCGAGCGACCCCGACCGCATCGCCGCGATCGCTCCCGAGGACGTGCCCACGCCGATGATCGAGACATCGTCGCCCTTCAGGCCGTCCTGGGCAAGCAGGTGCAGCACCACGCGGTTGGTGCTCGATCCGGGCGCGGTAACTCCGATCTTCATGCCCTTGAGGTCCTTCGGCGACTTGTAGCGCGCGGCCTTCGCTTTGGCGATGCCCACCGAGATCGCCGGGTAGCGCCCCATGAGCACGAAGCCCTGTAGCTGCAGCCCCTTGGGCTGCTGGTCGATGGTGTTTTCCCAGGCGCCGGCTACGACGTCGGCACTGCCGCCGACCACGGCCTGCAGCGCCTTCGAGCCGCCTTCGAAATCGCTGATTTCGACGTCGAGTCCCTCGTCCTTGAAATATCCCAGGCGCTCGGCGATGGTGAGCGGCAGATAATAGAACTGCGATTTGCCGCCGACCGCGATGCTGACTTGCGGCTTTTCGAGTTTGCCTTGTGCGACCGTGGCCAACGGCAGCAACGCGGGAACGATCACGCCGAGGGCGACCAAAAGGCTGCGCCAGAGCTTCATTGCTTCCTCCAGTGACAAGCCGGTGCGGCTTGCTGCGCGCGCCGCTTGCAATCGGCGGCGCGGCGGAGCGGCGATGCTCACATACGCTGCTACCGCTGTCAACGCGAGCGCGTCGGTGCCTGAGCGGCCGGTAGCGGATGCAAATCGCTCGCCTTCCCGGCCTTGACCACCTGCCCCGGCAATTCGTGTCCGACAATCTCGCCCAGACGGCGCGACGCGGCGAGCAGCCGGTCGAGGTCGATGCCCGTGTCGTAGCCCATCGCTTCGAGCATGTGCACCAGGTCCTCGGTACAGACGTTGCCGGTCGCGCCGGGCGCGAACGGACAGCCGCCGAGTCCGCCAAGGCAGCCTTCGAAGCGCACGACACCCGCGGCGAGGCCGGCAAGCACGTTGGCGAGCCCCATGCCGCGCGTGTTGTGGAAATGCAGCGTCAATTCGAGGCCGGGGAAGCGGCGCTCGACGGCGCCGGCCAGTTGCTCGACCTGCCGCGGATTCGCCATTCCCGTCGTGTCGCCGAAGGTAATGCCGCGCACGCCGAGGTCGACATAGCGCGCCACGCAATCGAGCACTTGTGCCGGCGCAATCGCGCCTTCGAACGGACAGCCGAACGCGGTCGCAATCGCGCCGACGGCGCCGATGCCGCCGCCGCGGAGCGCGCTGAAAATCTCGCCGAAGCCCGCGAACGATGCGGCGACGCTGCGGCGCACATTGGCGCGGTTATGCGTCTCCGAGGCGGAGACCACGAGCACGATCTCGTCGACCTTCGCCGCCATGGCGCGCTCGGCGCCACGCGCGTTGGGTACCAGCGCGGCATAGCTGACCGCGGGATTGCGGCGGATGCCCGCCATCACGTCCGCGGCGTCGCGCAGGTTCGGCACCGCCTCGGCCGAGACGAACGCCGTCGCTTCGATCTTGGCCACGCCCGTCTGCGAGAGCTGATCGATGATCTCGATCTTGCGCACCGTGGGCACCCAGGCGGGCTCGATCTGCAGCCCGTCGCGGGCAACCACATCGTGGATGAAAATGCGCGCCCTCATGTCAGATCGCGCCCGTGGCGCGCATGCGCGCGATGTCCTCAGGGCTGTAGCCGATACCGCGCAGCACTTCGTCGGTATGCTCGCCGAGCGCCGGCCCGACCCACTCCATCGCGCCCGGCGTCGCCGACAGCCGCGGCACGATGCCCGGCAGTTTGAGCGGCGTGCCGTCGGGCAGCGTCATGCTGCAGATCATGTCGCGTGCCAGGTACTGCGGGTCGGCGACGATGTCCGCCGCCGTATAGATCTTGCCGTGCGGGACATCGGCAGCCTTCAGGGCGGCGAGGATGTCGGCAAGATCGTGCGCCGCGGCCCAGTCGCCGATTGCGCCATCGATGGCGGCCGTGCGCTGCACCCGGCCGACGTTGGTCGCGAGCGCCGGATCCTGCCCGAGGTCGTCGCGACCGATCGCGTGCATCAGGCGCTTGTAGATGCTGTCGCCGTTGCCGGCGATGACGACGAACTCGCCGTCGCGCGTCTTATAGGTGTTCGATGGCACGATGTTGGTGAGCCCCGTGCCGATGCGACCGCGGACTTCGCCGAATCGATCGAAGTCCGGTACCAGGCTCTCCATCATGTTGAACACCGCCTCGTACAGCGCGACATCGACGACCTGGCCCTTGCCGCCGTGCCTGCCGCCGTTGGCATCGCGATGATGCAGCGCCATCAGCGCGCCGATCACGCCGTGCAATGCCGCGAGCGCGTCGCCGATACTGATGTTCATGCGCACCGGTGGCCGGTCGGGAAACCCGGTGACGTGGCGCATCCCGCCCATCGATTCGCCGACTGCCCCGAACCCGGGCTGGTCGCGGTACGGGCCGGTCTGGCCGAAGCCGGACAGGCGGACCATGATCAGGCCGGGATTGCTCTCTGCGAGTGCCGCGTAGCCCAATCCCCATTTTTCCAGCGTGCCGGGGCGGAAATTTTCCACGACGATGTCGGCCTCGCGCGCGAGACGACGCACGATTTCCTGGCCCTCCGCCGCGCGCAGATTGGCAGTCACCGACTTCTTGTTGCGCGCCTGGACATACCACCATAGCGAGGTGCCCTCGTGCAGCAGTCGCCACTGCCGCAGCGGGTCGCCGCCCGGACCCTTTTGATCCGCGGGAGGTTCGATCTTGATCACTTCGGCGCCGAACTCGGCGAAGATCTTTCCGGCAAACGGCCCGGCGATCAATTGGCCCAGCTCGAGCACCTTGAGCCCGGCGAGCGGACGCGGCGAAGTCACTGCGGCAGCCATCGGAGGTTTACCGGGTCCGGCGCTCGCATGGCCCGCGCCAGCCCCCGCGGTCATCTTACCAAGATTCCGCCGCGCGCCGCTTCAGATGGCGTCCCCGGAGCGGCGCGAGCGCAATTCCGCCTCGAGTTGCGGCAGCTTCGCGGCCATTGCCGCGCCGACAAAGAGCTGCGGCTCGGAAGGCGTGCGCTTTTCGGCGCGCTCGCGCTCCGCGATCCGTGTCTTCGCCTCCGCGAAGGCCTTCAGGAACGAATCCTCGAAGCGGAAAGCGTGCTGAAACAGCGCGTCGCCGAAGTACGTCGCATCACTTTCACTGCCGCAGCCGAAAGACATTCGGTCCGCCGCCGACGCGGTCATGATCAGCGTGTATTCGTCCTGCAGCGGCTCGATGAATCCACCCGAGTAGCATGCCGACACGACGATGATGCGCCATTTGATACCGGCGCTGTCGAGCATGTCCTTGAGTGCAGCTGGCGTCAGCTGGTCGAGTTGCAGCGGGTCGAACTCGACGCTGAGCTTGTGGTCCCGGCTGCCGTGGCTGGACAGATACAGCATCACCACGTCCTGGTCGGCATCGATGATGTCGCCGATCTCGGACAGCGTCGCGCGGAGGTTGCTCACGGTCGCGAACGGCACCTCCTCCATGGTGCGCGGATTGTTGATAAGCGCGATCGAGCGCCCCTCGGTATCGAAGCGATCGTCGAACAGGTCGCGCGCGACTTCGACATCCTTGCGGAAGACGTCCTCGGCGGCATACGCCGCGAAACCGACAAAATAAAGGTCGGTCAGTCCCGGGCGCTCCTCCTCGAGATCGGACACCGCCTCGTAGAGCAGTTGCGGCTGCTTGACGAGGACAGCCTCCGCCGCCGGGCTCGGAGACTGCGACTGCGGGCCTGGCGCCTGCGGCGCGGCGGAGAACCACGGTTGCTCCGCCCAGATCAACAGCGGCACGGTTGCGAGCAGCAGCGCGGCGCCGGAAAACGAGCGCAGCCAGAAGCGCGGCTGCCGCGGCAGCGCGATGGCGACCGCGCGCCAGAAAATGATGGCGAGCCAAACCACGAACAGCCAGAAGCCCAGCCACTGGATCCACACGCCGAAGATCCACCCCTGGTTGCCGGGCAGCGTGAGCACGAGGCTATACAGCGCCAGCACCGGCTGGCTCGCGAGCACGATCACCGGCAACGCCAGCTTCAGCTGGGGTTGCCCGAACATGGCACCCAGCACGGCGCCGCACAGGAGCAAGACCGCGATGCTGAAGCCCTCGTAGACGATCGCCTGCGTCGACAGGAGCGGGTGCGCCCCGGCACGCACATAATCGACGCCGGCACTGGCCAGGATGCCCAGGACGAACAGCGCGAGCAACTGCCGCACGCTGATGCGAAACGCGAATTGCGACACCGGCATCATCAACGCCAGGCGCAGGCCGCTCTTCACGTTCTGCCACAGGTCGATCGCGGTTTGCCGCACCGCGCCAGCCGCCCTCATTGCGCCACCGCCGCCTGCTCCGCGCCGGCCCGGGCGGCGATGTAGGCCTTGACGGCGTCGGCGTCGGCGGCCAGGACGTCGAAGCGCTGCGGCCGGCCTTCCAGCCCGGCGTACGCGGCGGGCCGCTCCGGGTCGCGGCCCAACGCTTCGCGGACGGTGGCCGCGAATTTCGCCGCCTGCGCCGTCTCGATGCAGATCAGGGGTACCGCGCCGTCGCGCTGCTCGAGCCCCACCTTGATGCCGTCGGCGGTGTGCGGGTCGACGACGACGCCGTAGCGCTGCGCGATGTGGCGGATGGTCGCCACGCGGTCGGCGTGCGTGCTCTTGCCGGAAACGAATCCCGAAGCGACGCGCTGCTGCCAATACGGCGTGCGTGCGAGGTCGAACCCGCCGTCGCGCGCAACTTGCAGCCACAGCCCCCGCACCGCGCTCGCGTCCCGACCGACGAGGTCGAACACGAAGCGCTCGAAGTTCGAAGCCTTGGTGATGTCCATCGACGGGCTTGACGTCGCCCGCGTCTCGGCGGCGGTGCGCACGCGGTAGCGTCCGGTTGCAAAAAACTCGTCGAGCACGTCGTTCTCGTTGGTCGCAAGGATCAGGCGGCGGATGGGCAAGCCCATTGCTCGCGCCACGTGCCCGGCGAGAATGTTACCGAAATTGCCCGTCGGGACGGCGAAATCGACTTCCTCGCCCTCGCCTGCCACCGCCAGATAGCCCTTGAAGTAATACACGACCTGCGCCGCGACCCGCGCCCAGTTGATCGAATTCACTGCTCCTAACCGATAGCGCCCCTTGAACGCCGCGTCGCCGGCGACGGCCTTGACCAGGTCCTGGCAGTCGTCGAACACGCCTTCGATCGCCAGGTTGAAGATGTTCGCGTCGGCGAGCGAGTACATCTGCGCGGTCTGAAACGGGCTCATGCGGCCTTTCGGCGAGAGCATGAACACTTTAAGCCCGCGCTTGCCGCGCAGCGCGTGCTCGGCCGCGGAACCGGTGTCGCCCGAGGTCGCGCCGAGGACGTTCAAGGTCAGCCCGCGCTTGGCCAATGCATACTCGAAAAGCTCTCCGAGCAGCTGCAGGGCGATGTCCTTGAACGACAGCGTCGGCCCCTCGGCGACGCGCAGCAGGTGCAGACGCGGCTCGAGCGTGCGCACCGGCGTGATCGCGTCGCTGCCGAACGTCGCCGCCGTGTAGGTGCGCTCAATGAGTGCCTCGAGATCGGCGCGCGGAATATCGTCGGCGTAGCGCGCCAGGATGGAGAGCGAGAGCTTCCCGTACGCGAGCGGCCGCAAGCTCGCGAGCTCGGCCGCCGAGAAGCGCGGGTATGCTTCGGGCACGACCAGGCCACCGTCGGGCGCGAGCCCCTCGAGCAGGATCGACGAGAACGGTTGCGACGCCATGCCGCCGCGCGTACTGACGTAGCGCATCAATTGAGCTGCTCCATGCGGATGCGCACGACCTTGCCGCGCACCGTCGGCAGCGCCTCGATCTGGTCAATTGCGGCGCTCACCTGCCGCTCGATCGACTGGTGCGTGAGCAGGATGATGTTGGTCTGGTCCTCGCCCTCGGAGGGCTCCTTCTGGATCATGGCGTCGATCGAGATGTCGCGATCGGCCAGAATGCGGGTGATGTCGGCGAGCACGCCCGGCCGGTCGAGCACGCGCAGGCGCAGATAGTAGCTGGTGACGACCTCGCTCATGGGCAGGAACGGAATATCGGACAGCTGGTCGGGCTGGAACGCAAGGTGGGGGACGCGATGCTCGGGGTCCGCGGTGTGCATGCGGGTGACGTCGACCAGGTCGGCAATGACCGCGCTCGCCGTCGGCTCGGCCCCGGCGCCGGGACCGTAGTAGAGCGTCGCGCCGACCGCGTCGCCCTTGACCAGCACCGCGTTCATCGCGCCTTCGACGTTGGCGAGCAGCCGCGTTGCGGGCACCAGCGTCGGATGCACGCGCAGCTCGATGCCCTCGCGGTTGCCGACCGAGGCGCGCCGCGTGATGCCGAGCAGCTTGATCCGGTAGCCCAGCTCCTCCGCGTAGCGGATATCCTCGTGCCGGAGCTCGGTGATGCCTTCGGTATAGGCCTTGTCGAACTGCATCGGTACGCCGAAGGCAATGGCCGACATGATGGCGAGCTTGTGTGCCGCGTCGATGCCCTCGACGTCGAAGGTCGGGTCGGCTTCGGCATAGCCGTGCGCCTGCGCCGCCTTGAGCACGGTCTCGAACGCCGCGCCGGTCCGGCGCATCTCCGAGAGGATGAAGTTGCTGGTGCCGTTGATGATGCCGGCGATCCAGGCGATGCGGTTGGCGGTGAGACCTTCGCGCAGCGCCTTGATGATCGGGATCCCGCCGGCGACCGCCGCTTCGAAGGCGACCATCACGCCCGCCTTCTGCGCGGCGGCGAAGATCTCGTTGCCGTGCGCGGCGAGCAGCGCCTTGTTGGCCGTCACCACGTGCTTGCCGCGCGCGATCGCCTGCAGCACCAGCCCGCGCGCCGGCTCGATGCCGCCGATGAGCTCGAGCACGATGTCGACATCGTCGCGGCACACCAGGGCGGACGCATCCGCGCCCACTTCGACGCCGGCAACGTTTTGCAGCAGCGCGCGTGCCTTTTCCGGGGTGCGGGTGGCGATCTGCGTGATCCGGATCGGACGTCCGGCACGGCGCGCGATCTCCTCGGCATTGCGATTGAGGACCGTCCAGGTGCCGCGCCCGACCGTACCCAGGCCGAGCAGGCCCACGCGCATCGCCTGCATCGCCCCGTCCGCCATTACACCAATCCGTCCTCGCGGAACATCTGCTTGATGCCGCGCAGGGCCTGCCGCGTCCGGGGCTCATTTTCAATCAGCGCGAAGCGCACGTGAGCGTCGCCGAACTCCCCGAACCCGACGCCCGGCGACACCGACACCTTGCCGTGCGCGAGCAGTTTCTTGGTGAACTCCAGCGAACCCAGCGCGCGATAGGCTTCCGGAATGCGCGCCCAGACGTACATCGACGCCTTGGGGTTGTCGACCGGCCAGCCGGCCTCGTGCAGCCCCTTGACCAGAACATCGCGCCGGCGCTGGTACTTGAGGACGATTTCCTGGACGCATTCCTGCGGCCCCTCGAGCGCGGCGATCGCCGCGACCTGCAGCGGCGTGAAGGTGCCGTAGTCATGGTAGCCCTTGATGCGCGAGAGTGCGTACACCAGATCCTTGTTGCCGACCATGAAGCCGATGCGCCACCCGGCCATGTTGTAGCTCTTGGACATGGTGAAGAATTCGACGGCGACCTCGCGTGCGCCCGGCACCTGCATGATCGACGGCGCCCGCCAGCCGTCGAAGCAGATGTCGGCGTAGGCCAGGTCGTGCACGACGTAGATGCCGTGCTCGCGCGCAAGCGCGATGATCTTCTCGAAGAATGGGAGCTCGACGCACTGCGCGGTCGGATTGGCCGGGAAGTTGATGATGAGCATCCGCGGCTTCGGGAAGCTCATGCGGATGGTGTGCTCGAGCTCGGCGAAGAAATCGATATCGGGTGTGAGCGGCACCTGGCGGATGTCCGCGCCGGCGATCACCGGCCCGTAGATATGGATCGGATAGCTCGGATTCGGGACCAGCACCGTATCCCCGCGCCCGAGCGTCGCCAGCGCCAGGTGGGCGATGCCTTCCTTCGAGCCGATGGTGACGATGGCCTCGGTCTCGGGATCGAATTCAATGTCCCAGCGGCGGCGATACCACTGGCAGATGGCGCGCCGCAGGCGCGGAATGCCGCGCGACACCGAATAGCCGTGCGTGTCGGGCCGCTGCACGGTCTCGACGAGCTTGTCGACGATGTGCCGCGGCGTCGGGCCGTCGGGATTGCCCATCCCAAAATCGATGATGTCCTCCCCGCGCCGGCGGGCGGCCATCTTGAGCTCGGAAGTGATGTTGAAGACGTACGGCGGCAGGCGCTGGATGCGCGCGAACTGCGTCTCGGAGGGGGAATCCATGCCGGGTCCTTCTGCAGGCGTAGGCGCCCGGAACCGTCCGAGCGACGCTGCAGCGGGGTTGAAGCTATAATCCTAGCGAATTTAAGCGCTTGCCGCAATGCACCATGCGGCGCTCGAGACGCCATTCGTGCCATGAAATTCCATTTGAGCCCCGCGGCGGGCAACATGTTCACCGGGCACGGCCCGGATTATGTCCGCCTCGGGGTTGTCGAATACCGCGCCAACCTGCTGGTGACGCCGGAGCAGGTCGTGAGCGGCTGGGCCGCCGGCGGCTTTGACGCGCTGACCGAGGCTGATTTCGCAGCCGTCGGCGAATTCAAGCCCGAGGTGGTGCTCTTCGGCACCGGCGCGCGCCTGCGTTTTCCGCATCCTCGCCTCATTCGCGCGCTCACCGACGCCGGCATCGGCGTCGAAGTGATGGATACGCCGGCGGCCTGCCGCACCTTCAACATCCTCGCGGCCGAAGGCCGCCGGGTGGCCGCGGCAGTGCTGGTGGGCTAAATGCGCGCTCGGCGCGCCCGGTCGGCGCCTAGCCGAGGATCTCGCCAATCCGCGTGCGGCGCCGCACTTCCGAATCGAACTCCTGCAATTCCAGACCCAGGGCGTCGCGCGACGACACCATGCCGATGGGCTTGCCACCTTCAACCACCGGCATGTGGCGGAAGCCGCCGTCGTGCATCAGCAGCAGCGCGTGGCCGAAGGGCTTGTCCGGCGCGATGCTCTGCGGGTGGGGCGTCATCACCTCCGATAGCGGCGTCGTCTTTGGGTCGCGGCCTTCGGCGAGGACGCGAAAGACGGCATCGCGCTCGGTAAAAATACCGATCAGGTGACCATCGTCCCTGACGATCATCACCGCGCCGAGCATGCGTTTTTTCATCAGGCGCGTGGCCTCGGCGACCGTGATTTCGGCGGCCGCGGTAAGTAGCTTCTGCTTGCCGATGATGCTGCGAACGGGACGTTGGGGCATGGCAGATCTCCTCGTCGGCATGGCTCTTCGAGAGCCAAACTGCGCCGCATCGCGAAGACGGCTTCCGGCCGGCGTCGGCGGCGAGCATTCTCGTTTAGCATATGTCGCTGCCCGCACTTCGGCAATATGCTGCCGGTCGGGCACCTTCCAACTCGGGCCGCAAGGAGAGCGCAATGTTCCAGGTCTATGGCACGTCGGCGTCGGGCAACTGCCACAAGGTGCGCATGGCGCTCGAGGCGCTCGAGCGCCCCTATGCCTGGACCGAAATCGATTCGGTGCGCGGCGAGACGCGCACAGCGGAGTTTCTGGCAATGAATCCCAACGGCAAGGTGCCCGTGCTGGAAATCGAGCCCGGGACCTACCTGCCCGAGTCGAACGCGATACTCTGGTATCTCGCCGACGGCACGCCGCTCCTGCCGACTGGCGCGCTGGCGCGCGCCCGCGTGCTGCAATGGCTTTTCTTCGAGCAGTACAGCCACGAGCCCTACATCGCGGTCGCGCGCTACTTGCGCAAGTTCCACCCCGATCCGGCGGGACAGCGCGCGCTCGCCGAGAGCAAGCTCGCTCCCGGCTACCGGGCCCTAGAGGTGATGGAAGGGGCGCTCGCGCAGCAGCCGTTCTTCGTCGCCGGCCGCTACAGCATTGCCGACATTGCGCTCTACGCGTACACGCACGTGGCCGGCGACGGCGGGTTCGAGCTCGACCGCTTTCCCGCCGTGCGCGCCTGGCTCGAGCGCGTGCAGAGCCAGCCCCGCTACGCGGCGCTGCCGGCCTGAAGCCGCGCGGCGGATGATCCACGCGCCGGCTTAGCACTGAATCGTCTGCCGGCAATACTCCTTGAGCTCGCGCACGAGCGTGGTCGCGCCAACGCTTCGCTGCGCCTTGCCCGCACCGTAGTCGAGCGTGAGTCGGAATTCGTACTTGCGGAAGAAAGCGTCGAATTGCTCGGCGCCGGCCGTGCCCAGCGCGACCAGTTCGTCCCGCTCGGCATCGTAGTCGAGCAGGATCGCGGCCAGCGGCTGCGGCGCCGGGCCGCTGACCACGCGCGCGCCGGCCGCGGGATCGTAGACGCTGTGATCGGCGCAGCAGTGGATGACGTTGCCGTCCGAGGTCGCCGAGCGGCCGGGCTGGAAGCGGATGAAACTGAGCTCGCGCGTGGGATAGGCAAGCTTGTGCGCACAGATCGCCGAAAACGACACCACCGAGCGCCGGGGCCCGACGCCGCCGCTCCAGGTGTACGTTGTCCCGTCCGCGCGCAGCAGCGCCGCCGCAGCGGCAACCGGCGCTCCCAGGTCGAGCAGGAAACACGGGGTCGCGGCGAACGGGTAGCAGAACACGTAATTGGTCCGCGCCGCGAGCTGCTGCACCTTGAGCGGATCGCCGTGGATGTCGACCAGCCGCGCGCGCGGGTAGAAGTGCGGCGTGGCCTCGGCCCAGGCCCGCGTCGCGGCCGAGAGACCGCCGGCAGCCACGGCGGCACAGGCGGTGACGAATTGCCGCCGCTCCATCACAGCCTCTCAGATCTCGGCGAGCGCCTTGATATGCGCGACGGCGCTGCGCCCGAGCGCGGAAAGCGCGTACCCACCCTCCAGCGAGGACACGATTCGCCCCTTGGCATGCCGCGCGGCGAGCGCCACCAACTCCTCGGTGATCCAGGCGTAGTCCGCCTCGGTGAGGCGCAGGTTCGCCAGCGGATCTTCGTGGTGCGCATCGAAGCCCGCCGAAATGAAGAGGATCTCCGGACGATGCGCCTCGAGCGCCGGCAGGCAGGTTTCGGTCATTGCCGCGCGGAATTCGTCGCCGCCGCTGCCCGCGGCCAGCGGAACATTGTGCATGTTGGGGCCCGCGGGCTCGACGCCCGAGTACGGGTACAGCGGATACTCGAAGGTGCCGACCATCACCACCCGCGGCTCGGCGGCGAAGATCTGTTCGGTGCCGTTGCCGTGATGCACGTCGAAGTCGATCACCGCGGCGCGCTTGACTCCTTGCGCGAGCGCGTGCGCCACGCCGACGGCGACGCTGTTGAAGAGGCAGAAGCCCATGGCGCGGCGGCGCTCGGCATGATGGCCGGGCGGCCGCACGGCGCAAAACGCGGTCTTCGCTTCGCCGCGCAGGACCAGCTCGGTCCCGAGCACGACGGCGCCGGCCGCGTGCTGCGCCGCGGAGAGCGAGTGCGCGTTCATCGCCGTATCGGGATCGAGGTAGCAGATGCCTGACTCCGGGCTCGCCGCCTCGATCATCGCGATGTAATCGGCATCGTGGACGCGCGCCAGCTGCTCCTGCGTCACCGGCGGCGCCTCGTAGTGGGTGACGTGCGCGTCGAGGCCGCTGGAGATCATCTGGTCGGACACCGCACCGAGGCGATCGGGGCACTCGGGATGGTACGGGCCCATGTTGTGCAGGCGACACGACGGATGGACGATGTATGCGGTAGTCAAGAGCGGCTCGAGCGGGTGGATGGCGCGAAAGCGGACGAAACCGCCACGGGCAGGCGGTCGAACGGAGTGTAGCGCGTCGCCAGCGGTGGTGACTAGACGGGTGCGGCCCTCTATAGTGGTACCTTTGCCTTTTGCCGTGGAACCCTTCGTGGACACCGCTTGCCGCCGATGACCGTTCGCCCCGCCGCGCAAGGCTATGCGATGCCGGTGCCCGCGCGCCTGGCGCTGGTAATCGAGCAGCTGGGCGGCATTGTCGTCGGCAAGCACACTCCGCTGCGCCTCGCGCTTGCCTGCCTGCTCGCCCGCGGACACCTGCTGATCGAGGATGTCCCCGGGGTGGGCAAATCGACGCTGGCGCAGGCACTCGCGAGCACGCTGGGCCTGCACTACGCTCGCGTCCAATTCACCAGCGACCTCTTACCCGCCGACGTGCTGGGCGTATCGATTTTCGATCCCCCCACGGGCAGCTTCCGCTTTCATTCCGGCCCGATCTTTCACTCGGTCGTGCTCGCCGACGAGATCAATCGGGCGCCACCGAAGACGCAGAGCGCATTACTCGAGGCAATGGAGGAGCGCCAGGTCTCGATCGACGGCGAAACGCGGCCGCTGCCGGACCCGTTTTTCGTTATCGCCACGCAGAACCCGGCCGAGCAGATCGGCGCGTACCCGCTGCCCGAGTCGCAGCTCGACCGCTTCCTGATGGCAATCGAGCTCGGTTACCCTGACCCCGCCGCGGAACGCGAACTCTTGATTTCCGGCGACCGGCGCGTGCGCATTCCCACGCTTTCTCCCTGCGCGGACCCGGTGACGCTCCTCGCCTGGCAGCGTGAAGCTGTCGCCGTGCACGTGGCCCCGGCGCTGCTCGACTACGTGCAGGCGCTGCTTGCGGCGTCGCGCGGTGGCGGCGGCAACGGCGCCGCCGGTACCGGCATTCAGCGCGGCTTGTCGCCGCGGGCGGGCCTGCTGTTGGTCGCGGCCGCGCGCGCCTGGGCGCTGCTCGCCGGCCGGCCGATGGTGCTGCCCGAGGATGTGCAAGCGGTGTTCCCCTCCGTCGCCGGCCATCGCCTCGCCGGCAGCATCCGCGCCGGCGGTCCGCAGGCGGAAGCGCTGCTGCGCGCGGTGCCGCTCCCCTAAGGGGCAAAAGCGCAGTCGCCGCCGCGGTCGAGCAGCGTGTCTCCGGCCGAATGAAACCGGCTTTGCAAGCCGCCGCGGGCGCCGCGTCCTGGCCCAGACGCGCGCGGCAGCGGTTGTGGCGCGTTGCTCCCGCCGATCGCGCGCCGGTCGTCTTGCGCCATCGGCGCATTTACATCCTCCCGACGCGGCGCGGCCTGGCACTCATCGCCACGCTGGCGACCATGCTCGTGACGTCGATGAATTACGCGTTGTCGCTCGGCCACGCACTGACCTTTCTCGTCGCCGGGCTGGTTGCAGCGGCCGTGCTGCAGACGTTCCGCAATCTCGCCGGCATCGCGGTGTCGCCACTCGCGGCGGGCGAGGCCTTCGTGGGCGGCAAGATCGGTTTTACGCTATCGCTTGCCAACGCTGGGCGCGCGCGCCAGGGCATTGTCATCGCGCCGCGTGCGGGCAACGCGGTGACGGTCGATCTGCCGGCGGGTGCGACCCGGCAGGTACAGCTCACGCTGCTCGCGCCGCGGCGCGGCCACGTTGCGCTCGGCCGGGTCACGCTGTCGACCGACTTTCCGCTCGGGCTGTGGCGCGGCTGGGCGTACGTGCATTTTCCGCTGTCGGGTATCGCCTACCCCGCGCCGGAGGCGGCGGCGCCGCAATTGCCGCCCGGACTCGAAGGCGCCGACGTGCGTCGCAGCGCTCGCGTCGCCGACGCCGAGCTCACCGGCCTGCGCGATTACCATCCGGGCGACCCGCTGAACCGCATCGCCTGGAAAGCCGTCGCGCGCGGCGCCGGCTGGTATAGCAAGCACTTCGAGGGAACTGGCGGCAGTGGAACGCTGGAATTCAACTGGACCGAACTGCCCTCGAGCCTCGGCGTCGAAGCGCGCCTGGGTCGGTTTTGCGCCTGGGTCCTCGCCGCCGAGCGCGAAATGCGTCCCTTCAGCCTGCAATTGCCTGGAACGGAGTTGCCTGCCGGATCGGGCGCCGGTCAGCGGCGCGCGGCGCTGACCGCGCTCGCCCTGTATCCGGCGGAAGGCGCGTCGTGATCTTCCCCCCGGCTCCGGCAGCGCCGCTTGCGCGCGCGCAGCTCGTCTGGCTCGCGGCACTCATCGTGGTCGCGCAACTGCCGCTGTGGAGCCAGCTTCCGCTGTGGCTCGCCGCGTCCGGCACGGGTCTCGTCGCGGCGCGGCTCCTGCTGCCCGCGGACCGCCCGCCGCCACCGCAGCTGCGGCGCTGGCTGCTGCCCGTGCTCGGGGTCGCGTTCGCGTTGGCCATTCGCTGGCGTTACGGCTACTTCCTGACGCGCGATAGCTGCGTCGCGTTCCTGTATGCGCTGGTCGGCATCAAGTATCTCGAAGCAACGAGCCCGCGCGACGGCGGCCTACTTATCTGCCTGGCGCTGTTCCTGACGCTCACGCAGTTCTTCTATGACCAGTCCCTCATCGCGGCCGCCTTTGCGTTCCCCGTTATGCTGGTGCTCGGCGGCGCTCTCGCCGCGCTGCGCGCCGCGCCGGCCACGGCGAGCGACTGGAAAGCGCCGCTTGTTTCGACTGCGCGCATGCTCGCGCAGGGCATACCGCTGGCGGCGCTGCTGTTCTTTCTTTTTCCGCGCCTCGCCGGCCCGCTCTGGGGCGCGCCGGCAGCGTCCGGGGCGCGCAGCGGTTTGTCGGAGCGCATGGCGCCAGGTACGATCAGCGAACTCTCGCTCTCCGACGCGGTGGCGTTCCGCGTCGATTTCAGCGGTCTGCGGCCGCCGCCTGCGCTGCGCTACTGGCGGGGGCCGGTGCTGTCGCGCTTCGACGGCCTCGAGTGGAGCGCGTCGCCGCGCTTGGGTTTCGGCCAGTACGCGACGCGCGGCCCGCAAACGCTCGAATACACGGTTACCCTGGAACCGCACAACCGGCAATGGCTGTTCGCGCTCGAGTACGTCGCCAGCCCGCCACAACCGGCCGCGGAGGAAGGGCCTTCGAATTCCCCCCGCTTCGCCGTGCTGACCTCCACCCAGCAGCTGCTGAGCATCCAACCGGTCGCACGCGCGCTACGCTATAGCGTGCGTTCGACGCTCAGCGATCGCTACGCCGCCGGCGGCGCTTTCGAACGCCGCGACAGTCTGCAGTTGCCGCCGGGCAATCCAAGGACGCTGGAGTTCGCCCGCGAGCTGCGCAGCCGCTCCGATTCGGAGCGGGCGTACATCGCCGCCATCCTCGACTGGTTTCGCCAGCAAGCCTTCGTCTACACGCTGGCGCCCCCGCTTCTGGAGGGCGACATCATCGACGGTTTCCTGTTCGACACGCGGCGCGGCTTCTGCGAGCACTACGCTGCCGCGTTCGTGGTGCTGCTGCGCGCCGCGGGCATTCCCGCGCGCGTGGTCACCGGCTACCAGGGCGGAGAGATCAATCCGGCCGGCAACTACATGATCGTGCGCGATTCCGACGCGCACGCGTGGGCCGAAGCGCTGCTTGACGGCGCTTGGCAGCGGTTCGACCCGACCGCCGCTGTCGCCCCGTCGCGCATCGAGGGCGGCCTGGGCGCGGCACTGCCGCAGGGCGAGCCGGTGCCCTACCTTGCCCGCCTGGACATGACCTGGATTAAGAACCTGCGCCTGCATTGGGATGCCGTGAATTACCAATGGCAGCGCGGCATCGTCGGCTTCAACGTGCAACGGCAACGCGACCTCTGGCACGATTTGGGGCTCGATGGCGTGCGCGGCTGGCAACTGGTGGCCATCGCCGCCGGGATGCTGATGGTCTGGGGCGTCGGGTTGCTGTGGTTGGGTCGCTGGCTGGTGCATCGCCGCGACCCGGTGCTCGCGATCTGGACGCGGCTTTGCCACCGCCTCGCGCGCGCCGGATTGCCGCGGCGACCCCACGAGGGCCCGCTCGCCTTCGCCGAGCGCGCCGCGGCACGGTGGCCGCAATGGCGCGGACTACTGCAGCGCAGCGCTACGACCTACGCGCTGCTTCGCTACGGCCCGTTCGACGCAACGCGCGGCGAGCGGATCTCCGCCTTGCGCGCGGGCATCGCCGCGCTGCCGGGGGCCCGCGCACTGCGCAGCACGGCCACGCCCTCGAGCTAGAGCAGCGCGTCGCGCGAAAGCCCGCGCACCCGCAACCGCGCGCGCAGCTTGTCGAGGGCCTCGCCCTGAATCTGCCGCACGCGCTCGCGCGTGACGCCCAGTTCGCGCGCAAGTTGCTCCAGCGTCGCGACCTCGGTGCCGTTCAGGCCGTAACGACGCACGATGACCCGGCGCTGCCGGTCGGACAATTCCTCGAGCCACTGCCGGATCCAGCCCTCGATCTCGCTGTTGTGCAATATCAGCTCCGGGCTCGGCGCGTCGTTGTCGGCGAGCTGGTCGCCCACGGACAAGCCCTGCTCGGCGTCGATGGGAGCGTCGAGCGAGGTGACGTGCTCGTTGTAGCCCAGGACCCGGCGCACCTGCTCGACCGGCTTGCCCAGCAGATGCGCGACATCATCGAGCGTGGGTTCGCGATTCTCGCCGAGCATGCCGTGCGTTTCGAGGTAGCGCAGCGCCCGGAGCACGATGTTGAGTTCCTTGACCACGTGCGCGGGCAGACGAATCGTGCGCGACTGGTTCATGATCGCGCGTTCGATCGACTGCCGGATCCACCAGGTCGCGTAGGTCGTGAAGCGGAAACCACGCTCCGGATCGAACTTCTCCAGCGCGTGAATGAGGCCGAGGTTGCCCTCCTCGATCAGGTCGGCGAGCGTCAGACCGCGGTTCAGGTAGTGCTTGGCGATGCTGACGACGAGCCGCAGGTTGTGCTCGATCATCTTTTGCCGCGACGCGAAATCGCCGGCGCGTGTCGCGCGCGCGCAGGCGAGCTCTTCCGCGGCGGTGAGGAGCGGGCTCTGCCCGATCTCGTTTAAGTAGATCTGGGTGACGTCGTTGAGAAAGTCGGCGCCCACGCCCTCGACGGGCACGTCGAGCGGCAGCTCCCGGGTGCGGGTATCGGGCTCGCGCGCGGCAACCGGCTCGCCGTCGTCGTCGGCGCGCGCGCTGTCGGCGCTCATGCGGGCGGAAGGAATTTCGCCGGGTCCACCGGCTTGCCGAGGCGGCGAATCTCGAAGTGCAGCATGACCTGTTCGGCATCGGTATCGCCCATTTCGGCGATCTTCTGGCCTTTCGCGACCTGCTGCCCTTCCTTGACCGCGATTTCCCTGTTGTGCGCGTAGGCCGACAGGAAGGTGTTGTTGTGCTTGACGATGATGAGCTTGCCATAGCCGCGCAGGCCCGTCCCGGCATAAACGACCTTGCCGGCCGCGCTTGCCAGGACGGGTTGGCCCGCCTTGCCAGCGATGTCGATGCCCTTGAGATTGGCCGACTCGGAAAAGCCGGCGACGACCTTGCCCGTTGCCGGCCAGATCCAGCCCAGATTGTCGTTGTCGATTTCGGGCACGCGCCCGGAGTCGGGATTCGCCGCGCTCGGGGGCGGTGCTGCCGCCGGCGCACGCGCCTCGGCCACGGCCGGCGCGAGGTGCTGCAGCTGCGCTAAGGCCTGCTCCGAATAGGGCAGCTTGATCGCTCGGGGTTCGGTCTTGAACGTCGGCGTGTTCGGACGCCCGGAGCCTTGCGGCAGCAGTGGCGGCGGCCGCGCCTCGCTCGGGGTTGCCGTCACCGGCGCGGCGGTGACCAGCGGCGCGGTGGCGACTGCGCCGCCGCCACCCGGAGGCGCCAGCAGCAGCTGCTGTCCGACGCGGATCACGTTGACGTTCTCGATGTTGTTCCACGCCGCGAGCTCGCGATAGTCGAGGCCGTGATCGAGGGCGATCTGGTAGAGCGTGTCGCCGCGCTTGACCGTGTACGTCGGCGGCGGCGCCGGTTCGGGCTCGCGTCCGGGCAGCCCCGCGGCAGGCGGCGGCGCTTGCTCCGCAGGCACGAACGGAGGGTGCTCGAAGATGGCTGGCCGTCGCGTCATGCACCCGGCAAGCACGCCGGCAATGGCGAGTGCGATGGCAAACGGAAGGAGTTGCGAGCGGGCGCGATCGATCATGCGAGTCCGGAGAGCAGCGGCACAAATCTTACCGCATCGAAAGTCTGCTCGCGGATGCCACTGGGCGCGTTCTCGATCACGGTCAGCAGCTGCACGCCCTTGAGCTCCTCATCGTAACGGGCCAGCGGCAGCACCATCCGCCCGCCGACCTTCAGATGGGGCAGCAGCGCGGTGGGTACCTGCGTCGTCGCCGCCGTCACCATGATGCCGTCGAACTCGATCTCCTCGCCGAGGTCGGCGGTGCCATCGCCGTGCTTGATGCGCACATTGTTCGCCTTGAGCGCACGCAGGTTGCGGCGCGCCTTGGCGACGAGCGATCCGATGCGCTCCACCGTATAGACCTCATCGGCGAGCTGGGCGAGGATCGCGGTCTGGTAGCCGCAGCCGGTGCCGATCTCGAGCACCCTGCCGAGCGGGCTCCCCGCGCGCAGCAGCTCGGTCATGCGCGCAACGACGTACGGCTGCGAAATCGTCTGCCCTGAACCGATCGGCAGCGGGCTGTCATCGTAGGCGCGAATCGCCAGCGCATCCTCGACGAAAATGTGCCGCGGCACCGCGGCCATCGCCGCGAGTACGGCTTCGTCCTTGATGCCCTGCTCGCGCAGACGCTCGACCATGCGCGTGCGCGTGCGCGTCGACGTCATGCCGATGCCGGTGAAGCGTTCGCCGGTGGAGGTCACGGCGACACCGGCAGCTGCAGCCATTGCGCCACGCGCGCCATCTCGGTACGGTGGGTCAGATCGATCTGCAGCGGCGTCAGCGACACGTAACCCGCTTCGATCGCGTGAAAGTCGGTGCCTTCGCCCGCATCGGCGGCAGGCCCGGCCGCCCCCACCCAATAGCAGGTTTCCCCGCGCGGCGTCTCGGTCTTGATCACCGGTTCGGCCTTGTGGCGCCGGCCCAGGCGCGTGGCGCGATAGCCCACGAGCTCGTCCTGCGGAACGTCGGGCACATTGACGTTGAGCAGCCATTTACCGAGCGGTTGCTCGCGATGGCGCTGCAGCAGCTCGACGACGACCGCGGCCGCGGTGTCGAAATGGCGACCGATTTTGGAGGTCAGCGAGACGGCAAGCGACGGGATCCCCAGGAGGTAGCCTTCGGTGGCGGCCGCCACGGTGCCCGAGTAGATCGTATCGTCGCCCATGTTGGCGCCGAGATTGATGCCGGAAATGACCATGTCCGGCAAAGCATCGAGCAAGCCGGTGACCGCCAGATGCACGCAGTCGGTCGGCGTGCCGTTGACGAACAGGAAACCGTTGGGCGCCCGCCGCACCGTGAGCGGCCGGTCGAGCGTCAGCGAATTCGATGCGCCGGAGCGGTCGCGCTCGGGCGCAACCACGGTGATGTCGGCGTGCGGGCGAAGCTCAGCGGCGAGGCGCTCCAGTCCGGGCGCGAAGTAGCCGTCGTCGTTGCTGAGGAGAATGCGCATCGCGGTGCTTCGAACGGGTCGGGCCGCAGCAGGAAAGCCGGCCGTGATCGCCCATTATAGACGCCCGCATTGGCGACCTGCTGCTCAGGCCTTCGGCCAGTGCTGCGCGAACACCGCCGCAACCTTGGGATGCGCTTCGATGCGCGAGAGCGTGGCGTGAAACTCGGGCCGCCGCGACTCGATATGTGCGCGCGCCCCCGACCATTTCGAGACAACGGCGGCGTGGATGTCGAGCGCACCGAGGCGCTCGCCAGCGAGGAAGGGCCGCCCCGGAAAGAGGTCGGCGAACATCTCCCAGTGCTGGTGCAGCCGGGCGCGGGTGCCGCTGCGGATGCGCTCCTTGACCGCGGCGTCGTCGTCGGCGCCGGCGCACCAGCGTTCGGGGAAATCGATGACGCTGATCGCGGCGTAGCAGTTGGCGGCGATGAACACCATCCCGCGCACGGCTTGCGCGCGCGCTGCGGCATCGTCCGCTAGCAACCCGCTTGCAGGATGCACCGTGCCGAGATGGATGAGAATGGCCGCACTTTCGGACAACGCGCTGCCGTCGGGCAGGACGAGCGTCGGGATCTGGCCGAGCGGATTGACCTTGAGCAGATCCGCGAACGCGGCGTTCGGCTCCCAGGACGCGGTCTCCACGAGACGATACGGCGCGCCGATGATCTCGAGCGCAGTCTGGGTCGTCGCGGAGCCGGAGCCTTTTTTGCCGTAGAGCGTGTACATGTGTCCTCCCGCCGGGCGCGCTGCCAAGCCTCAGCCGTAGTGCCGGCCATCCTTGTGCGTGGCGACGCCGCCCGCTTCGGTTTCGACCCACAGCAAATCGTCGTCGGGATAGAAGCAATTGTCGCCGGGTACGCGTGTCCCGATGACCAGCAGGCGCGCTGGCTGGTCCGAGCGATTGACCAGATGATGGCCGTTGCGCACCCCCGCCTTGAAGCCGGCGCACATGCCCGAGCGCAGCAGCGTTTCGCCGGCGTCGGTGCGCAGCACCATCTCGCCTTCGAGCACGTAGACGAATTCGTCGCTGAGCGTGTGCCAGTGCCGCAGCGCCGACTGCGCGCCCGGCTGGAAGGTCTCCAGGTTGATGCCGAACTGTGTCAGCCCGAATAGGTTGCCGAGGCGCCGCCAGTTGGCGTCACCCATGCGGGTGTGAAACGGTTCCGGATAGCCGCCGCCGGTTTCGGGCCGGGCGTCGAGCGCGACCACGGCAGTGGGTCCGGTCATGGGATCCTCGCGCGATCAGGTATTTTTTTCGCTCGGGCCCAGCGCCGCCAGGCGGCGCTGCATATCCTCGCCCGACACGTCCTCGGTGTGGGTGGCGAGGGTCCAGACGTGGCCGAAGGGATCGGTGAGCGTACCGCTGCGATCACCGTAGAACTGGTCCTTGAGCGGGTTCTTGATCACGCCTCCCGCGGCGACTGCCGTGGCGAACTGGGCATCGACGTCGGCAACGTAGAACAGCAGCGAGACCGGCGTACCGCCGAGCGTCTGCGGGCTCTTGTGGCCCATCTCGGGCTTTTCATCAGCGAGCATCACCACGCCCTTGCCGATCTTGATCTCGGCGTGACCGATGCTGCCGTCCGGGCCGGGAAAGCGCATGAGCTCGACGGCGCCGAAGGCTTTCTTGTAGAACTCGATCGCGCGGGCGGCGTGACGGATGATGAGATAAGGGGTGACGCCGGCATAGTCGGTGGGAATCGCTTGCACCATGGACAGCTCCTTTGCGTAGTTGATGACGACGGACAGCGGCGCAATGGCGTTCGCCGCCACCTTCGCCAGAATGGCGCGCAGGACGACTAAGCGCGCCGGTTAAACCCCTCTTCGCCGGCGCCGCAAGAGCGTGCGCTTGCGCAGCGCCGTATACGCCCACCACGGCTTGGCCGGTTCACCGCCGACGAAGCGGACCACGGCGATGAACGTGTCGAGCACACACGGATCGTGACGCAGGCCTGTGACACGATGGAGACGGTCGTAGAGTGCGTACGGGTCGCGGTGCCGCAGCTGCGAAGGCAGCCGGATGGCCAATGCGCGCAGGTCCGCCGCAATGGCCGACCCGACGTTGGGAAGATCCTCCAGTGTGCCGGCCCTGAGCGCCGGCTTGCGCGACGCGTTCACCATGCCTTGCCGCCACGCACCAGGCCTACGGCGATGCCCTCGATTGCGAACGCCGTTTCCTTCGGGTCGACGATGAGCGGGCGGAACTGCGCGTTCTCGGGCAGCAGCATGATCTCGCGGCCGCGGCGCTTGAAACGCTTGACCGTCACCTCTTCGCCGACGCGGGCGACGACGATCTGCCCGGGCCGCGCGTCGGCGCTGCGGTGGACCGCCAGCAGATCGCCGTCGAGAATGCCCGCATCCTGCATGCTCGCGCCGCGCACGCGCAACAGGTAGTCCGCGCGCGGGCGGAACAGGTCCGGATCGAGCCGGTAATGCGCCTCGACGTTCTCGACCGCGAGCATGGGACTGCCCGCGGCGACGCGACCCACCAGAGGCAGGCTGCCCTGGACCGGCACGCCGGGGATCTCCTTCAGGCGCAGGCCGCGCGCGGCGCCCGCAACGAGTTCCAAGGCGCCCTTTTTCTCCAGCGCCTGCAGATGGTCCTCGGCAGAACTCGGCGACGAAAAGCCCAGACCGGCTGCAATCTCCGCCCGCGTGGGCGGCATTCCCCGCGCTTCGATGAAGCCGCGGATCCAATCGAGGATCTGGCGCTGCCGCGCCGTGAGCCCGGGCTGCGGCAAGGGCGCGCCGTCGCGCTCGCGCTGCAGGTGCGCGAACGGGCGGCGGGTGCGCGGTGGCATCAGTGCTCCGAACAGATATGCGGTACCCGGATTATATCGGGTATCCGGGATTCGTCAAGGGCCGGCGATAATGCCAGGGCCCTGACCACAGGAGGTTCCATGCCGCAGCGTCGTGTCCTTGCCCTGCCTGTTGCCGTTTCGCTCTGCCTTGCCTGCATCGCCGCTGCGCTCGCCGCGACCCTGCCCGAGACACCCGACAAGCTCAAGGCTCCGGCGGAGCAAACGCTCGCCTTCGAGCTCCGCGCAACCGGCGTGCAGATCTACACCTGCGCCGCGCGCAAGGACGATGCGGCGAAGTTCGAGTGGACGCTGGTGGCACCGGAGGCGGAATTGTTCGATGCCGCCGGCAAGAAATTCGGCAAGCACTATGCGGGCCCCACCTGGGAAGCCGCCGATGGCAGCAAGGTCGTGGGCGAATTGAAGGCGCGCGACGATGGTCCCGATGCGAACGCCATTCCGTGGCTGCTGCTCGGCGCCAAGTCGACGGCAGGCAACGGCGCATTGAGCAAGACGACGAGCATCCAGAGACTGCGCACCGTCGGCGGCAAGGCGCCGTCCACCGGCTGCGCCCAGGGAGCCGACGCCGGCAAGGAAGTGCGTGTCCCGTACCAGGCCGCCTACTACTTCTATACCGCCAAACCCTGACCGGGAAGCCGCCGATGCCCGCCTATTTGATTGCCAATATTGAGATCACCGACCCCGCGGGCTTCGAGGAGTATCGCAAGGGCGTGGCACCAACCCTTGCCGCCCACGGCGCGCGTTATCTTGCGCGCGGCGGAAGCACCGAGGTGCTCGAGGGAACCTGGGTCCCGACGCGACTGGTCATCATCGAGTTTCCGAGCATGGTGGCGCTCAAATCCTGGTACGACTCCCCGATCTATCGTCCGCTAATCGAATTGCGCAATCGCACCGCCCGCTCCAGCGTGGTCGCGATCGAAGGCGCCGCGCCAGCGACGTAGCGCCCCGTTGTCCGCGGGGAACCGGCTTTCTGGCGTGACGATCAGCCGCCGTGGTCGTAAGAGCGATAGCCGTAGCCCGGATAGCCGTCCCGATGCTCGTAGCCGTAATAGCCGCGGTGACGATAGCCGTCATCGTCGCGGTAGCCGTACGGCACGACGATGCAGCCCCCCAGCAGGGCGGCCAGAAGTGAATAGATCAAAGCGCGTTTCATGACGGCTCCTTTGCGGTTGCGTGCTGCTTAGACAGCGAGCCGTCGGCGATCGTGCGCCGCCGGCGGTGCGCCAAGGCTGTAGTCCGCGGACCTACAGCCTGTCCGCCGCCGCGCCGCGGCGGCTAGAACTCCATGTCGAGTTCGTCGATGGTTTCCGGTTCCTCCCTCGCGGCCGCGATCCATTCCTGCATTTCCGGCAGCGCCATGATTTGCGTGCGGTAGCCGGCACAGAATTTGTCGAGTTGCACATCGTAGGTGACGAAACGCGTGACCACCGGCGCGTACATCGCATCGGCCATCGACCGCTTGCCGAACAGAAACGGCCCGCGGTAGCGCTTGAGGCAATCGCGCCAGAGAAAAACGATGCGATCGATATCCGCCTGCGCCCGCAGCCAGACCTTGTGGCCGTGAAAGACGCGCTTGAGATTCATCGGCAGCGCGGAGCGAAGACTGCTGAATCCGGAATGCATTTCGCCGCAGATCGCGCGGCAATGCGCGCGCGCGACGCGATCGGCTGGCAGCAGCCCGCTCCTGGGTCGCACCTCGTTTAAGTATTCGGCGATCGCCAGCGTGTCCCAGACCTTGACCCCGTTGTGCGTCAGGCACGGCACCAGGATCGACGGCGAAAGCAGCAGCAACTCCTTGCGCGCATCGGCATCGTCGGGCGGAATGATCACTTCCTCGAATTCGAGCTTGGCGAATTTCGCGAGCAGCCAGCCGCGCAGCGACCACGACGAATAATTCTTGCTGCTCAGCGTCAACGTCACCTTGGCCATGCAACCCTCGCTTCCGCGCTGCCTTGTGCGCTCTGTTTGCAAGTGGCGTGCCAGGCGCGGTCAGGCCTGGCCCGCAAGTTGCATGCGCGGTTGCGCTGGCGCTCCCTCGGAAGAATCGATGCTCGCGGACGGCCACTTTCTCTACCACGTCTATCAGGCGCAGGCAGACCTGCTCTGGCCGTTGCGCTTTATTACCGACGCGGCATTGCCGCTGCTTAACGACACCCGCGACGGACCGGCCGAGCGTCTGGGGATGCGCAAGCTCCTGGCCGCGCTCGAAGTTTTTGCGCTGGCCCGGCTCACCCATCGCCGGCCCAGTTTCGACATCGCCACCGTCGCCGCCGGCGGCGGCGAGGTCGCCGTCACGGAAGAGGTGGCCTGCGCGCTGCCGTTCGGCACGCTGCTGCACTTCAAGAAGGAGGCGAGCGGCCCGCAGCCCCGGGTCCTTCTCGTCGCGCCGATGTCGGGCCACTTCGCCACGCTGTTGCGCGAAACCGCGCGCACGATGCTCGCCGACCACGACGTCTACATCACCGACTGGCACAACGCGCGCGACGTCGCCCAGGTCGAGGGCCGCTTCGGTCTCGACGAGTACATCGATTACCTGCTGCTGTTCCTGCGCGCGCTCGGCAGCGGCGCGCATCTGGTGGCGATCTGTCAGCCCTGCGTTGCGGCGCTCGCCGCCACCGCGATCCTGGCCGAGGACGGAGATGCGGCGGCGCCGTCGAGCCTTACGCTCATGGCCGGACCGATCGATTGCCGCGTGAGCCCCACCGAGGTCAACCGGCTGGCCACGGCGCGCTCAATCGAATGGTTCGAAAACAACCTGATCGGCATCGTGCCGCTGCGCCATATCGGTGCGCTGCGCCAGGTCTATCCCGGCTTTCTGCAGCTCATGGCGTTCATGAACATGAATCTCGACCGCCACGTCGACTCGTTCCGCGTCTACTACGAGAATCTGGCTAACGGCGAGCAGGAAAAAGCCGAGGCCACGAAGAGCTTTTACGCCGAGTACTTCGCGGTGGCCGACCTGCCCGCCGAGTTCTACCTGGAGACCGTGCGGATGATCTTTCAGGAATATGCGCTGGCGCGGGGAAAGCTCGCTTGGCGCGGCCGTAGGGTCGACCCTGGCGCCATCCGGCGCACGGCGCTGCTTACCGTCGAAGGCGAGCGCGACGACATCTGCTCGCTCGGGCAGACGCTCGCCGCACACGATTTGTGCAAGAATCTGCGCCAATACCTGCGGACGCACTATATTCAGGCGGGCGCCGGACACTACGGCGTGTTCAGCGGCCAGCGCTGGAACCGGCAGATCTACCCGGTCGTGCGCGAGGTGATCCATCAGAGCGGGTAGAGACGCTCCCCAGCGCTTCGGCCAGGACACGTCCGGCTCGCCGCCCCGTGCGCATACTTAAACGCCGTCAACGGCCGGGACTCGCCGGCCGTTTCCTCCCTACGCTCATCAGTAGGGAGGCTTTCGAATGCGCGGTCCGGCGTGGGTGAGCCTGTGGTTTCTGGCCGCGCTTCCCGGCGCCCTCGCGGCGCAATCCGCGCCGCCCGACAATCCCGCGATCGACATGCCGGGCTATCTCGCGACGGCCGATGCGGCGGCAGTCGAGCGCGAATCGCACCGCGTCTCGGAAGCGCAATTCATACGCATGAGCCGGGAACCGGGGACGACCGTCCTCGACGCGCGCAGCGCGGAGAAGTACGCCGAGCTGCACATCAAGGGCGCGGTCAACCTGAGTTTTCCGGACATCGCGAGCGAGCGCCTTGCGCGCACGCTGCCCGACCGCAACGCGCGCATCCTCATCTACTGCAACAACAATTTCCAGAACGCGCCAGGCCCGTTTCCGTCCAAGCTGCCGAGCGCCGCGCTCAACATCGCGACCTACATCGCGCTCTACGATTACGGCTATCGCAACGTGTACGAGCTCGGACCGCTGATCGACATCAACGCGACCGAACTCGAATTCGAGGCGCGCGACGCACCGTAGTACCGCTGCGCCGCTTCGTGTAGGATGCCGCCATCGCGAGCGCCGATGCTTCCCAATTGAGCGAACCTGCACGAATTCGCGGCGTGTTGTCGCCGGTGGTTACGCCGTTCGATTCCGCGCTGCGCCCGGACCGCGCCCGCTTCACCCGGCATTGCCAGTGGCTTCTCGAGCAGGGCGTGGGGCTCGCCGTTTTCGGGACCAACTCCGAAGGCAATTCGCTGTCGGTCGCGGAAAAGATCGCGCTGCTCGAAGCGCTGCGCGAGGCCGGCCTGCCGCCGGCGCGGATGATGCCCGGGACTGGCTGCTGCGCGCTGACCGACTCGATCGAGCTCACGCGCCACGCGGTGGGCCTCGGCTGCGCCGGCGTACTGATGCTGCCGCCGTTCTATTACAAGGGTGTGTCGGACGACGGGCTGTTTCGCAGCTACGCCGAGATCATCGAGCGCGTCGCCGATCGCAACCTGCGCATCTATCTCTATCACATCCCGCCGGTATCGCAGGTGCCCATCAGCCTGGCGCTGATCGAGCGGCTGCTCCGCGTCTATCCCGGCACGATCGCGGGGATCAAGGACAGTTCCGGCGACTGGAGCAATACCCAGGCAATGCTCGAGCGGTTCCAGCCGCAGGGTTTCGACGTCTTTGCCGGCAGCGAGACGTTCCTGCTTGCGACGCTGCGTGGCGGCGGAGCCGGCTGCATCACCGCGACTGGCAACGTCAATCCGCGGCCGATCGCGCAGCTTTTCGAGCAGTGGCGGGACGCGGATGCGGATGCCCGGCAGGCGGCTCTCGATCGGGTGCGCGCCGCGTTCCAGGCCTTCCCGATGATCGCGGCGCTCAAGGCGGCGATCGCGCATCACGCCGCCGACCCGCAGTGGGCGACGGTGCGCCCGCCGCTTTTCGAGTTGAGCGGCGCGCAGCAGGAGGCGCTGCTGCGCTCGCTCGCGGGTCTCGGGTTTTCGATGCCCGGGCTCGCTTAAGGCTTAAGCGTATTCAAGCGGCCCGCATGGGATTAGACTAGCCGGCGGCACCTAGGCCCTGCGGCGGGCCGGCCAAGGTTCTCACGAGAGGGGACAGGCGCGTGATTCACGGCACGATCGAGGACGGAAGCGGATGTTAGGCGCCCCCGCGCTGCAGACAGGCGGCCCGACGACCGCGGGTCCGGCCGCGGCGGCGGGTGGGTTTTCACGGGCGCTCGATTCGATCGTGTTCCCGGCGTACGTGCGCGAGCAGCAGGATGAGCGGCGTGTCCGGCCGGCGCTCGCGGTGCTGTTCCGGATCGCCGTCGGTCCGAATGCCGACTACTACGCGCGCCGCTTCGTGAACTACGAGCGCACCGGCCGCAGCGCCCCGAGCTGGAATTGGCCCGCGTTCGCATTGCCGACACTCTGGGCGTTCTACCGCAAGCTGTGGGCGTACGGTTGCGTCTGCGCTCTGCTGCCGCTCGTCGGTGCACTCGCCTACACGCGCGTCGATCTCGGCAGTGGCGATTCCGGCTTCGCCTGGTGGGCCGGCGCGCTGCTCTTCACCTGGCTGCTGCCGGCGGTCGTGAGCGCGACCTTCGCCAACACGTTCTATCACCGCCGGGTCAGGCGCCTGGTCAAGCGCGCGGAGATGAACACGCGCTCGGCGGAGACCGCGGCCAAGCGCCTGCTGAAACGGCGTCCGACCGATATCCTCCTCGCGGCGCTGCTCGGCGTCGGCATCCTGCTCTGTGTCGGCAGCGTCATCGGGCCGCGCCTGCAGAGCGCCTATCACGCGCACAGCCTGCGCAACGCGCTGGGCCAGGTGATTGCCGCGGTCAAACCCCTGCAGCGCCAGGTCGAGGATTATTGGGCGCGTGCGCACGCCATTCCGCAGCGGCCCGACTACACCGCGGTCCGCGCGCACCAGGCCTACGCGCTTTTCGACGGTGTCGATCTCAATGCGCGTAACGGCCGCGTGCGCATCGATCTGGGCAGCGCCGTGCCGGAGCTCGAAGGCCGATCGATCCTGCTCGCGCCGGCCGTCGACGGGTGGCAGAAGCTGCACTGGCTGTGCATCCCCATCGATATTCCGGTTGCCTATGTTCCGGCGACTTGCGGCTCCTAGCGGCGAGCGCCCCGGGGGCCGGATCCAGGCAATTCCCTGCCCTCGCGGGGCCAGATGTGTGCCGAGTCCACTGCGGCTCGCCACCGCCCGGCGTTTTGCCGGCGTGGCCGTGCTGTTGCTGGTGGCTGCCGCGCCGGCTTATGCCGACGAACCGCCGACGTTACGCCAGGGCTTGTGGCAATTCGAGCGCACGGTCGGCGGCCAGAAGCTGCCGACACAGGAGTGCGTGAATCCGACCGAAGACATGCAGCGCCAGAATGCCCTGCTCGAAAAGAGTGGCTGCAAATTCTCTCCGGGGCAGCGCACCGGCAAGACCTACACGTTCACGGCCGACTGCAGCATCAAGCCGCCCGGCGGCGGCGCGGCTGTCACGGTGCATTCCACCTCGGTCATGACCGTCGAGAACGACAGCGACTACAAGGTCGAGATCACGACCACCGCGGCCGGCACCACGACCCCGGAGCTTCTGCTCGCGCGCCGTATCGGTGATTGCACGAAATAGCCGGCGGCCGCAGCCGCCGCACTGAAGCGGCGCGCGCTCTCTTCGCCGGCGACAATCAGAGGTAGCGGTCCTTGCGGGCAGGTCGGATGACGTCGCGACCCTGCTCGACGTCGGTTTCGTATTGGGCGGGCCGATCCCCCGCGCCGGCGTAGTTGCCACGCGCCGCGTCGATGTCGAACCGTCGCGCATCGTTCGTCCAGAACAGGCAGCCGATCAGTGCGACCAAGGCGATGAAGCCCAGGATGGCGCTCGCGGCGTGCGAAAACTCCCAGCGATTGCGCAGCTCCAGCCAATCGCCGGGCAGGAAAGTCCAGTCGGCCGTTATCCGGTTCACCGGCTGGGTGAAGGTCCAGTACACGAGCTGCGTGCCGGCGATGCACACGAACGCCACCCAAGCGAGCGCGAATGCGGTCGGCGTGTCACGCAGCATGATCAGCAGCGCCAGCGTGCACAGCCACGCGCCGGCGACGCCGACGCCGGCAAACGCCCAGCCACGGTAGAGTCGCTGCGCGGTCAGGTACTCCGCGCCCGACAGCCTGATCTTGTTCGGGAGCTCCAGCAGGTGCGCGGCGGCCGGCAGCACCGACAGCATCGCCAGGAGCAGGCTTGCGACCAAGAGCATATCCAGTGCCACGTTCTTCTCCCTGTGTCGCGCCGCAGCCGCGCGTTTCAGCGCAGGCCGCCGATGCGTTCCGGCCCGCTGCGGCGCGGACCGATCATGCCGTTCTCGTCCGAGATCACCACCTCCACCCGCCGATTGAGCCGCCGGTGCCCAGGACTACTCCGCCGCGTGCCGCCTGGCGCGACGCGCAGATCCGGCAGCGACACCCCAAAAATGCCCGCAAGATTTACAAACCAGACTCTCCGGGCAGCTTTGCTGCGACTGGAGCAAGAGTCGCGCCGCGGCGCGACTCCGCTTAAGGCGACCGCGGTCGCGGCGGAGCCGCAAGCGGCGAGAGCGTGGATTGGCGGTTGACCTCGCCTGCAGACCGTGCGCCGCCATGAGGCAGGGAGCCTCGCGTTTGCGTCGCCGGCACCCGGCGGGCGCGCGGTGCCCGGCGCGACACTCGCCGGCGCGCCGCACTTAGCTCCTCGAGATCGCCATGCCCGCCGCATTCGCGACCGAAGAAGTTGCCGGCGCCACCCTGCCCCGCTGAAAGCGCCGGCGCCGTGACGGCGGCGTGCTTTACTCGCCGCGGATCGCGCGCGCCGCGCGCGCGAGAATATCCGCGACCCGGCGCTGCTCTTCGGCGGACGCGTCGATCATGGCGACGAGCGCCGCCCTCAGCGCGCGGCGGGATTCGTTCAGCTCCGCGCTCCAGCCGCGGCGATCATCCGCGCCGGCTCCGGCAGCGGCCGCGTCGCCGGCGAAAACCCGCCGCACGTGCTCCATCTTGGCACCGACCCACGCGAATTGGGCCAGGATCGCGTCGACGACGCGGCGGTTCTGCTCGAGATGGCTGCGCCCTTCGTCGGTGATGCGGTAGAGCTTGCGGGCGCCTTCGGCTTCCAGCGAGGCATAGCCGATTTCCTCGAGGTAGGTGAGCGCCGGATAGATCATGCCCGGACTCGGGCTGTAGAAGCCGCCGGAGCGCTCCTCGAGGGCCTTGATGATCTCGTAGCCGTGATACGGCTTGTCGGCCAGAAGTGCGAGGATGACGAGCTGCAGATCGTCCCCGCCGAGCTTGCGGCCGGCGCGGAAGCCGTGCCAGCCGAAGCCGCGACCGCCGATGACGCCGCCGAAAAGCCCCCCGAAACCATGCCGGCGGGCGTGCCGACCGCCGCAATAGTCGCCGTGTCCCCGAAAATAGCCGTGCATCGTGCCTCCGCGTGAGTTTGAAATGACCATCTGAAGATATATCTTACGATAATGCAAGTCAATACCCTGTCGTCTAAAACGATCGCCGAGCCGAGGTCTATGGCAGCGCCGCGACGTCGACCCAGCTGCCGCTTGCCTGCGAGGCCATGCAGGCCTCGATAAAGGCCATGCTGTGGGCGCCCGCTTCGATTCGCGGGTAGGGAAACGCCGGGGGCGGCTCGCCCAATGCGCGCGCCATGCGCTCCTGTGCAAGCTCGGCGTAGATGTTCGCGAACGCTTCGCGCAGGCCTTCCGGATGACCGCGCGGCAAGCGGCCGGCGGCGATGATGTCGGCGGGCAGCCATGGATCGCCGCGTCCGATCACGCGCACCGGCTCGCCCTGCAGCGCGAGCTTGAGATAGCTCGGCTCCCGGTGCGACCAGTCGAGCATGCCCTTCTCGCCGTAGACGCGCAGGCGGATGTCGTTCTCGCCGCCGGCCGCGGCCTGGGTCACGCTGAACGTGCCGCGCGCGCCGCCCTCGAGCGCGAACAGCGCCGAGACGTAGTCGATGACCTTGCGCCCGGGCAACAGCGCGCCCGCGTCGGCGCTGAGCCGCGTTACGTTGCGTCCGGCGGCGAAGCACGCCAGATGCTGCGCGTGGCAGCCGATCGCGCTCATCACCAGCGCCAGTCCGCTGCGCCGCGGCTCGAGCAGCCAGCGCAGGCGATTGTTCTGCGCCCCGTCCTCGAGGCGCGTCGCAAGGCCGCTCTGGATGTACTCGACCTGCACCAGCCGCAGCGCCCCGAGCGTCCCGTCGGCGACGAGGGCACGGGCGTAGCGCGTCATCGGGTAGGCCGCGTAGCCATGGGCGATGGCGAACAGCCGGCCGTGTTGGCGCGTGCGCGCGACCAAGTCGCAGGCCTGCGCAAAATCGTGCGTGACCGGCTTGTCGCAGACTACGTCGAGCCCGGCATCCAGGGCCGCGGCCGCGAACGGATAGTGCGTATCGTTCGGGGTCATGATCGCCACCGCGTCGATGCCGTCCGGACGCGCCTTTTCCCCGTCGATCAGCGCGGCGAAGGTACCGTAACTTCGCGCCGGGTCGAAGCCGAGCTCCGCGCCGGCGGCGCGCGAGCGCGCCGCATCGCTCGAGAACACGCCCGCCACCACCTGCCAGTAGCCATCGAGCTCGGCCGCCGTCTGATGCATGCGGCCAATCCACGTTCCGGGTCCGCCGCCGACGAGTGCCAGCCGCAGCGGCCGGCCGAAGCGCTCACGCCATCCCTGCATCATTCCTCCACGCGCGGTGCGCCTACGCCAGGTACTGGTGGACGAAGGCAATCGCCATGCTGCCCTCGCCCACGCCGGCGGCGACACGCTTGATCGATCCGTGCCGCACGTCGCCGGCGGCGAACAGGCCCGGCACGCTCGTCTCGAGCAGGAAGGGGTCGCGTTGCAGCGGCCAGTTGCCCTGCTTGGTGGCGACCAGATCGAGGACGTCGCGGCCGGTGCAGACGTAGCCGCGCTTATCACGAATCACGGCACCGGGCAGCCACGCCGTTTCCGCGTCGGCGCCGATGAACACGAACACCGCCGCCGCCGCCTCGGTGCTGATTTCACCGCTGCGGCGGTTGTCGATGACCACGCTTTCGAGGTGATCGCCGCCCTCGACGCGCATGATGCGCTGCTCGGTGCGCACCCGAATATTTTCCTTCGTCGCCAGTTGGTCGATCAGGTAGCGCGACATCGTCGCCGCGAGCGAGGGCCCGCGCACGAGCAGGTGCACCGACTGCGCGTAATTGGCGAAGAACATCGCCGCCTGGCCGGCCGAGTTGCCGCCGCCGACCAGGAACACGTCCTGGCCGCGGCAGTTGAGCGCCTCGGTCCTCGCCGCACCGTAGTAGACGCCACGGCCGAGAAAGGTATCGCAACCGGGCGCCTCGAGCTGGCGCCAGCTGACGCCCGAGGCCAGGATGATGCTGCGCGCGCTGACCTTCTCGCCGCCGTCGAGCTGCACGGTCCGCGTGGGCAGCGCCGAATCGGCATCCAGGCCCAGGACCTGTCGGGCGACAACGAGTTCCGCGCCGAAGCGCTGCGCCTGCTGCAGCGCGCGCAAACCGAGCTCCTCGCCGGAAACGCCGGTCGGGAAGCCGAGGTAATTCTCGATCCGCGACGAGGTCCCCGCCTGTCCGCCCGGCGCTTCGCGCTCGATCAGGATCGTGCACAGGCCTTCCGATGCGCCGTACACCGCCGCGGCGAGGCCCGCCGGGCCGGCGCCGATAATCGCCACGTCGTACATCGAGCTCGCCGGCTTCGTCTGCAGCCCCAGCTTTTCGGCGAGCTCGCGCAAGCTCGGCGTCACCAGCCGCGTGCCGTCGGCGAGGACGACCACCGGATAGCTGTCGCCCGGTTGCGGTGGCGCAACGCCGGGGTTGAGATCCGGCCGCGTCGGATCGATCCACTTGAAGGCGATGCGATTGCGCGCCAGAAAGTCGCGCACGTGATGGCAGGCGAGGTCGAAGCGGTGACCGATGATGGTCGCTGTGGCCGCCGGCTCTTCGCTGGCGATCGCCTGCAGGCGACCCACCCGCGTGGCCATCGTTTTCATGATCTCGCCGTTGAGATGCGAACAGCTGGCGATGAGCCGGCGGAAATCAGAGGCTTCGAACCCGCATACCCGCGTCGCCTCGAGCGCACGCAGGCCCGCCACGGCGGGCGCGCCAAGCAGCAATGGCACTTCGCCAAAGTATTCGCCTGGCATGTAGGTGGTAAGCACCCGGGCCACGCCGTTGAACTCCTTGACCACCTCGACGCGGCCCTCGAGCAGCACGAAGAACGACGGCACCTCGCCCTCGTGGATCAGCCAGTCGCCGGCGCGCAGGCGGATGTCGGCGCCATGCGCGGCGAGCGTCTCGAGCTCGGCGTCGGGCAACGGCGCGAGCAGCGGCACGCCGCGCAGCAGGTCGGCTGTAATCATCGCGAAGGAGCGCGGAACACGGGCGGCAAGAAGGGACGGCCGAGCTTGCACAGCGTAGCACACGCCCGCAACCCGGTGCGCGACGCGCGTACCGACTTGCACGTCGTGTCGCCTAAAGTCCGAGCAACCGCGGCAGCCAGAGGGAGATTGCCGGGATGTAGGTGACGAGCATCAGCACCGCGAACATCACGCCGTAGAACGGCCAGATCCGGCGCATCACCTGCTCCATGGTGACCTGGCCGACGGCGCAGCCCACGAACAGGATCGAGCCGACCGGCGGATGGCACAGGCCGATACCGAGGTTCAGCATCATGATCATCCCGAACTGCACCGGATCGACACCGAGGCTCGTCACCACCGGCAGCAGGATGGGCGTGCAGATCAGGATCGACGGCGCCATGTCCAGCAGGCACCCCAGTATCAGCAGCAGGACGTTGAGCATCATCAGGATCGCGTTGCGGTCGCTCGACAGGGTGAGGAAGAACGCCGTGACCTTCGCCGGGACCTGCATCAGCGCCATGACGTAGCCCACCGCCGAGGCGCAGGCGATGAGCGTCATCACCATCGCCACCGTCTTCAGCGTGCGATAGACGAGCAGCGGCAGGTCGCGCCACTTGTAGTCGCGATAGATGAACATGGTGACCAGGAACGCCCAGACGCAGGCCACCGCGCCGGCCTCGATGGCGGTGAATACCCCGCCCAGGATGCCGCCCAGGATGATGCCTAGCGTGATCAGTCCCCACAGCGCGTCGACGACGATCTTCACCGCGGCTCGCAGCGGCACGACCTGCCCGCGGGGATGGCCGTCGCGATACGCCATGTACAGGCAGAGCAGGATCAGCGCGAAGCCCAGGAGCAGGCCCGGCACCACGCCCGCCATGAACAGGCTGATGATCGAGATCATCCCGCCGGTGGCCAGCGAATAGATCACCGCGTTGTGGCTGGGTGGCACGAGCAGCGCCTGTACCGAAGCGGTGATGGTGACGTTGGTCGCGAACACCCGCGGATAGCCGGCCTTTTCCATTTGCGGAATCATCACCGAGCCGATCGCGGAGGTGTCCGCCACCGAGGAACCGGAGATGCCGGACAGGAAGGTGGTCGCGACGACGTTGACCACCGACAGGCCGCCGCGGATGCGGAACACGCCGACGAGCACGTTGGCGAACGCCACCAGCCGCCGCGCCATGCCGCCCTCGGCCATGATCGCGCCGGCGAGCACGAAGAAGGGGATGGTGAGCATCGCGACCTTGCTCACTCCGTCCGAGATCTTGAGCATCACCGCTTCGAGCGGGATGCCAATCGTGAACGCGCCGGCGATCGCGGCGAGCCCCAGTGAATAGGCGATCGGCACGCCGATCGCGAAGCAGAAGAACAGCGTGCCGATGACGCTGAAGAATTCCATACCCGGTCAGTGCGGCGCAACCGCGCCGGGCGCCGCGGCGGCGGCCGGCCGGCCCAACAGCACCCGCTCGAGCACGAACAGGAAGGTGACCGCACCGGAGAGCGGAATCGGCAGATAGGTGACCCCGACCGACAGCGAGGGGAAATCGGCGATCGCCTGGTACCACGTGGCCGCGCACAGCCCCGCCCCGTAGACCACCATGAACAGCGCGAGCGCCGCCACCAGCGCCTCGGCGAGCAGTTCCGCGCCGCGCTTCCAGCGTCCGGAGAGCATGCGCACGAACACGGACACGCTCATGTGCGTGCCCGTGCGGTAACAGGCAGCCGCACCGAAGAAGGTCAGGACGATGGTCAGCAGCACCGCGGTCGGCTCCGGCCAGGACGCGGCGCGGTTGACGACATAGCGGGTATAGACGCCCCATGGAATGATCGCCGAGATCGCCACCAGCGCCGTGCCGGCCAGCAGCACGCAGGCAAAATACAGGACATCCATCATCCTGCGCACGACGTGCGCCATGGCCCGGCTACTGCACGGCCTGGATGCGCTTGATCATGTCCGCGTATTTCGGCCCGTACTTATCCCAAACCGGCTTGACTGCGTCCTGGAACGGCTTCTTGTCGGCGATTTCGGTGATCGTGATGCCGGCGGCCTTCGCCTTGTCCATCGCCGACTTCTCGTACTTCACCCACAGCTCGCGTTCCTCGAACTGCGCCTCGCGGCCGAATTTCTTGACCAGCGCCTGGTCGGCCGGGGTGAGCGCATCCCAGGCCTTCTTCGACATGACCAGGATCTCGGGCACGATCAGGTGCTCGTCGAGGGTGTAGAACTTCGCCACCTGGTAATGGTTGTCGAAGACGAAGCTCGGCGGGTTGTTCTCGGCGCCGTCGACCACGCCGGTCTGCAGCGCGCTGAACACCTGGTCGTAGCCCATCGACACGCCGTTGCCGCCGAGTGCGTTCATCATGTCGACGAACATCGGGTTGCCCATGACGCGGAATTTCATGCCCTTGAGGTCGTCGATGTTGCGGATCGCCTTCTTGGTGTCGTACAGGCTGCGGGCGCCGGCGTCCATCCAGCACAGGCCGACCAGCCCGGCCTTGGGATTGTTGGTGACCTTGTCGAGAAGCTCCTGCCCGATCGGACCGTCGATCACCTTCTGCATGTGCGCGGTGCTGCGGAACAGGTAGGGAAGATTGAAAACATTGAGCTCGTCGACGACCGGGCCCAGGGCGCCCACGCTCACCCGCGCCAGCTGCAACGCGCCGACCTGCGCCTGCTCGATCGCCTCCTTTTCGCCGCCCAGCTGCATCGACGGATACATCTGCACGCTCAAGCGGCCGTTGGTGGCCGCTTCCAGTTTCTTGCCCATGCTGACGATCGCCGCGACGGTCGGATAGCCGTCGGGGTGAACGTCGGATGCCTTGAGCACCATCTTCGGCTGGGCGTAGCCGCCACCGGCCAGGCCCAGCGCCACGGCGGCAAGCGCGAGCCGCAGCGCGTCACGTCGGTCGATCATGAATTCCTCCTCACGTTTTATGCCCGCGTTGAGCTTCTTGCCAGAGGGCCCGCCCGCGGGTCAGACCACCTGACAACCTTACGACTTGACCAAAGCGCGGCCAAGTTAGCATCCCGCGTGGGCGTTGACAAGCGCCGCGGCGCGGGCTTCAACCGCTGTTGCGCAAGCCCGCGGCCAGGCCGTTGATCGTCAAGTGAATCGCGTGCTGCGTTGGCTCGTCGGTCTGGCCGGCGCGGTGGCGGCGCAGCAGCTCCACCTGCAGGTGGTTGAGCGGATCGAGATAGGGAAACCGGTTGCGGATGCTGCGCTCGAGCGTGGGGTTGTCCGCGAGCAGCGTCTGCTGCCCGGTAGCGGCGAGCAGCCAGCGTACGGTTCTTTCGTGCTCGGCGGCAAGCCGCGGAAAGATCGCGGCGCGCACCGCCGCGTCGGGGACCAGGTCGGCGTAGCGGGACGCGATCGTCAGGTCGGTCTTGGCGAGCACCATGCTCATGTTCGAGAGCATGCTGCGGAAGAACGGCCAGCGCGCGTGCATGTCGCGCAGCCGGGCGAGCCGGCTCGCGCGCGCCGGCGGCGCCGCGTCGAGCCAGGTTTCGACGGCGCTGCCGAAGCCGTACCAGCCCGGCAACGCGAGCCGGCACTGGCTCCAGCTGAATACCCACGGAATGGCGCGCAGATCCTCGATCTTCTGCGAGGGCTTGCGCGACGCCGGCCGGCTGCCGATGTTGAGCTCGGCGATCTCGGCGATCGGCGTGGAGGCGCGGAAGAACGGCTCGAACTCCGGCGTGCCGAACACCAGCGAGCGGTAGGCGGCCAGGGCCAGCGCCGCCAACTCGTCCATCGCGGCGTGAAAGTCGGCGTTCGCGGTGTCGCCGCCGGGCAGCAGGCTCGCCTCCATGGTCGCCGCGACCAGCGTCTCGAGATTGCGGCGGCCGAGCTCGGCGTCGGAATACTTGCTGGCAATGATCTCGCCCTGCTCGGTGATGCGGATGGCGCCGTTCACGCTGCCGGCGGGCTGCGCCAGCACCGCCTCGTAACTCGGTCCGCCGCCGCGGCCGACCGTGCCGCCGCGGCCGTGAAACAGCCGCAGCTTGATGTCGAAGGTGTGGAACGCCGCCACGAGCTCCAGCTCGGCACGGTAGAGTGCCCAGTTGGCCGTGACGAAGCCGCCGTCCTTGTTGCTGTCCGAATAGCCGAGCATCACTTCCTGCCAGCGCCCGCGCGAGGCGAGCCAGCGCTGGTAGCAGGGCAGGCGGAACGCGGCCTGCATGACCGCCGCGCAGCCCTTGAGGTCGGCGATGGTCTCGAACAGAGGCACGATGTTGACCATCAGCCGGCTGGGGGTGAGGAGCCCCACTTCCTTGAGCAGAATCGCCACTTCGAGCAGATCGCTCACCGATTGGCACTTGGAAATGACGTAGTTCGGCAGCGCCGCCGGGCCGAAGCGGTGATGGATCTCCGCTGCGGCGCGCAGAATCGCGAGCTCGCTTTCGAGCAGCGCGCTCCGCGCGATGTGCGGCGTGTCGAGCAGTCGCGGATTGGCGAGATCGGCCACCAGGAGCTCCACGCGCTCGCGCTCGCAGAGCGCGGCGTAGTCGCGGTGCACGCCGGCGCGCGCGAAGAGCTCGGCCACGACCGCCTCGTGCACGTCGGAGTTCTGGCGCAGGTCGAGCGTCGCCAGATGGAAACCGAAGACCCTGACGGCGCAGGCGAGCCGGCGCAGCCGGCCGGCGGCCAGGTCTTGCGAACCGTGCGCGCGCAACGACCGGGCGATGGTGTCGAGATCGGCGCAAAGCTCCGCCGGCGTGGCGTACGACGGCAGCGCGGCATGCGGCGGCCGCGGCGGCACATAGCCGCAGAGTGCGGCCGCGGTGGCGGAGAGCCGCGCGTAGATGCCGATGAGCGCCTGGCGATACGGCTCGTCGTCGCGATGCGGGTTGGTGTCGCGCGCCGCCGCCGCGAGGCTGAACAGCTCCGCGGTCGGCTGCACCAGCCGCGCCGAGAGCGAGAGCTCGGCGCCGAGCTGGTGCACCTCCTCCAGATGGTGCGCGAGCGCAACGCTCGCCTGCGCGCGGCTCGCGTATTGCAGCGTCTCCGCCACCACGAACGGATTGCCGTCGCGATCGCCGCCGATCCACGAACCCATGACGAAGAAGGCGGGCACGTCCGCCGCGCCGTCGGCCTCGTGGCGCAAGCCCTCTTCGAGCTCCGCGTACAGGCGGGGGATCTCGTCGAGAAAGGTGTAGCGGTAGTAGGCAATGCCGTTGTCGATCTCGTCCTTGACCTGCAGGCGCGCGCGCCGGAGCATCGCCGTCTGCCACAGCGCGAGCACCTGCCGATAGAGACCGCGCTGCATCGTGGCGAGCTCATCGGGTATGAGCGCGCTGCGGTCGCGCCATTGCAGCAGCCGCACGATCTCCCGCTCGCAGTCGAGAATGCTCTTGCGCTGCACCTCGGTCGGATGCGCGGTCAGCACCGGGCTCACCAGCGCGTCGGCAAAGAACGCGCGCACGGTCGCATCGTCGACGCCGGTTTCGCGCAACCGCTGGAAGGCGTGCGCGACGCTGCCCGCCTGCGGCGCCGACCCGGCGCGGGCATGCGCGCGGCGGCGGCGATTCTGGTGCACGTCCTCGGCGAGATTGGCAAGCAGCGAAAAGTAGGAAAAGGCGCGCACGACCTCGAGCGTCGGCTCGATCGGCAGGGCGTTGAGCAGCAAGGCGAGCTCGCCCTCGATGCCCGCGGCCTCGCCGGCGCCGGCACGCCGCAGGCGGATCGCGGTCTGCCGGATCGCTTCCACGCGCGCGAATCCTTCCGCGCCGGTCTGCGCCCGCAGCACGTCGCCGAGCAGGCGGCCGAGCAGGCGGGTATCTTCCTTGAGCGGAAGATCCTTGTCAGTCTGGGCGTCCATGGATTGCGCGCCGCGAAATACCCGGCGCCGTCGATTGTAGCGAGTTTGCGCGGCACGGGCCCGATCGCTTATGCTCGCGCGAAGCGGCGGCGCTCGCATGCGAGCTTCGCTCCCGATCGAGCCCGGCCCGCGCCCCGCAATGAGCCCAACGACGCCATCCGCCGCCTGGCACGCGCTGCAGGACCACCGCCGCGGTCTCGCCGGCACCTCGCTCACCGACCTCTTCGCGGCAGACCCGCAGCGCTTTGCGCGCCTGTCGCTCACCTGGGGCGAGTGGCTCGCCGACTGGTCGAAGCAGCGGCTCACGCCGAAGACGATGGCGCTCCTGCTCGCCTACGCCGCCGAACGCAACCTGCCGGACTGGATCGGCGCGCTCTTCGCCGGCGAGAGGATCAACCTCTCCGAGCAGCGCCCCGTCCTGCACACGGCGCTGCGCCAGCAGGACGACACGCCGCTCGCGCTCGACGGCACCGACGTGATCCCGGCGATCCGCGCGACGCAGGCGCGCATGCGCGCCCTTGCCACGCAGCTCCGCGGTGGATTGCGGCTCGGCGCCACCGGCCGGCCGATCCGCGACGTCGTCCATATCGGCATCGGCGGCTCGGAACTCGGCCCGCACCTGGTCTGCGACGCGCTCTCCGGCCCACGCGTGTCGCGCCGCGAGGGGATCGACGTCGGCTTCGTTTCCAATGTCGATCCGGAACAGCTCACGCGCGCGCTCCACGGTCTCGATCCCGCGACCACGCTTTTCATCGTCGCCTCCAAGTCCTTCACCACCACCGAGACGCTGCGCAACGCGACTTCCGCCCGCGAATGGCTCGCCGCCAAACTGGCCGCCGGGAGCGCGCTCGCGGCGCATTTCATCGCCGTCACCGCGAACGGCGCCGCCGCGCGCGCCTTCGGCGTCGCCACTGCCGATGTGCTGCCTATGTGGGACTGGGTCGGCGGCCGATTCTCCCTCTGGTCAGCAGCCGGGCTTGCCATCGCCGTGCGCTGCGGCTGGGAGGCTTTCGCCGAGCTCCTCGCCGGCGCGGCAAGCATGGACGCGCATTTTCGCGACACGCCGCTGCCGCGCAACCTGCCGGTACTGCTCGCACTGGTCGACTTGTGGAACGCGCAGGCGCCCGGGGCGAGCCAGCGCGTAATCATTCCCTATGCCCATGCGCTCTCGCGGCTGCCCGCGCAGCTGCAGCAGCTGACGCTGGAGAGCAACGGCAAATCCGTGACGCGCGACGGCACGCCCGTCGAGTGGCCGACGGCGCCCGCGCTATGGGGCGGGCCGGGCACCGACAGCCAGCACGCCTTCGCGCAGTGGCTGCACCAGGGCACGCACCTCGTACCGGTCGAGTTCGTGGTGCCGGTGCGTGCCGCGCATCCGCTGGCCGATCAGCAGACCCTGCTCGTCGCCAACGCGCTCGCCCAGGCGCAAGCGCTCATGAGCGGCCGCTCGCTCGCGGTCGTGCGCGCGGAGCTCTCCGCGAAAGGCATGAGCGGCGCGGCCATCGACGCGCAAGCGCCGCACCGCGTCTGTCCCGGCGACCGGCCGTCGACGACGCTGCTGCTGCCCGAGCTCAACGCGCGGCGCCTGGGCGAGCTGCTGGCGTTGTACGAGCACCGGACGTTCGTCGAAGGCGTGCTTGCCGGCATCAACTCCTTCGACCAATGGGGCGTCGAGCTCGGCAAGGCGCTCTCCGGCCCGGTGCTTGCGGCGCTGCGCGACGGCGCGGAACCGGTTGCCGCCGACGCCTCGACGCTCGGTCTGATCGCGCACGCGCGCGCGCTCGCGCGGCGCGCGTGAAGCGGCGCGCTAGCTGCCGTCCCCGGCTGCGGCGCGCAATGCCTGCGCGAGTTCGCTCACCGCCGCCGCGTACAGCCGGCTCTGGTTGTAGCGCGTGAGCACGTACCAGTTGCCGAAGACCAGCCAATAGCTCGGTGCGCCGGGTTCCTCGAGCAGCAGCAGCCCGACCGGATCGGGTGCGAGATCGCCGGGAATGGCGAAACCGGTGATGCCCTCGCGCACCCAGGCGGCGAGCGAGCGCCGGTCGGTCAGCCCGCCGTCGAACGCGCGCAACACAGGCGGCTGCGGATCCGCGGCCTCGATGCGCACCGGCTCCATGAGCGGCTGGCCGGGCTGCCAGCCGTGGCGCGACAGGTAGTGCGCGATGCTGCCGATGGCGTCGTCGATATCGGCGGAAAGATCGATGCGACCGTCGGCATTGAAGTCGAGCCCGTAGCTGCGGATGCTGCCCGGCATGAATTGCGCCGGTCCCATCGCGCCGGCGTACGATCCCCTGGGAGCAAGCGGCGAGATGTCCTGCTCGCGGGCGAGCAGCAGGAATTCCTTGAGCTCGCCGCGGAAGAACGCCGCGCGCCGCGGATAATCGAAAGCGAGCGTGGTCAGCACATCGAACACCGGGTAGCTGCCGAGGTTGCGGCCGTAGTAGGTCTCGACACCAAGGATCGCCACGATCACTTCCTGGGGCACGCCGAACGCGCTCTCGGCGCGCGCGAGCGCCGCGGCGTGCTCGTGCAGGAACGCCCGTCCGGCGGCGACGCGTTCCGGCGCGAGGAATCGCGGCGCGTATTCGTACCACAGCGGCGGCGACTCCACCGGGCGCGAGATCGCGGCAATGACCTTCGGCTGATAGCGCGCCTGGGCAAAGAGCACCCGCAGCGCGCGCGCCGAGAAGCCTTCGTCGGCGACCAGTTCGGCGATGAACGCGCCCACCTCGGGGCGCTGCGCGTAGTTGCCCGGCGCCCCCGGCGCGGCGGGTGCGGCGCCGGCACCGCCGGCCACCGCGACCAGCAGCGCGAGCCCGGCCGCGATCCCGTGTGCGCGGCGCCTGGGTTGGCTCATTCTCTCCCGCTTAAATCGGATGGGCGCGAATGGTATCATCCGCCGGCTTTGCATCGGCCGCGCCACCCGGTTGTCGACGCGTGTTAACGCGCGACGCGCGTGCGGCGCGGGCACCAGGCGCCCATGCTCTATCCGCTGTTCCGTCCGCTGCTCTTCGCGCTCGATCCGGAAACCGCGCACGAGCTCGCGCTCTCCGGCCTCGACGCGGCGGCAGCGCTCGGCGTGGCGCAGTGGGCAACTCCCCGCGTGCCGCCGTCTCCGGTCGAGGCGATGGGGCTCACCTTTCCCAACCGCGTCGGCCTTGCCGCGGGGTTGGACAAGAACGCCCTGCACATCGATGCGCTGGCGAGCCTGGGCTTCGGCTTCATCGAATGCGGCACCGTGACACCGCGGCCGCAGCCTGGCAATGCGAAGCCGCGGTTATTCCGGCTGCCTGAGGCCGAAGCCCTCGTCAACCGCCTCGGCTTCAACAATGACGGGGTCGAGCGCTTTGTCGGCAACGTGGCGCGCGCGCGCTTCGGCCCGAAGAGCGGCGGCATACTCGGCCTTAACATCGGGCGCAACTTCGACACGCCCAACGAGCGCGCGATCGACGATTACCTGACCTGCCTGCGCGCGGTCTACGCCCACGCGAGCTACGTCACGGTCAACATCTCCTCGCCCAACACCGCGGGGCTGCGCGAGCTCCAGGCGGACGCGGCGCTCGCGGCACTGCTCTCCGCGCTCAAGGCCGAACAGGCAAAGCTCGCCGATCGCCACGGCAGGTACACGCCGCTGACGGTCAAGATCGCGCCCGATTTTGCGCCCGGGGAGTTGCGGCAGATCGCGCGGGTATTGATCGCGCAGCGTTGCGATGGCGTGATCGCCACCAACACCACCGTCGACCGCAGCGCGGTCGCGGGTCTCACGCATGGCGGGGAGGAAGGCGGCCTGTCGGGCCGTCCGCTCAAGGACAAGTCCACCGCGGTCATCCGCGCGCTCGCCGCGGAGCTCGACGGCGCCATGCCCATCATCGGCGTGGGCGGCATCCTGTCGCCGGCCGACGCGCGGGAGAAGATCGCGGCCGGGGCGACGCTGGTGCAGATCTACACCGGCCTCATCTACAAGGGTCCGGAGCTCGTCACCGAGATCGCGGCGGCGCTGGCGCGGCCGTGAGCGCGCGCGGCTACGGCCGCATGTGCACGAGCATCTTGCCGTCGGCCTCGGCGACGAGTTCGCCGTGCTGATTGCGGCACTCCCCGGTGACGACCACCACGCCGGCATGCTGCTGCGGCTTGGCGTGCTTTTCGCTGACCGTCCAGGTCGTCGTCAGGGTATCGCCCGCGCGCACCGGCGCCTTGAAGCGCGTCGCGTGCTCGAGGTAGGCCATTGCGGTGCCGTGAAAGTGCATGCCCACCGGTGCGCCCATGATCGCGCTGGTGATCACGCCGTGCAGAATGCGGGTGCCGAAGCGCGAGCCCCGGGCGTATTCCTCGTCGACGTGATGCGGGTTGAAGTCGCCGATAAGACCCGCGCCCAGAACGAGATGGGTCTCGGTGATCGTCATCCGGCCGGAAAAGCGCTCGCCGAGGGCAACCTCGTCGAACCACCTGCCGGCGCCCTGCATCGACCCTTCACGCCCGCAGCTACGCGGGCTGCTCGCCGAATTTTTCTTCGAGCGACGCCATCATGCTCACGAAGGCGCGATCGATCAGCGGCTCGGCTTCCACCAGGCGCGCGCGGTCGTTGCGGAAGCGATCGGCAAGCTCGTCGGCGGTAAGCGATACCGCCTTCTGCCCCTGCCGGTTGGTGAACAGGTACGTCCCGCGCAGAGGGCTCACCCACGCCAGCTTCGCGAACGCGAGCTGCCCGTCGTCGCCCTCGAATTCGATCCACATGCCACGCTCGAGCGAGGCGGCCAGTTCGGCAAAATGATCCTGCACCACCTCGACGGTCGGCTCCGGCGGGAGCGGCGGCGGGGCCGGTGCCATCGCCTCGGCCAGGGATTGCGCCTTGCTCGCCGTCTCGATATCGCCCTTCGCGCGCGCCTCCTCGGCAGCAGCGGCGGCGGCCTCGGCAACCGCGGTCGTCGGCATCGCGACGGCCGCCAGGCTCGGCTTCACCGCGGCGGCATGCGCCTCGACCAGGTTCGACATGAACTGCTCGCGCTCGTCGGCTTGCCAACCCAGGTTCTGCAGGCCGCCGTGCAGCCGCTTGAGCAGGTTCGGCAGCGTCGCCACGAGCTTCTTGCGCTCCTCCGAGGTCCGCTTCGGCTGCACGCTCCAGACCAGGTCGTCGAGCGTGGCCAGCGCCGAGCCCCACGCTTCGGATTCCTCGCCACCCTGCATCTGCATCTGCACCAGCGTCGTGACCCAGCGCTCGCGCAGGAAGGCGCCGAGAAAGTTCGGTACCGTGTGCGCTTCGAGCCGCTTCTCGATTTCCGAGTTCGAAACCACGCGCGCGATTTCCTGGCGGTCGCGCTGATCGATTTCGTCCGCCGAGGTCTGGATATTCGCCTCGGCGCTTTTCTCCTCGTCGGCGAGGAACGACTCGAGGTCCTTGCGCAACTCGTCGAACAGATAGATGTCGTCGGCGAATTCGTCGAGCACGCGATGGACGAGCGTTTCGATCTTCTTGTGCAGCGGGTCGTCGGTGCCCATCGTCGGCGACCAGCCGATGCCGGCGCGCGCGAGCGCGTTGACGAACAGCCGCGACGGGTGCGCTTTCTTCGAGAAGAAAGCCCCGTCGAGCATCGCCGCCTTGAGCACCGGTATCTGCAGCCGGCCGATCAGCACCTTCATGCTGTCGGGCAGGTCCTTGGTCTCGAAGACGAAGTCGAACAGCATCGCGACCAGCTCGATGGTCATCGCCTCGAGCTGGTTGGCCTTCGCGCCGATCGGCGATTCCTGCAGGTCGCGCAGGACGTTGTGCATGTCCTGCGGCACGCCGGCGAACTGGACCGGAATGCCGCCGACGTCGAAGCCGGTCTCGCCCTGCTGCAGCCGCGACAGTGCGTCGCCGAGTTCCTGCGTGACGAGGATGCGCGGGCCACCGAAGGGGCCGATCGTCGGCAGCGGCGCTGGCGCGCGCGCGCCCTCGCCCTGGGGCATGCCGTAGCCCGGACCCGCCGCAGGCACCTGGATACCGCCCGGCGGCAGCCCGGGCGGCAGTCGATGCACGCCGAAGCCGGCGCTGGCCAGGCGCTGCAGGACCGCCATCAGGTCGATTTCGGGCGCGGGTTCGGGGGGCGGCCCGGGAATGTTCCCGTCCGGGTCCGCCGCCGCGGCCGCCGCCGCCCGCTCCCGGTCGAGGCGATCCCGCTCCGGGCGGTGCATCATCGACTGGCGCAGTGCCGGCATGAGCTGCAGGTTTTCCAGATGCCGGTTCAAGTCGGCGTAGATCGCGTTGATGTCGCCGAGCGAGCTCTGGTTGAGTTCGCGCAGGATCGTGAACTTGATGCGCTGGTCGACCTTCAGGCCATGCAGGGCCTCGGTGAAGGCCTCGACGATGGTCGTCGGCGCGAGCGGATTGGCCTTCGTCTCGAGGTCGGGCCGGCCGATCAGGAAGCCGAGCGCGCGGTTGAAGTCGAGCAGCTCGTCATAACAGAGGTTCTCGACGACGCGGATGATATTGCCGGTGATGACCGATTCGTCCATCACCGTGGTATCGATCAGCGTGAGCTTGCGCGCGTCGGCGACGGAGAAGTCGGCTTTCTTGTCCTCGCCCTTCAGCCGCCGGTCGACGAGCAGGCGCAGGTGCCGTTCGAAGTCGGCCATCAGGTTGGAGCGCTCGGTCTTCAGCGCCTGGCGGGCATCGAGATAGAGCGCCTGCTCGTCGCGCACATCGGATTTTTCCGCGCGCGCGATTAACAGGTCGCCGACGCGGTCGAGCATCCCCGTGAACGACAGCAGCAGCCGATGGATGGCCAGATCCCGGCAATCGCTAAGGATCTTCTCCGTCTCCCGCGGGGGCGGGCGACGGGTCGGCGGTGCGCTGGTGGTTGTAGCGTTCACTTCCGCCCCATCCCTTCTCATTCGCCCCGGTGACGGCGCCGCTCGATCGCCGCCATACCCGAGCCACTTCGTCCGCCACGACTCCGCGTCGCCCGGCCTGCGGCACTGAGTTAATCTCAGTTGACAAGCATTGCCGCCAAGTTACTGTATCACGCGTGGTTTCCGGGCGCCAATGCAAAAAAGACCCGCTTAGCGGCCGGCAAGCGCCTTCCAAGCCTTTTCGAGACGTTTATACGACACCGGGCTAGGCGTGCGGAGTTCCTGGGCAAACAGCGAAACCCGCAGTTCTTCGATGAGCCAGCGGAACTGCTCCAGCGCCGGGTCGCGGCGGCCGCGCTCGCGCAGCGCCCGCTCGCGCTCCCGGTACCGTTCCCAGAGGAGCGCGATTGCCTGCGCGTGCTTCGCATCCCGCGCCGGATCGGCGGGGAATTTGGCGACTCGCCGCTCGAGCGCCTGCAGATAACGCGGCAGGTGCACGAGCTGGTTCCACGGCGTGGCGGCAAAGAATCCGGGGGCGACGAGGCAGTCGCGGTGCGTGCCGACCTCGGCGGCGAGCCTTCCGAGCCCCTTCGGCAGCGCCGCGAGCCGCGCGGAGAGCGCGTGGTATTCGGCGGCGATGGCGGCAAGCAGCGCAAACGCGCTCTCCGCCACCGCGGGCAGCCGGGCGCGCGCCCGCTTCACCTGCTCGACAAAAGCGCGCTCCGAGCGCGGCAACGGATCGTCGCCCAGAAACGCGCGCTCGCACACGGCCGTGAGCACGTCGGCGAGCAAGCGCTCCGTCGGCAGCGCCGGCCGCAGCGCGAGCGCGGCCTGAACGAAGCCCGGCCCACCCTTCTCCCAGTTGCGCAGCGGCTCCTTGAGCTGGCGGCGGATGAGCGCGACCAGCGCCGTCCGGGTCGCGCCGTCGGCGGCCTCCCGCGTATCGAGCAGCTGCAGCGACACCGCGTCGTCCTCGCAGACCAAGGCCGGGTAGCCGGTGCGCCGGCGCCCGTCGCGCTCGACGGTCAGCGTCTCGGGGAGCTCGCCGAAATCCCAGGACCGAATATCCTTGCGCTCCAGCGTCGGCGCCGCCGCCGCGAAATCGAGTTGCGCCGCTTCGCCGAGCTGGGCGCGCAGCGCCGCCAGGTCGCGGCCGGTCGCGAGTTCGCGCCCCGCCGCATCGACCACGCACACATTGAAGCGCAGGTGCGGCGGCGGCACGTAGCCTTCCCACGTCTCCGCCGGCAGCGCGCTCGCGAGGCGGCTCGCGATGAAAGTACGCAGGGCCGCGCGCAGCGCCCCCGCCGGCGCGTCGCCGTGCTCGAGAAACGCCGTGACGACAGCGGGCACGGGCGTCAGGCGATTGCGCCAGGCCTTGGGCAGGGCTTTCAAATATGCGGCCACTTTTTCGCGGACCATGCCGGGAACGAGCCAGGACAGCCGCGCGGCGTCGAGCTGGTTGAGCAGCGCCAGCGGTACGGTGAGGGTGACGCCGTCGTGCGGGTGCCCGGGCGCGAAGCGGTACTTGAGCGGCAGCCGCGACCCGGCGCCGTCGAGAAACTCCGGAAACTGCGCCGCGGTGATGCCGAGCGCGCTGTGGCGCATCAGCGTCTCGCGGCGGAGGAAGAGCCGCTCCGGAGCCTCGGCCTCCGCCTCGCCCCGCCAGCGATCGAACGCAACCCGGGTGCTGATGCCCTCGGGAATGCGCGCGGCGTAGAAAGCGTAGATGGTCTCGTCGTCGACCAGCACGTCCTGCCGCCGCGACTTGTCTTCCAGCTCGGCGATCTCGCGCAAGAGCCTGCGGTTGTGCCCGAAGAAAGGCGCGCTCGAGTCGAACTCGCCGGCCACCAGCGCCTCGCGGATGAAAACTTCGCGCGCGGCCGCGGGCGCGACCGCGCCGTACGAGACCGGCCGCCGCGGCACCAGCGTGAGCCCGAAGAGCGTGCTCTTTTCGCTCGCCACGACCTCGCCGCGGGCATTGTCCCAGTGCGGATCGAAGTAGGTCCGGTCGACCAGGTCGCCGGCGACCGCCTCGATCCACTCCGGCTCGATCTTCGCCGCGCAGCGGGCGTACAGCCGTGTCGTTTCGGTGAGCTCCGCCGCGAGCACCCACGGCGGGCCCTTCTTGGCCAGGCCGGATCCCGGATGCAGGAAGAACTTGATGCCGCGCGCGCCGAGGTAGTGCTCCTCCGCGGCCTGCTTGCTGCCGATGTTCGACAGCAACCCGGCAAGCAGCGCCGTGTGAATCGTCGCGTAGCGCGCCGCGTCGATCGTGTCCGGCAGCGCCTCCGCCCAGCGCCAGCCGGACTCGCGCACCTGCTGCGAGAGCTGCTGGTGCAGATCGCGCCATTCGACCAGGCGCAGATACGAGACGAAGTGCGCGCGGCAGAGCTCCACCAGGCGGCGATGCCCGAGCCCTGCGGCGAGCGCCTCGGCGAAGAATTGCCACAGCGCGATCAGGCTCAAGAAATCCGAGCGGGGATCGCGAAAGCGCAGATGCGCCTGATCGGCGGCCTGCTGCCTGGCCAGCGGCCGCTCGCGCGGGTCAGGGACGGAGAGTGCGCTCGCGATCACCAGCGCCTCGGCGAGGCAGCCGTGGTCGCGCCCGGCGAGGATGATGCGGCCGATGCGCGGATCGACGGGCAGCTGCGCAAGCTCGCGGCCGAGCGGGGTGAGCTCGCGCCGCGCATCGACCGCGGCGAGTTCCTGCAGCAACTGATAGCCGTCGGCAATCGCGCGCGTGCCGGGCGGCTCGAGAAAGGGAAACGCGGCCACCTCACCCAGGTCGAGCGCGGCCATGCGCAGGATCACCGCCGCCAGCGACGAGCGCAGGATCTCCGGATCGGTGAAGCGCGGCCGCGCCGCGAAGTCATCCGCGTCGTAGAGCCGCACGCACACGCCGGCCGCGACCCGGCCGCAGCGGCCCGCGCGCTGCGCGGCGGCTGCCTGCGCGATCTTTTCGATCTGCAGCAGCGTCACCTTGTTGCGCAGCGAATAACGGCGCACCCGCGCCATTCCCGAGTCGATGACGTAGCGGATGCCGGGCACCGTGAGGGATGTCTCGGCGACGTTGGTCGAGAGCACGATGCGGCGCCCCTGGGAGGGCGCAAACACGCGCTGCTGCTCGGCCACCGCCAGCCGGGCGTACAGCGGCAGGATCTCGACGCTTCGCGCATACGGGCGGCGGGCGAGGCTCGCGCGCAGCAGGTCGGCCGTTTCGCGGATCTCGCGCTCGCCGGGCAGGAACACCAGGATGTCGCCCGGCCCCGCGCGCCACAGTTCCTCCGCGGCGGCGACGATGGCCGCCTCCAGCGGCTCCTCGTCGTCGCCGGCGTCCTGGGCGAGGGGCCGATAGCGCGTCTCGACCGGATAGGTTCGCCCGGACACTTCGATCACCGGAGCGGGCCGGTCGGGCGTGCCGAAATGGCGCGCAAAGCGCTCGGCGTCGAGCGTCGCCGAGGTGACGATGAGCTTGAGGTCAGGGCGCTGCGGCAGCAGCTGCTTCAGGTACCCGAGCAGGAAATCGATGTTGAGGCTGCGCTCGTGCGCCTCGTCGATGATGATCGTGTCGTAGGCCGCGAGCAGCCGGTCGCGCTGCGTTTCGGCGAGCAGGATGCCGTCGGTCATGAGCTTGATGTACGCGTCGGGCCCGGTGCGATCGGTAAAGCGCACCTTGAAGCCGACGGCGCTGCCCAGTGGCACCGCGAGTTCCTGCGCAATGCGCGCGGCGACGCTGCGCGCCGCGATGCGTCGCGGCTGCGTGTGCCCGATGAGCCCGCGCACACCGCGCCCGAGTTCGAGGCAGATCTTCGGCAATTGCGTGGTCTTGCCGGACCCGGTTTCGCCACAGACGATCACTGCCGGGTGGTCGCGGATGGCGGCCGCGATATCCGCGCGCCGCTCCGCGACCGGCAACTCGGGCGGATAGGTGACCCGCGGGATCGCGGCGGCGCGCGCGCGCGCCCGCGCACAGGACGCGGCGACGGCGCGCGCAAGGCTTTCGATCTCTGCGGCCGTCACCCCGCGCCGTTGCAGCCGGTCGATGCGGGGCAGCAGGCGCGCCCGGTCGGCGTTCATGCCTTCGCCGAGCTCGGCGCGCAGGCGGTCGGCGATTGAGAGGGGTGGCATCGGGCGCTTCAGCCGGCGCATTCTAGCGCGCGTGCGCCGCGACCCGCTGCCGGCCAGGCCCGGGCCGGCGGCGGTATCATGTCCGGTCTTCGCCCGGCGAGGAACCGATCATGCTGCGTCTGTTCGCGCTCACCCTTTTTCTCGCCATGCAGGCCGGCGGCGCTGCCGACGCGGCGACGCTGCGCTGGGCCAACCGCGGCGACCCGCAGACGACCGACCCGCATTCGCAGAACGAAGGCCTCACCAACAATATCAACCAGCTCCTCTACGAATTCCTGATCGGCCGCGACAAGAAGCTCAATCTGGTGCCGGAACTCGCGGTGTCCTGGATGCAGATCGACCCGGTCACGTGGCGTTTCAAGCTGCGCCCCGACGTCCGCTTCCACGACGGCACGCCGTTCACCGCGGACGATGTCGTGTTCAGCTTCGAGCGGGCGCGCGCCGATACCTCCCAGCTGCGCGTCTACGCCAACGCCGCCGGCATTCCGCGGAAGATCGACGCCCTCACCGTCGAGTTCAAAACCAGCGGCCCCAACCCGATCGAGCTCGAGCATATCGCGCTGATCAACATCATGAGCAAGGCGTGGTGCGAACGGAACCGGGCGACGAAGCCGCAGAACTTCACGCAAAAGGAGGAGATGATCACCGCCCACCAGGCCAACGGCACCGGCCCGTACGTGCTGAAATCGCGCGAGCCCGACGTGAAGACGGTGCTGGTCAAGAATCCGGACTGGTGGGGAATCAAGGAGGGCCGCTTCCAAGGCAACGTCGACGAGGTGATCTTCACGCCGATCTCCTCCGACGCGACGCGGCTGGCCGCGCTGCTGTCCGGAGAAATCGACCTGATCAACGATCCGCCGCCGCAGGACGTGCCGCGGCTGAAGCAGAACAGCGGGATCAGCGTGCTCGAGGGTGTGGAGATCCGGGTCGTGTTCATCGGCATGGACCAGCAGCGCGACGAGCTTCTCTACTCCAGCGTCAAGGGCAGGAATCCGTTCAAGGACAAGCGGGTGCGGCAGGCGCTCTACCAGGCGATCGACATCGAAGCGATCCGCAACACGACCATGCGCGGCCTGTCGCAGCCCACCGGCGCAGTCCTGCCCGCGCCGCTGCCGTGGGTTGTCGCGCCGGAGCAGCGCTTCCCCTTCGATCGCGCGAAGGCGCGCACGCTGCTCGCCGAGGCCGGGTATCCGAACGGCTTTGAGGTGACGCTCGACTGCCCCAACAACCGCTACGTCAACGACGAGAAGATCTGCCAGGCGCTCGCCGCGATGTGGAGCCAGATCGGCGTGGCGATCACGGTGACCGCGCTGCCGCGAGCCATTTACTTCCCCAAGCTCGAGAAGCTCGACACCAGCCTGTACATGCTGGGCTGGGGAGGCGCCGCCACCGATCCGATCTTCATCCTGCAACCGGTGTTGCACGGCGCCAACGGCAAGGGCGATGGCGACTACAACTACGGGCGCTACAGCAACGCGCGGCTCGACGCGCTCATCGACCAGGTCAAGACCGAGCTCGACGTCGAGAAGCGCCGTCGGCTCATCAACGAGGCGCTCTTGATCGAGCACGACGAGTTCCTGCTCCTGCCGCTGCACCGCCAGGTGATTCCCTGGGCGACGCGGGCGAACGTCCGCGCGGTGCACCTTGCCAACAACAATGTCATTCCGCAGTGGGTGAGCGTGCAGTAGCGCACGCGGCAGCCGCGCGTTTCGACGCCCGGCCTATTTCGGCGCGGGGTCGGCGACGGGTGCGTGGACTTCGTCCGCGGCCGGCGCCGCAGGCAGCGCTGCCTGGCCGCCGGCGATGATGTAGCGCGTGGCGGCCCAGGCGACGGCCAGCGTCGAGGCCACGCCGATGGCGCCGAGAAGGATTCCCTGCGCGGTGCCCTTTTGCAGCGCCTGCGCGGCGATCATGAGGCTTACGTAGACCGCGATGAGGGGCGGAACCACGCGCAGGTCGAAGCGCAGCACCGCGGCGAACAGCAGCGTCGAGACGGCGCCGCCGACCACGCCCGCGACGACGATGTCGTACCAGTGCTCGGCGCTGGCCGTGGCGATCGCCGCGTCGGCCAGCATCAGCAGCACCGCCGCCAATACACGGCGGCGCGTCCAGCCGGCCGTCATGCGATCGAGCCAGTGCAGCACCACCAGCGTGAACCCGAGCACCGGCAGCAGGTTCACCGCGGACAGAGCGCGCGCGGCCCATGGCGCCCAGGCGTTCTCGACGTCGTACTTCGGCCACAGCGGCGCGGTTTGGGGCGTCAACGCGCCGAGCGCGACGTCGATGCCGACCGCCACCAGCGCCACCGCGGCGCCGCGCAGCCAAAGCGCCCTCGCGTCGAGGCCAGGGGTGATATGTACGCGCGCCGCCAGCGCGCCCACGCCCGCGAACATGCCGCCCGCCAGCGCGGTCAACACCGCGCCGAAGAGCCGGGCCGCGATCGAGAGCGCGACCTGGCTGAACACCGGCTCGGTGGTGCTCAAGCCGACGGCGAGCGCGGGCCACTGGTTGAGCTGGCTGATGACCGAAGCCGCGAACACCAGCGCTGCGGTCCAGCGGAAGGCGCGCTTATCGAAATGGTCGCGCGTCCAGGCGACCGTTGCGCCGATCAATCCCGCAAGGGCCGCGAGCGCCAGCGCCAGGGCGATCGCGATGCGCACCACCACCAGGCGGCTATTGCGACTGCGCTCGGCCCGGTACCACTCTTCCGGAATGAAGATATAGCGGCCCCACCCGGAGAGCTCGTCGCCGGCGATGTTGATTAGCACCCGCGCTTCGCCGCCCTTGCCGACATCCACCCGCGGATCGGCGTAAATGAATCCCCAGTCGGTGCGCGCCGGATGCGGATCCTGTTTCACCTCGACTTCCCGCAGCGCGCCCGGGTCCAGCCCGAACTGGGCGACGATGGCGCGTTGCGCCAGCGCGCGCGCCTCATCCTCGGTCAGGCGGGCGCCAGGGCGCTGCTCCGGCAGTTGGTGCGCAACCTGGCGCAGCTTGGCGTCGCCTTGCAGCGTGACGTGCCACTCCTCGGCGCGATCGGCGACGTCGACACCGGAAAAGCGCGCGAAGCGCACTTCCCACAGCGGCGGGGCGAGCCAGCTGCCGATGATTTTGTGGTAAGTCTCCGGCCCCGCCTCGCGCCAGACGAACCGGTTCCACGCCGAAGCCGACCCATCCTCGATCCCCAGGCGGATGTTCGAAAGCCGTCTCCACTCCGGGCCCAGCACGACGCCGCGCTCCTGCAGCGCCTGCTCGGCGAGCGCCACGGCCTGGGCGCGGTCAATGTTGATCGGCGGTACGTCGCTGTGAAATTTTCCGGTGCTCGCGAAGGCGAAGAGCCCGGCTAGCCCCAGCAGCGGCAGCGCGCGCTGCAGGCGGGTAATCCACAGGCCCGCCGCCGCGCGTTTGCCGTGCGCGGCGAACACCGGCGCCGCGGTGCTCGGCCGCCAGGTGCCGTTGCTGAGCGCTTCCGGCAGCGCCTGCCAGCGCCCGGCCTGGACCCGGCGCCAGAGCACGAACCCGAGCGGCACGAGTCCGGCCGCGATGACAAGAGCGCGGTTGAAGTCTGCGCCGGGGCCCTGCACGAGAAAGACCGGGATCGACATCAGCGTGAGATCGAACAGGGCGTGCAGGATCACTGTCGGCAAGAGCCCGAAGCGAAGAAAGATCAGGCCCCAGATCAGCGCCGGGCCGAAGAGCTCGACTAAGCGCGAGTACGCGGGGAAGCCCGGATAGTTGGCGTGTGCGGCGGCGAATACGAGCGCTTCGACGATGAGCGCGGCAGCGATCAGCTGCCGCCGGCAACCGAAGCGCGCGCCGATGAGCGCGGCGAGCGACAGCGGCACGGCGCGGAACAGGCACTCCTCCATGAAGCCGGCCTGCAGCGCCGCGCCGATGGGCTCCAGCGCCGGCAAGGCGCTGCCCAGAATATTGGGGTCGGACAACGCTTCGGAGGGCTGCCACCAGCCGAAGTAGGTATTGGTGACGAAATAGAAGCCGGCGATCAACGCCAGCTCGATGGGGACGAACAGATAGCCGCCGAGCGTGCGTCCGAGCACGGCCTTGGTCGGCGCGGCGTCGCGCGACCAGATGCGCCACAGCTGCGGATGGTAGGGAAAGGCCTTGCGCGAGAGGCTCTCCGCGGCCATGAACACCAGCGCCAGGCCAATCCCGCCGGCGACAAGCACCAGTATGGCGACGCCGATCTGCTGGCCCCAGAACACGGTGGTCGACTGCGCGGTATCGTAGCCGAACCACGCCTGCGGTGAGTTGGCCAGTATGGCGAGCGCGTTGAGCCCGGCGACGATGGCGCCGGCGGCAAGCGCGGGCTTCCACAGCAGCCAGTGGCGCCGCAGCAGCCAGACCACGCCGATAATGCACCCGCCCAGGACGTAGAGGACCCCCGCGGACAGGCTCGCCACGCGCGCGATCGTGTTGTTCGTCGAGCGCAACTCGGCGAACCGGCGGCCGAACGCTTCCGGCACATGCACGAAGTGCGTGACTTCGGTCAGGGTGTCGCCGCTGACGACAAGTTGCAGGCGAACGCGCGCCTCGCCCAGCGTGACATCGTCGCGCTCGTACACCAGGGTGTGATCGACGCGCCGGTTGGGGCGCTGCACGCGTGACTGCTCGAGCAGCTTGTACGGAGCAAAGTCGACGCCCCAGTCGGTGCGTGCGCCCGCCTCGGCGATGGCGCGTGCCGCCGCGGCATCGAGCGCGGGTCCGGGTGCAATCTCGGGGACGTAGCGGCTGAAGCCGTAGAGCGAGCCGTCGGGCCGGAAGCGCACGCGCGTCTCCGCCGTCTCGCCGGGCTTGAACATTCGCACTTCCCAGCGAAACGGTGCGTACACCTCGCCGGACAGCAGGCGGGAAAAGGCGCTCTTGCCGCCCGCCTCCAGCTCGACGTAGTTCTGCGTCGTGCCGTCGTGCGTGAACACCGCGGCACTCTGCGCATCGCGCGGCGCGAGCTGCAGCCGCTCGGCGGTCGCGGCGGCCTGTTCGAGCGCCTGCTCGCGCGACATCCGCACGTCGAGGTTGATGAGCGGCAGCGCGGCCGGAAAATACCGCCACGCCAGCAGCGCGCAGACGGCCGACAGCAGCGCGAACGCGGCCCAGAACGTCGGCCGCTGCGTGATGCCGCTCAGCGTCGCGAGTTTCACGGTTGGGCTACCCAATTGCCTTGTCCCGGTGCATTCATTTCACGGCGATGACCTGGTGCGCCACCAGCTCGGAAAGCGCTGCCGCCGACAGACCCAGCCGCGCGGCGAGCACCGTTGCCGTGTGCTCTCCGAGCAGCGGCGGCGCCTGAGTATACGCGACCGGGGTCGCGGAGAAATGCAGCGGATTGCCCACCTGCGGCACCGTCCCGGACAACGGATGCGGCATCTCGAAGCGCATGCCGCGGTGACGTACCTGCGGATCGGCGAACACCTGATCGAGGCGATTGATCGGGCCGCAGGGCACACCGACCGCCTCCAGCGCGGCGAGCCAGTCGCGCTCCGTGCGCGTGCCCATCACCGCAGCCACCAGCGGCACGAGCATGTCGCGTCGCAGGACGCGATCCGCATTGGCGGCGAAGCGCGGATCGCGCGCCCATTCGGGCTTGCCGGCCACGGCGCAGAAGCGCGCGAACTGGTCATCGTTACCCACCGCGAGGATGAGGTGGCCGTCCGCGCAGCCGAAGACCTGGTAGGGAACGATGTTCTGGTGGGCGTTGCCGGCGCGACCCGGCGCCGTACCCGACACCAGGTAGTTCATGTTCATGACCGCCATCATCGCGACCTGGGTGTCGAGCAGGCTGGTGTCGATGTACTGGCCCTCGCCGCTCACCTCGCGCTGCGCGACTGCGGCGAGAATCGCGGTGCAGGCATACATCCCGGTCATCAGATCGGAGATGGCGATGCCGGCCTTCTGTGGGCCGCCGCCGGGCAGGTCGTCGCGTTCGCCGGTGACGCTCATGAATCCGCCCATGCCCTGGATGATGAAGTCGTACCCGGCGCGCTCCGCGTAGGGGCCGGTCTGGCCGAAGCCGGTTATCGAGCAGTAGATCAGGCGTGGGTTCGCCGCGGAGAGCGACGGATAGTCGAGGCCGTAGCGGGCGAGCGCGCCGACCTTGAAGTTCTCCACCACGATGTCGGCGCCGCGCGCGAGGTCGCGCACGATCTGCCGGCCCTCGGCGCGCGTGAAATCGACGGCGACCGACTTCTTGCCGCGATTGCAGGCGAGGTAGTACGCCGCCTCGCCGGTGTCGCGGCCGGACGAGTCCTTGAGAAACGGCGGTCCCCAGCCGCGTGTGTCGTCGCCGCTGCCGGGTTTCTCGACCTTGACCACCTCCGCACCGAGGTCGGCGAGCAGTTGCGTGCACCACGGCCCGGCGAGCACGCGCGACAGATCGAGAACGACAAGATGCGAGAGCGGGCCGGGCACTTGATTCGGGCAGCCTCGCTGGCGGCGCGCGCCCGCCGGCAGACTTGTGCCGACCCGCTTGCTGCCGCTTGGCGAAGGCTGAGGGCTAGTCGATGGCCTTGACCAGGTCCTCGACGACTTTCTTCGCGTCGCCGAAGACCATCATCGTCTTGTCCATGTAGAAGAGCGGATTGTCGAGGCCCGCGTAGCCGGAGGCCATCGAGCGCTTGTTGACGATGACGCTGCGCGCCTTGTAGGCCTCGATGATGGGCATGCCGTAGATCGGGCTCCCCTTTTGCTCGGCCAGTGGGTTGACCACGTCGTTGGCACCGAGAATCAGCGCCACGTCGGCTTGCGGGAATTCGCTGTTGATGTCCTCCATCTCGAAGACCTGGTCGTAGGGCACCTCGGCTTCGGCGAGCAGGACGTTCATGTGACCCGGCATGCGCCCGGCCACCGGGTGGATCGCGTATTTCACCGTCACGCCCTTGGCGGTGAGCTTCGCCGCCAGCTCCTTCACCGCGTGCTGCGCGCGCGCCACCGCCAGGCCGTAGCCGGGAACGATGATCACGGTTTCGGCGTTGGAGAGCAGGAATGCGGCGTCGTCGGCGCTGCCGCTGCGGACGGCCTTCTGCTGCGCATCGCCGGCGGCCGCGGCGGTCTCGCCGCCGAAGCCGCCGAGGATCACGCTGATGAACGACCGGTTCATCGCCTTGCACATGATGTAGGACAGGATCGCGCCCGAGGAGCCGACCAGGGAGCCGGCGATGATGAGCATCGGGTTGTCGAGCGAAAAGCCGATGCCCGCCGCCGCCCAGCCCGAGTAGCTGTTCAGCATCGAGATCACCACCGGCATGTCCGCGCCGCCGATCGGAATGATCAAAAGGAACCCGAGCAGGAAGGCGAGCGCCGTCATCACGATGAATGGCGGCCATTCGAGCTGCGGCGGCGCGGTGAAGAAGGCGATGCCGAACCCGATCATGGCGATGCCCAGGGCGAGATTGACCCAGTGCTGGCCCTTGAAGACCACCGGCGCGCTGCGGATCTTGCCGGAGAGCTTGCCAAAGGCGATGACCGATCCGGAAAACGTGATTGCGCCGATGAAGGTGCCGATGAAAAGCTCGGCCTTGTGCAGGCCGGTCAGCGGCGAATGCAACCCCATCGCCTCGGGATTGTTCACCGCAGCGACGGCGATGAACACCGCCGCCAGGCCCACCAGCGAATGCATCGCGGCGACCAATTCCGGCATCTGCGTCATCTGCACGCGGCGGGCGACGATCGCGCCGATGACGCCGCCGATGACCATGCCGCCCAGGATCGGCAGCACGTTCTTGCTGTGCGAATAGATCACCGCCAGCGTGACCAGGATGGCGATCGCCATGCCGATCATGCCGTACAGGTTGCCGCGCCGCGCCGACGCCGGCGAGGACAGCCCCTTGAGCGCGAGGATGAAGCTGACCGCCGCGACCAGGTACGACAGTGCGAGTTGATTGGCGCTCATGGCGTCTCCCCGTCGCTAGGCCTTGTCGGCCGACTTCGGCTCCTTTTTGCGGAACATTTCCAGCATCCGCTGGGTGACGAGGAAGCCGCCGGCGACGTTGATCGACACCAGCGTCACCGCCAGCACGCCGAGCCAGCCGCCCCAGTCGAGCTGCGCCGGGCCGGCGGCGAGCATCGCGCCGACCAGGATGATGCTCGAGATTGCGTTGGTGAGACTCATCAGCGGCGTGTGCAGCGCGGGGGTCACGTTCCAGATGACGTGATAGCCGACAAAGACCGCCAGCACGAAGATGGTCAGGTAGAAAACGATCGGTTCTACGCCTGCGGTCATGGGCCTTTCTCCTCGCTTGCAATGATCCTGCCGTGAACCGGGGCAACGCTGCCGCGCTAATTCCTCGGCACCACCGCGCCGTTCTCGCACACCAGCGTCGCCTTGACGATCTCGTCGTCCTTCGGCACCGCGAACTCGCCGCTCTTCGGGTTGAGCGAGAGCGAAAGGAAGTTGAGCACGTTGCGCGCGTACAGGGCGCTCGCGTCGGTGGCCACGCGCGCGGGCAGGTTGCCGAAGCCGACGATCTTGACCCCGGCCTTGTTCACGATCTGGTCGAGCTCCGCGCCTTCGACGTTGCCGCCCTGCTCGACGGCGAGATCGACGATCACCGCGCCGGGCTTCATCGCCGCGACGGTATCGGCGCGGATGAGCTTCGGCGCCGGCCGCCCGGGAATGAGCGCGGTGGTGATGAGGATGTCGACGCTCTTGCAGCGCTCGTGGATGATCTCCGCCTGGCGCGCCATCCATTCCGGCGGCATCGGCCGCGCGTAGCCGCCGACGCCTTCGGCGATCTTGCGCTCCTCGTCGTTCGCGTAGGGCACGTCGACCCATTTCGCGCCCAGCGACTCGACCTGGTCCTTCACCGACGGGCGCACGTCGGATGCCTCGATGACGGCGCCCAGACGCTTCGCCGTCGCGATCGCCTGCAGACCGGCGACGCCCACGCCGAGGATGAGCACGCGCGCGGCTTTCACCGTCCCCGCCGCGGTCATGAGCATCGGCATGAAGCGGGTGTAGATGTCGGCGGCGATCATCACCGCCTTGTAGCCGGCGATGTTGGCCTGCGAGGAGAGCACATCCATCGACTGCGCCCGGCTGATGCGCGGCAGCCACTCGAGCGCGAAGCCGGACACGCCGGTGGCGGCGCACGCCGCCACCGCCGCGGCGTCGAAGGGATTGAGCAGGCCGATGAGCAGCGCCCCGCGCTTGAGACCGGGCAGCTCCGCGGCGGTCGGACCGCGCACCTTGAGCACGATGTCGGCGCCGAAGGCTTCGGCGGCGCTGCCGATCTTCGCTCCGGCGGCGGCAAATTCGCTGTCGGGAATGCTTGCCATCGTGCCCGCGCCCGCTTCGACGACGAGCGGGTGCTTGCCGCTGGCGGCGAGCTTCTTGACCGTTTCCGGCGTGGCGGCGACGCGCGTCTCGCCCGCGCGGGTCTCGCGTGGAATGCCGATGATCATGGTGAGCGCTCCCCTGCCGGCCGACCCTGAGGGGTGGCGGGGGCTATCTTGCCACAAAAGTATTACCCGATCGCATCGGCGACCGCGCGCCCGAGCTCGAGCGTGGTCGCCTTGCCGCCCAGGTCGGGCGTGCGCGGGCCGTCGGCGAGCACGCGCTCGATGCCGCGCATCACCGCTGCGCCCGCAGCGGCGTGGCCGAGGTGCTCGAGCATCATCGCGCCGCACCAGATCTGGCCGATCGGATTGGCAATTCCCTTGCCCGCGATGTCCGGCGCCGAGCCGTGCACCGGCTCGAACATCGATGGATAGGCGCGCTCCGGATTGATGTTGGCCGACGGCGCGATGCCGATGGTGCCGCAAACTGCCGGGCCGAGATCGGACAGGATGTCGCCGAACAGGTTCGAGCCGACGACGACGTCGAATATCTGCGGCCGCTGCACGAAATGCGCGGACAGGATGTCGATGTGGTACTGATCGGTGCGAATGCCCGGATAGTGCGCTGCCATCGCCCGGAACCGCTCGTCCCAGTACGGCATGGTGATCGAGATGCCGTTGGACTTGGTCGCCGAGGTGACGTGCTTGGCCGGCCGCTGCTGCGCGAGCTCGAAAGCGAAGCGCAGGATGCGATCGACACCCTGGCGCGTGAATACCGATTCCTGGAACACCACCTCGCGCTCGGTGCCCTCGAACATCCGGCCGCCGACGGAGGAATATTCGCCCTCGGTGTTCTCGCGCACGACCACGAAGTCGATGTCGCCCGGCTTGCGGTTCGCGAGCGGGCTCGGCACGCCCGCCATCAAGCGGCACGGCCGCAGGTTGGCGTACTGGTCGAAGCCGCGCCGCCACTGGATGAGCGAGCCCCAGAGCGAGACGTGATCGGGGACCGTCGCCGGCCAGCCGACGGCGCCGAAGTAGATCGCGTCGTGGTTGCGGATCCGCTCGAACCAGTCCTCGGGCATCATCCGGCCGTGCCGGGCATAGTAATCGCAGCTCCACGGCAGCTCGTCCCACTCGAACGCGATGCCGAAGCGGCGCGCCGCCGCCTCGAGCACGCGCAGGCCCTCGGGCATGACTTCCTTGCCGATGCCGTCACCCGGAATGACGGCGATGCGATGACGTTTTATCTGGTCCATGGGGCGGAGCGAATCGCCGCTGCAGTCAAATGCGCCATGGTAATGTAACGTCGCGATCGGTCCAAACGGTCGCGCCGGGAGCGTGTCGCCGATGCCGCGGGTCGTCTGGCAATGGAAGCGCTTTGCCGAGCTCTCGCCGGCGGAGCTCTACGCGCTGCTCGGCGCGCGTGCCGCGGTCTTCGTCGTCGAGCAGGCGTGCGCGTTCAACGATTGCGACGGCCTCGATCCCTGCGCCTGGCATCTGCTCGGCTGGGTCGACGCGGGTACCGCCCCGACGCTCGGCGCGTACCTGCGCCTGATCGAGCCGGGGCGCAAGTACGCGGAGCCGTCGATCGGCCGCGTGCTCACGACCGCGGCGAACCGCGGCACCGGCCTCGGCCGGGCGGCGATGCGCGAGGGCCTCGAGCGCGCGGGCCGCCTCTACCCGCAGCACCCGATTCGCATCGGCGCGCAGTTACGACTGGAGCGCTTCTACGCGGAATTCGGCTTTTCCACCGTGTCGGCGCCGTACGACGAAGACGGCATCGCGCACGTGGAAATGCTGCGCGCCCCGTGACGCCCGGCGCGGCCCCTGCGCCGCGGCGGGCGCCGTGTGTCGTCGTCAGCGCCAAGTTGCGCTAATATCCCGCCCTCACCGCCGCCAACCCTTCGTTTCGATGAAGCAGACATTTCTCGACTTCGAGCAGCCGATCGCGGAGTTGCAAACCAAGATCGACGAGCTGCGCTACGTGCACGAGGACTCGGCGGTCGATATTTCCGACGAGATCACCCGCCTGCAGAAGAAGAGCCAGCAGCTCACCAAGGAGATCTACGGCAAGCTCACCGCGTGGCAGGTGGCGCAGGTGGCGCGGCATCCGCAGCGCCCGTACACGCTCGATATCATCGCGGGGGTCTTCACCGACTTCCATGAGTTGCACGGCGACCGGACCTACGCCGACGACGCGGCGATCGTGGGCGGGCTCGCGCGCTTCAATGGCGGGCCATGCATGGTCATCGGCCACCAGAAGGGACGCGACACGAAGGAGAAGATCCATCGCAACTTCGGCATGCCGCGGCCGGAGGGCTATCGCAAGGCGCTGCGCCTGATGCGCCTCGCCGCGAAGTTCGGGCTGCCGCTGTTCACCTTCGTCGACACGCCGGGGGCGTTTCCGGGCATCGGCGCCGAGGAGCGCGGGCAATCCGAAGCCATCGGCCGCAACCTGTACGAAATGGCCGGATTGCGCACGCCGATCATCGTCACCGTGATCGGCGAAGGTGGCTCCGGCGGCGCGCTGGCGATCGCGATTGGCGACCTGACGCTCATGCTGCAGTACGCCACCTACTCGGTCATCTCTCCCGAAGGCTGCGCTTCGATCCTGTGGAAATCGGCGAAGCACGCCGAGGAAGCCGCCGAGACGCTGGGCATCACCGCGGCGCGCCTGAAGACGCAGGGCTTGATCGACAAGGTCATCACCGAGCCGCTGGGCGGTGCGCATCGCGACCACGCGGCGATGATGGCGACGCTCAAGAAAGCGCTCACCGAGGCGCTGCGCCACGTGCAGGAGCAGCCGCTCGACGTGCTGCTCGACGCGCGCGAGGGGAAGCTGCTCGGCTATGGCAAATACAAGGAAATCACCGCGGGTTGATCCGGCGAACGCGGTCGCCGCAGTCGCCGCGGCGCTCGCCGCGGCGCTCGCCGAGCACCTGCCCGCGCGCGCGCGCCTCGCCGTCGCGCTCTCCGGCGGCATCGACTCGATGGTGCTGCTCGATGCCGCCGCCGAAAAACTCGCGGGCGGTCCGATCGCGCTTTCCGCCATCCACGTCCACCACGGCCTGTCGACGAACGCCGAGCGCTGGGCGCAATTCTGCGCCGCGCAGTGCGCGCGCCGCGGAGTGCCGCTGACGACGCATCGGCTGCGGCTCGAACGCACCCGCGGGGCGAGCCTCGAAGCGCTCGCACGGAGCGCGCGCTACGCTTGCCTGCTCGCCGCCCCGGTCGATGCCGTCGCGCTTGCGCACCATGCCGACGACCAGGCGGAAACATTGTTGTTGCAGCTGCTGCGCGGCGCGGGCACGCCCGGGCTCGCCGCGATGCCGCGCTATCTGCCCGGTCGTCCCGCCCTGCTGCGGCCGCTGCTCGGACTCCCGCGCGCGACGCTTGCCGCGTACGCGGCGGCGCGCGCTCTCGCCTGGGTCGACGACGAGAGCAACGCCGACTTGAGCCACACGCGCAACTTCCTGCGCCACGAAATCGCGCCGCTGCTCGCGGCGCGATTTCCCGGCTACCCCGCGACGCTCGTGCGCGCGGCAGGCCATCAGGCCGAAGCCGCGGCGCTCGCCGACGCGCTGGCCGAAGGCGATGCCCAGGGCGCGCTCGGCGCGGAGGGCCTCGAGCAGGCGCGAGTCTCCGCCCTGCCGCTGGCGCGCGCGCGCAATCTGCTGCGCTGGTTTCTGCGCGCCGAAGGCTTGCGGCCGCCGACCGCGGCGCGGCTCGGCGAGATGCTGCGCCAACTCCAACACGCGACGCCCGACGCGCGCACGCGCATCGCGCACGACGGCGCCGAGATCGGCTCCCATCGCGGCCGCATCGTCGTGCATGCGCCCGGCGCGGCCAGTTACGTGCGCGCGTGGGACGGCGAGTCGGAACTGCGGCTGCCCGGCGGCCTGCTGCACTTCGAGCGCGCGCGCGGGGGCGGGCTCGCGGTGGCCAAGCTCGCGCAGGCGCCGGTCACGCTGCGCTCGCGCAGCGGCGGCGAGCGCATCCGCCTCGCGCCGAACCGGCCCACCCGCGCCGTCAAGAAACTGCTGCAGGAGGCGCGCATGCCGCCGTGGGAGCGCGCGGCGCTGCCGCTCGTGTGGTCCGGCGACGAGCTCGCCGCGGTGCCGGGAATCGGCATCGCGCTCGCCTTCCAGGCCGCGCCCGACGAGGCGGCCTGGCGCATCTCGTGGCAGCCGGCGCGGCCGGCTTGAGCGCGGTGCCGCCGCGGATTGACAAGCCCGCTCTTGGCGGCGCTAAATGGTTTGCAAACAAGCGCGCGTCGCGCGCCGGAGAGCGTTTCCCTGGAGGAGTCCCATGAAAGTCCGTGTTTGCGTCGCGGCGGCCGCCGCGCTGCTACTGGCAATCGCCGGCGGCGCGATCGCCCAGCAGCCCATCGTCATCAAGTTCAGCCACGTCGTCGCGCTGGACACGCCCAAGGGCAAGGGCGCGGAGCGGTTCAAGCAGCTGGTCGAAGAGCGCACCAAGGGGCGCGTCAAGGTCGAGGTTTATCCGAACAGCACGCTCTACAAGGACGGCGAGGAGCTCGATGCGCTGCAGCTGGGCTCGGTGCAGATGCTCGCACCCTCGGTCGCGAAGTTCGGCCCGATGGGCGTGCGCGAATTCGAAGTCTTCGACCTGCCTTACATCTTCACTGACTTCGCCGAGCTGCACAAAGTGACCGAGGGGCCGGTCGGCAAGCTGCTGTTCAAGAAGCTCGAGGCTCACGGCATCATCGGTCTCGCGTTCTGGGACAACGGCTTCAAGGAGTTCAGCGCCAACAAGCCGCTGCGCCTTCCGGGCGACGTCAAGGGCCTGAAGATGCGCATCCAGTCGTCGAAGGTGCTCGACGCCGAAATTCGCGCCCTCGGCGGAATTCCGCAGGTGATGGCCTTCTCCGAGGTCTACCAGGCGCTGCAGACCGGCGTGGTCGACGGCACCGAGAACCCGCCGTCGAACTTCTACACCCAGAAGATGAACGAGGTGCAGAAGTACCTGACCATGACCGACCACGGGGTCATCGAGTACGCGGTGATCGCCAACAAGAAATTCTGGGACGGCCTGCCGGCGGATATCCGCACCATCGTCGAAGGGGCGATCAAGGACGCGACGAAGTACGCCAACGACATCGCCAAGGAGGAGAACGACAAGGCGATGGCCGCGGTCAAGGCCACCGGCAAGACCGAAATCCTGACGCTGACCCCCGACGCGAAGGCGGCCTGGAAGAAGGCGTTGCTGCCGGTGCATAAGGAGCAGGAAAGCCGTATCGGCAAGGACATAATTCAAGAGGTCTACAAGGACACGGGCTTCAAGCCTTGATCCGGCCTGACCGGGCCCGGGCGCGCGCGGCGCGGTCACCGGGCAACGCCAAGCGACGCCGCTGCGCTTCCGCAGCGGCGTTTTTTGCGTGCCGCGCCGCCGTGACGGGCCGACCCCGGCGGGCGCGATGCTGAAGGTCCTTGACCAGCTCGAGGAGTGGCTGATCGCGCTGCTGATGGGCGGCGCGACGCTGCTCATCTTCGTGGCCGTCATTCACCGCTACGCGGCGGGCCTGCCGATTCCCGTGCTGCAGGATTGGCTGCTCTCGCTCAACCTGTCGTGGGCGCAGGAGGCGTGCATCTACATGTTCGTGTGGATGGCGAAGTTCGGCGCCGCCTACGGCGTGCGCACCGGCATCCACGTCGGGGTGGACGTCCTCGTCAATCGCCTCCCCGAAGGCGTGCGCCGCAAGTGCATCCTCTTCGGCCTGCTCGCCGGCGCCGTGTTTACCGGCGTGGTGGCGGCCTTCGGCGCCAGCTTCGTCTGGCAGCTTTCCCACACCAACCAGACATCGCCGGACATGGAACTGCCGATGTGGCTGGTCTACCTGGCCATTCCCTGCGGGTCGGGACTGATGTGCTTCCGCTTCCTGCAAGTTGCGTGGACCTTCCGCCGCACGGGCGAGCTGCCCCGTCACGATCCCACCCAGGTCGAGGGCGTCGAAGAAATCCCGTTTGAGGACATCCTGCCGGCAGGCATGGCCGGGAAAGACAACCTTCACCCGGCAGCGCCCACCACCAAGGGCTGAGCGATGACCTCCGCGATCATCTTCGGCCTGCTCATCGCGCTCATGCTCACCGGCATGCCCATCTCCATCGCCCTGGGGCTGACGGTGCTGACCTTCGTGTTCACGATGACCCAGGTGCCGATCGAATCGGTGGCGCTGAAGCTGTTCACCGGCATCGAGCGCTTCGAGATCATGGCGATCCCGTTCTTCATCCTCGCCGGCACCTTCCTCACCCACGGCGGCGTGGCGCGGCGGATGATCAATTTCGCTGCCTCGATGGTCGGTCACTGGCACGGCGGGCTGGCACTGGCCGGCATCGTGGCCTGCGCGATGTTCGCGCTGGTCTGCGGGTCGAGCGTGGCCACGGTCGTGGCCATCGGCTCGATCGTGCTGCCGGAGATGGTCAAGCGCGGCATGCCGATGGATTTCGGCGCGGCGGTGATCACGGTCGCGGGTTCGCTGGGCATCCTCATGCTGCCGTCGATTCCCAAGGTCATCTACGCCATCGCCACCAACACCTCGATCGGGGCCTTGTTCGTCGCCGGCCTTCTGCCCGGGATCATGCTGACCACGATGCTGTGCGCGGTCACCTGGTACATCGCCAGAAAACGCAATTACCCGCGGCTGCCGCGCGAGGGCTGGAGGGCGCGCTTCAAGGCGTTTCGGGAAAGCGTCTGGGGCCTGATGCTCGTGGTCATCATCATCGGCGGCATCTACTCGGGGCTGTTCACGGCCACCGAAGCGGCGGCCATGGCCGCGGTGTACGCCTTCTTCGTGTCCGTGTTCGTCTACAAGGCACTGCCGCTGAAGGACCTGCGCAAGGTGCTGCTGACCTCGGCGAACATGAGCGCGATGCTGCTCTACATCATCACCAACGCGGCGCTGTTCTCCTTCATCCTGACCAACGAGAACATTCCGCATGCCCTCGCGGACTGGATCATCGCCAAGAACCTCGGCTGGGTGGGCTTCCTGCTGCTCGCCAACCTGCTGCTGCTCATGGCCGGCAATTTCATGGACCCGTCCTCGGTCATTCTCATCATGGCGCCGATCCTGTACCCCGCCGCGGTGACACTGGGCATCAACCCGGTGCATCTGGGTATCCTGATCGACGTCAACATGGAGGTGGGCCTGTGCCATCCGCCGGTCGGGCTCAATCTCTACGTCGCATCGGGCATATCGAGGCTCGGCATCACGCAGCTGACCAAGGCGGTGATCCCGTGGCTGATCACCATGCTGGTGTTTCTGGTCATCGTTACCTACTGGCCGGATCTGTCGACCTGGCTGCCGCGAAAGATGGGCATGATGGGCCCTGGGACGTAAGGGTCGGCGCGGTCCGAGCGCGCCGCAGCACATGATATAATTATGAATTTACTCGGATTTATCGCGGCGGAGCCCTGCATGGCGGTAGAGCGCACCCTTTCGATCATCAAGCCTGACGCGGTTGCAAAAAACGTCATCGGCGAGATTTATACTCGGTTCGAGCGTGCGGGCCTCAAGATCGTCGCCGCGAAGATGAGCTGGCTGGCGCGTCCCGATGCCGAAGGCTTTTATGCGGTGCACCGCGAACGGCCGTTCTTCACCGGCCTGGTCGACTTCATGACCTCCGGCCCGGTGATGATCCAGGTCCTCGAAGGCGAGAACGCCATCGCCCGCAACCGCGACCTGATGGGGGCGACCGATCCGAAGAACGCGGCGCCGGGAACGATTCGCGCCGACTTTGCCCAAAGCATCGATAACAACGCGGTGCACGGTTCGGACGGGCCGGACACCGCCGAGAGCGAGATCGAATTCTTCTTTCCGCGGCAGGAGCTGCACAGCCGGTGACGCCGCGTTGATTCTTGCACCATGCTCAATCTTCTCGACTACGATCCGGCCGCCCTCGCGGCACTCTTCGCCGAACGCGGCGAGAAGCCGTTCCGGGCGCGGCAGGTTCTGCGCTGGATCCACCACCGGCTGGCCGATCGCGTCGACGCGATGACCGACCTCGCCCGGGCGACGCGCGGCGCCCTCGCGCGGGACGCCGAGATCCGCGCCCCGGCGGTGCGGCGCGACTCCACCGCGGCCGACGGAACGCGCAAGTGGCTGCTCGACGTCGGTGGCGGCAACGCGATCGAGACGGTCTACATTCCCGAACCCGACCGCGGCACGCTGTGCATTTCCTCGCAGGCGGGCTGCGCGCTCGATTGCGCCTTCTGTTCGACCGGCAAGCAAGGTTTCAACCGCAACCTCAGCGTGGCCGAGATCATCGGCCAGCTCTGGCACGCCGATCGCACCCTGCTCGCCGCCGGCGTGAGCGCCCCCTGGGTCGAGCACGGCCGGCACCCGATCACCAACGTCGTGCTGATGGGCATGGGCGAACCGCTCGCCAATTTTGACAACGTCGTCGGCGCGCTGCGCCTGATGCTCGACGACAATGCCTACGGCCTGTCGCGGCGGCGCGTGACGCTGTCGACGTCGGGCCTGGTGCCGGCGCTCGATCGTCTGCGCGAGGAGTGTCCGGTCGCCCTCGCCGTCTCCCTGCACGCGCCGAACGACGCATTGCGCGACGCGCTGGTGCCGATCAATCGCAAGTACCCCCTGCGTGAGCTGCTCGCCGCCTGCCAGCGCTACATCGAGCGCGCGCCGCGCGATTTCGTCACCTTCGAATACGTGCTGCTCGACGGCGTCAACGACGCTCCCGAGCAGGCGCGGGAGCTCGTCGCGCTGGTGCGCGAGGTGCCGTGCAAATTCAACCTGATTCCGTTCAACCCGTTTCCGAATACCGAGTTTGCAACGAGCCCGCGCGCGCGCCAGCTCGCCTTTCAGCAGGTGCTGCAGGAGGCGGGCCTGGTGGCCACGGTCCGCACCACGCGCGGGGCGGATATCGACGCCGCCTGCGGCCAGCTCGCCGGGCAGGTGCAGGATAAAACCCGCCGCCGCACGCACCGCATTCAGATCCGTCCCGCCGCCGTCGCTTCGGAGCCGCGCCCATGATGAACCCTGCGTTTGCGGCCCGCGCGCTCGCGCTCGCCGCGCTTTGCGGGCTCCTCGCCTGCAGCAACAAGCCAACCGTGCCGGACGCAACCCTGACCCCGGCGCAAGTCCAACCGCCGCAACTGGCGAGCCCGCAGGTCCGGGCGCAGTTGCACACCGATCTGGGCGCGGGCTACTACGAGCGCGGGCAAATGGATGTCGCGGTCGAAGAGCTCAATCTGGCGATCAAGGCCGATCCGACCTACGCCCGGGCGTACAACATCTCCGGGCTGGTCTATGCCACGCTGGGCGAGGACGCCAGGGCGGAACAAAGCTTCATCAAGGCGCTGCAACTCGCACCCAACGATTCCGAGACCCGTCAAAACTGGGGCTGGTACCTGTGCACGCACCAGCGCGGCCGTGATTCGCTCGCCGAATTCGACGCCGCGGCGCGCAACCCGCTGTACAAGACCCCCGAGGTCGCGCTCGTCAACGCCGGCCGCTGCGCGCAGGCGAGCGGCGACACCGCCGCCGCGGAGAGTTATTTCCGCCGCGCGCTCGCCGGGCAGCCCGGCAATCCGCTGGCCAGCCTCGGGCTCGCGCAGATTGCCTACCGGGCGCATCGCTACGATGAGGCGCGCGGCTGGATGAAAGGGGCGATGCAGACGACCAATCCGCCGCCGGATGCCCTGCGGCTCGGCGCGTGCATCGAACGCCGGCTGGGCGACCGGCAGGCCGAGCTGTCGTACGTTTCGCAATTGACCAACCGCTATCCGGACGCCCCGGAAACGAAGGCGATCGCGACCGAGAGTTGCGAGTGATCCCTGCCGAAGAACACGTCGAGAGCGCGCCGGTGTTGCCGCTTGCGGGCCAGGCGGGCGCCCGCCTGCAGGCCGCGCGCGAGGCCGCTGGCCTGTCGCTCGACCAGGTCGCGCAGCAGCTGAAGCTCGCGCCGCGCCAGGTACGGGCGCTGGAAGAAGAGGACTTCGCGCAGCTGCCCGGGCGCACGTTCGCGCGTGGCTTCGTGCGCAACTACGCGCGCCTGCTCAACCTGGATGGCGACGACCTGCTCGCGCAGCTGCCCGATGCGGCGCGCGCCCCCGCCCTCGAGGCGCCGGCACTGCATTCGACCGGGGCGATGATCGCGGAGCTGCCCAGCGCCAGCGTGAGCCCGCCGGGACTCTCGCGCTGGGTGATCCCGATCGTGCTCGTCGCCTGCATCGTCGGCGCGGCCGCCTACGAGTGGTACCGCGGCGGGCTCACGCCGCCGAGCGACGCCCCGCGCCAGCCGCCCCCGGCCGCCGCGGTGTCCGGCGCCACGACCACCAGCAGCACCGAGCTGCCCAACCCGCTCGCCGCTGAACCGGTGGCTGCGCCCGCGACTCAGGCCGCCGCTGCGGCCGAGACGGCCCCCGCTGCCGCCGCGCCGGCAACGCCGGTCCCGGCCGCCGGCGCGCTCACCGCGCCGCTGCAGCTGCGCTACCACGGGCCGTCGTGGACCGAGATCCGCGACCGCGACGGACAGGTTCTGATCTCGCGCCTGGTTCCGGCCGGCACCGAGCAATCGCTTCGCGGTGGCGCCCCGTTCGACGTCGTGATCGGCAACGCGCGCGCGGTGACCCTCTTCTATCGCGGCACGCCGGTCGACCTTTCGCGCTACACGCGCCAGAACGTTGCGCGACTGCGCTTGACCTAATGAGCCGAGCATGAGCAATCCGGACCGCCTGCCAGTCACACGAGAGCGCACGCGCACCGCGCGCGTGGGCAACGTCGCCATCGGCGGCGGTGCGCCGATCGTCGTGCAATCGATGACCAATACCGATACCGCCGACGTCGCCGCGACCGTCGCCCAGGTCGCGGCGCTCGCCGCCGCCGGTTCGGAGCTCGTGCGCATCACCGTCAACACCGACGAGGCCGCGGCCGCGGTGGCGCCGATCCGCGAGCGACTCGACGCCGCCGGCTGCCACGTGCCGCTGATCGGCGACTTCCATTTCAACGGCCACAAGCTGTTGACCGAGTCGCCCGAGTGCGCGCGGGCGCTCGCCAAGTACCGGATCAATCCGGGCAACGTCGGCAAGGGATCGAAGCACGATTCGCAATTCGCGATCATGATCGAGCACGCGCTGCGCTGGGAGAAACCGGTTCGCATCGGCGTCAACTGGGGCAGCCTCGATCAGGAGCTGCTGTCGCGGCTGATGGACGAAAACGCCCGGCTTGCCGAGCCCCGCTCCGCGGGGGCCGTGCTGCGCGAGGCGCTCGTCGTCTCCGCGATCGGCAGCGCCCTGCGCGCCGAAGAGCTCGGCCTGCCGGGCGACCGGATCGTGCTGTCGTGCAAGGTCTCCGACGTCCAGGACCTGATCGCGGTGTACACCGAGCTCGCGCGGCGCTGCGATTACCCACTGCACCTGGGACTCACCGAGGCCGGGATGGGATCGAAGGGCATCGTCGCCTCGACCGCGGCGATGGCGGTGCTGCTGCAGGCGGGCATCGGCGACACGATCCGCGTGTCGCTCACCCCCGAGCCTGGCGGCGATCGGACGCGCGAGGTCGTGGTCGCGCAGGAGATCCTGCAGACCATGGGCCTGCGCTCGTTCACGCCGCTGGTGACGGCCTGCCCGGGCTGCGGCCGGACGACGAGCACCTACTTCCAGGAGCTCGCCGACAAGATCCAGGTCTACCTGCGCGCGCAGATGCCGGAATGGCGCACGCGCTACCCTGGCGTGGAGACGATGAGCGTCGCCGTCATGGGCTGCGTGGTCAACGGTCCGGGCGAATCGAAGATGGCCAACATCGGCATCAGCCTGCCGGGCACGCGCGAAGTGCCCGTCGCGCCGGTGTTCGTCGACGGCCAGAAGACGGTCACGCTCAAGGGCGAGCGCATCGCCGAGGAATTCCAGCAGCTCATCGCCGATTACGTGCGCGCGACCTACGGCGGTGAACCACCCGCCGCGCACCTCAAGCCGGAGAAGCCCTCGCTCAACATCAAGGCGATCGCGTAGTCGCATGGGCACGGCGACGATCCAAGCCGTTCGCGGCATGAACGACGTGCTGCCCGACGAGGCGGCACTCTGGCAGCGCATCGAGGACGCGGCGCGCGATACCTTCGCGCAATACGGCTACCGCAACCTGCGCGTGCCCATCGTCGAGCCGACGGCGCTGTTCGTGCGCGGCATCGGCGATGGCACCGACATCGTCGAACACGAAATGTATACCTTCGACGATCACGGCGAGAGCCTGACCCTGCGCCCCGAGGCGACCGCCGGCATCGTCCGCGCCGCGATCGAGCATCACCTGACCTACGACCGGCCGCAGCGGGTGTGGACCGCGGGACCGATGTTCCGTCACGAGCGGCCGCAGAAGGGGCGCTACCGCCAGTTCCACCAGTTCGACGTCGAGGCGCTCGCCTTCGCCGGCCCCGACGTTGACGCCGAGCAGATCATCATGCTCGGGCGGCTGTGGAAGAGACTGGGCCTGGATGGCATGGCGCTGCAGATCAACTCGATCGGCGATGCGCGGGAGCGGCACACGCATCGGCGGGCGCTCACCGGCTATTTTCGCGCCAACTTCGCCAAGCTCGATGCCGATTCGCAGCGGCGCCTGGAGTCCAATCCGCTGCGCATTCTCGACAGCAAGAACCCCGAGATGCAGGCGGTCGTGGCCGGGGCGCCGCAGCTCTTCGACCTGTTGAGCGACGACGCGGAGTCGCGCCGGCACTTCAGCGAGCTCCAGGGGCTGCTGCAAGCTGCCGGGGTCCGCTTCGAAGTCAACCCCAACCTGGTGCGCGGCCTCGACTATTACAACCGCACCGTGTTCGAATGGATCACCACGCGGCTGGGCGCGCAGGGAACGGTGGCTGGCGGCGGGCGCTACGATGGACTGTTCGAACAGCTCGGCGGTGCGCCGACGCCAGCGTGCGGCTTCGCCATCGGCATCGAACGGCTGGTGCTGCTGCTGCGCGAGGCACGCGCTGTTGGCGAGGCCGTCCCCGACGCTTACGTCGTCCATGTCGGCGCGGCGCCGGCGGCGGCGCTCGCGCTCGCCACCGGCGAGCGCCTGCGCGACGCCGGTCTTGCGGTCGTGGTCCACGCCGGCGGCGGTTCGTTCAAGGTGCAGATGAAGCGCGCCGACGCGAGCGGCGCGCGCTGGGCGCTCATCGTCGGCGACGACGAGGTGGCCGCCAATCGCGTCGCGGTCAAGCCGCTGCGCGCGTCGGGCGAGCAGATCGCGTTGCCACCGGAAGACGTCGCCGCGCACATCCGCGCGGCCCACTGAACGGAAACCGAACATGCCCGTATACGATCTCGAGGAACAGGAAAAAATCGACGACCTGAAGGCGTGGTGGGCGAGCAACGGCAAGTACGTCAGCGCCGTCGTCGTCAGCGTCGCGGTCGTCGTGATCGGCATGCAGGGCTGGCGCTGGTACCAGGGCACGCAGGCGGCGAAGGCGAGCGTGCTCTATCAGGCCGTGAGCCAGGCTGCCCGCGACAACGATCTGGCCAAGGCGAAAGAGCCGGCGAGCCAGGTCGTCGAGCGCTTCGGCGGCACGACCTATGCACCGCGCGCCGTTCTGCTCTATGCCAAGCTGCTCTACGATGCCGGCGACAAGGCGGGCGCGAAAGCGCAACTGCAGTGGGTGATCGACCATGCCGGCGAAGACGAGCTCAAGGCGGTCGCCCGCTTCCGCATGGCGCAGGTCTTGCTCGACGACAAGGAATACGACGAGGCGCTCAAGACGCTGGACGCGAAGACCGACGAGGCGTTCGCCGGCGTCTATGCCGATCTGCGCGGCGACGTGCTGGCGGCGGCCGGCAAGACGCAGGATGCGCGCTCGGCGTATCAGGTTGCGCTGGCCAAGCTCGACCCGAAATCGGGCTATCGGTCCTATCTGCAGGCGAAGCTCGACGCGCTGGGCGGCCCGCTGCCCGGAGCGACTGCTGCGCCCGCCGCCGCGAGCGCGCTGCCGCCGGCCGCCCCAGCCCGATGAAGGCGCCGCGGTTTTTCGGGGTTGTACCCGGGCCCGCGCGACGCGGCGGCGGCTATCTGCTGGCACTGGGCGCCTGCGCGTTGCTTGGCGCCTGCTCGTCGCTTTCGACCTGGCTGCCGTCGTGGCTCACCACGCCGCCGTCGCTGCCGTCGCTGCCGTGGTTTTCGCACGGCGTCAAGCTCGGGCCGCTGCCGGATTACAACGCCAAGGCCACCGCGCGCCTCAACTGGCAGGTTGAGGTGGGCGGCAAGGGCGGCGGCGGTTTCGCGCCCGCGGTGCGCAGCGATGTGGCCTACGCAGCGGGCGAGGACGGCTCGATCGTCAGTGTCGACCCGGCCAGCGGGGCAACGCGCTGGCGCATCAATGCCGGCAAGCCGTTGTCGGCCGGGGTGGGTGCCGATGCGCAGCTCGTCGTGGTCGGCACCGACAAGGGCGATGTGCTGGCCTTCGACACCAGCGGCAAGCCGCTGTGGCAGACCAAGGTATCGAGCGAGGTCAGCGGCCCGCCGCGGCCCGCGGAAGGCACCCTCGTCGTCTGGTCGCTCGACGGCAAGATCTACGGCCTGTCGCCCACCGACGGCAGCCGCAAATGGGTGGCGCAGCGCGCCACGCCGCCGCTTACCGTGCGCCGCTTTGCCGGCGGCATCGTCACCCGCGGCGCATTGTTCACCGGCACCGCGGGCGGCAAGCTACTGGCCATCGACGTGACCACGGGGACGATCGCCTGGGAAGGCAACGTCACCATTCCCAAGGGCGCGACCGAACTCGAGCGCATCGCCGACATCACCAGTATGCCCGCCATCGACGAGCGGCAGGTATGCGCGGCCGCGTACGTCGGCCGCGTGGCGTGCTTCGAGCCCCTGCGCGGCAACCTGACCTGGTCGCGCGAATTCGGCAGCCTCGGCGGCATCGCGCTTGACAATCGCTACCTCTACCTGACCGACGACAAGGGCGCGATCCAGGCGCTCGACAAGGCCACCGGGGCATCGGTGTGGAAGCAGGACAAGCTCGCCACCCGCGCGCCGAGCGGGCCGGTGGTCGTCGGCGATTACCTTGGCGTGGTCGATGGCGAGGGGTACCTGCATCTGCTCGACCGCAACGATGGCGGCTTGGTCGGGCGGCTCGCCACGGACGGCAAGGCCGCCTTGGCGCAGCCGGTTGCCGTGGCTGACAGCGCGGTGTGGCAGAGCCTGGCCGGGAACCTGATCAGCGCGTCGATCAAGTGAGCGCTTGAGGGCCGTGCGCAGCCATCGATGCTACCCACGCTCGTCCTCGTCGGCCGCCCGAACGTCGGCAAGTCGACGCTGTTCAACCGGCTGACGGCCTCGCGCGCGGCACTGGTCGCCGACTACCCCGGGCTCACCCGCGATCGCCACTACGGCCGCGGCCGATGGGGCGAGCGGCCGTACCTGGTCGTCGACACCGGCGGCTTCGAGCCCAAGGCCAGCAGCGGCATCATGCAGGCGATGGCCGAGCAGACCAAGACCGCGATCGCCGAGGCCGATGCGATCGTTTTCCTGGTCGACGGCCGCGCCGGCTTGACTGGCGAGGATCGGACGATTGCCGACGTGCTGCGCCGCTCCGGCCGGCCGCTGCTGCTCGCGGTGAACAAGTCCGAGGGCCTGGCGCCGGAACGGGCCAGCGCCGAGTTTCACGAGCTGGGGTTAGGCGAGCCGCTACCGATCTCCGCCGCGCACAACGAGCACGTGCGCGAGCTGGTCGAGCAGGCGCTCGCGCTTTGTCCGCCGGCAAGTGCCTTCGACGCCGAGCCGGCCGCGGAGGAGGCGAAGCCAATCAAGGTCGCGATCGTCGGCCGGCCCAACGTGGGCAAATCGACGCTGGTCAACACGCTGCTGGGCGAGGAGCGCGTGATCACCTTCGATGAGCCCGGCACGACGCGCGATTCGATCTATCTCGACTTCGAGCGCGGCGGCCGCGGTTACACCCTGATCGACACCGCGGGGGTGCGCCGGCGCGGCAAGGTGACCGAGACGATCGAGAAATTCTCGGTGATCAAGACGCTGCAGGCGATCGACGATGCCAACGTGGTCGTGCTGCTGCTCGACGCCGCGCAGGGGATCTCAGAACAGGACGCGCACCTCGCCGGGGCCATACTCGAGGCCGGCCGCGCGCTGGTGGTCGCCCTCAACAAGTGGGACGCGGTCGATGCCGACGCGCGCTCGCAGGCCATGCGTGAACTCGAGCGCAAGCTCGGGTTCCTGACCTTTGCCGAGCTGCACCCGATCTCGGCGAAACATGACAAAGGTGTCGGGCCGCTCATCGCCGCGATCGATCGGGCGTATGCGGCGGCGATGGCGCGGCTGCCGACACCGAAGCTCACCCGCGCCCTGCAGGCGGCGCTCGCCCGGCAGGAGCCCCCGCGCGCCGGACTCGTGCGGCCGAAGCTCCGCTATGCGCACCAAGGCGGGGCGAACCCGCCGCTGATCGTCATCCATGGCAGCGCGCTGGGAAGCATTCCGGACGCCTACCGCCGCTATCTGGAACATTTCTTCCGGGAGGCGTTCAAACTGCAGGGAACGCCGCTTAGGATACAATTCAAGACCGGCGCCAATCCCTATGCGGAGGCCGCCACGCACCGGCGGAGACGCCGCTAGGACCGCGCAGCTTCGCCGGGGCTTCCCCGGCGGCGGCCCGGACCAATAATACGGTGCGCAAGAAAACCCAAGCGGAGTCATGCGATGAGCAATAAAGGGCAAATGCTACAAGACCCGTTCCTGAACACGCTGCGCAAGGAGCATGTTCAGGTCTCGATCTACCTGGTCAACGGCATCAAGCTGCAGGGACAGATCGAATCGTTCGACCAGTACGTCGTCCTGCTGAAGAATACCGTCACGCAGATGGTGTACAAGCACGCCATCTCGACCGTGGTGCCAGCGCGCGCCATAACGATGCCGCACGATAACGAACGCGAAGTTGCCTAGGACGGATGCGCCCGTGAGGCGCGGTGTTTGAACGTCCCGCAGGCGGCGATCGGGCGCTGCTCGTCGAGCTCGACTTTGGGGAGGGCGCGCCCGCCGAGCGCCTGGCGGAGCTGAAGGCGCTCGCCCGTTCCGCGGGCGCCGAGATCGCCGACGTCGTCACCGCCCGCCGCGCGCGACCCGACGCGGCGCTTTATGCCGGGCGCGGCAAGGTCGCGGAAATCGCGGCGCGCCGCGTCGGCAGTGGCGCCGACCTCGTCATCTTCGATCACGCGCTTTCGGGGGCGCAGCAGCGCAACCTCGAGCGTGCGCTCGACTGCCGCATCGTCGATCGCGTGAGCCTCATCCTCGACATCTTCGCCCAGCGCGCGCAGAGCGCCGAGGGCAAGCTGCAGGTTGAATTGGCGCAGCTCAAGCACCTGTCGACGCGACTGGTGCGCGGCTGGACCCACCTGGAGCGGCAAAAGGGCGGCATCGGCATGCGCGGTCCCGGGGAAACGCAGCTCGAATCCGACCGCCGGCTGATCGGCATGCGCGTGAAGCTCCTCAAGGACCGCCTCGAAGCGATCGAACGCCGCCGCGAGACCCAGCGCCGGGCGCGGCGGCGCGCGGAGGTGCGCAACGTCGCGCTGGTGGGCTATACCAATGCCGGCAAATCGACGCTCTTCAACCGCCTCACCGGCGCGCGCGCCTACGCCGCCGATCAGCTGTTCGCGACGCTCGATACGACGCTGCGCCGGCTGCCGCTGCCGGATGCCGAACCGATCGTGCTCTCCGACACGGTCGGCTTCATCCGCGACCTGCCACACGATCTGGTCGCCGCGTTCCGCGCCACGCTCCAGGAAGCGACCGACGCGGACCTGGTGCTGCACGTAGTCGATGCAAGTCACCTCAATCGCGACGAACAGATCGCCGCGGTCGACGCGGTCCTCGCCGAAATCGGAGCCGCGGAGCTGCCGCGGATTCTGGTGCTCAACAAATGCGATGCGGCCGGGCTCGCTCCCGGCGTCGAGCGCGACGAATATGGTAAAATTCGTACAGTCCGTATGAGCGCGCTTACCGGCGCCGGCGTGCCCGAATTGCACGCCGCGCTGGCGGAACGGTTCCCGCGCCCCGCAAGGGCGCTCCGGTACCGGGCCGCGACCGCGTGACTCGGCAGCCGCCGATACAACCCGCCATCCTCAAGCCGCCGCAGGGCATCCGCCATGTCCCTCAACGATCCGCAATGGGGTAAGCGTGGCCGCAGCGGGCCGCCCGATCTCGACGAGATCTGGCGCAACGTCAACCGGCGCCTGAACGAACTGCTGGGCCGGCGCGATGCCGAGGGCGGCGATGGCGGCGAACCCCCACGGCTGAAATTTCCGTTCGGTGGCGCGGGGCTGCTCGTCGCGCTGGTGCTCATCGTCTGGCTCGCGAGCGGCTTCTACATCGTCGACGAGGGCCGCCGCGGCGTGGTCGCGCGCTTCGGCCGGTACATCGAAACCACCATACCCGGGCTGCGCTGGCACCTGCCGTATCCGGTCGAAGCGGTCGACGTCATCGACTTTTCCAAGATCAAGACCGTCGAGATCCACGGCAACGCGCCGACGAGCCGCTCGGCCCGCGGACTGCTGCTGCTGACCGATGATGAGAACATCACCGACGCGCTGTTCGCGGTGCAATACCGGCTGAAGGACGCCAAGGATTACGTGTTCAACACCAAGAGCCCCGATGATGTGCTGGTGCAGGTCGCCTCGACGGCGATCAGCGAAGTCATCGGCCACAGCCAGATGGACTTCGTGCTCTACGAGGGTCGCGGCGACATCGCGAAGAGGGCCGAAGCGCTGATGCAGGAGATGCTCGATCGCTATGGCACCGGCATCCAGATCCAGAGCGTGGCGCTGCTCGACGCACAGCCGCCGGAACAGGTCCGCCCCGCCTTCGACGATGCCGTCAAGGCGAAGCAGGATCTGGAGCGGCAGAAGAACGAAGGCCAGGCCTACGCCAACGACATCGTGCCGCGCGCCCGCGGCCTGGCCGCGCGCCTGCTGCAGGAAGCCGACGGCTACAACGCCCGCACCGTCCAGGAGGCGGAAGGCAATGCGAGCCGCTTCAAGCAGATCCTGGTTGAATACAACAAGGCGCCCGCCGTCACCCGCGAGCGCCTGTACCTGGACATGATGCAGTCGGTCCTCGGCAGCACGAGCAAGGTGCTGATCGATCAGAAGGGCGGCAACAGCCTGCTCTACCTGCCGCTCGACCAGCTGCTCAAGCAGTCGCAGGCGGCCGCGCCGTCGGTCGCCGGAACCGACGCCGCGCACGCCGCGGCGGCGCCACCCGAGGCATCCGTGGCGCTCGACCCGGGCCGGACGCACGAGCTGCCGCGCACCCGCGATCGCGGAGACGGCCGATGAAGTCCGCCTTGCCGATCATCGCGCTGTTCGTGGCGGTGCTGCTCGTGCTCTCGCAGTCGATCTACACGGTCGACCAGCGTCAGTACGCGATCAAGTTCCAGCTGGGCCAGTTCATCGATGCCAACACCGATGCCGGTCTCTACTTCAAGGTGCCGCTGGTGCAGAACATCAAGTTCTACGACCGGCGCATCCTGACGCTCGACGCACCGCGGCCCGACCGCATCACGACCTCCGAAAAGACGCCGCTCAACGTCGACTTCATCGCCTACTGGCGCATCATCGACGTGCGCCGCTACTACCAGAGCGTGACCGGTGACGAGGAGCTGGCGAAACAACGTCTCGCGCAGTCGATCCGATTCAATCTGGCGCAGGAGATCAACAAGCGCACCATCCACGAGGCGATCTCGACTGAGCGCGACAAGGTCATGACCACCACCCGGCAGCGCGCCGACGCCGACGCCAAGCAGATCGGCGTCGAAATCGTCGACGTGCGGCTGCGCCGGGTCGAACTGCCCGAGGAAGTCCTGCCGCAGGTCTACCAGCGCATGGAATCCGAGCGCAAGCGCGTCGCCAACTCGCTGCGCTCGCAGGGCGCGGCCGAGTCGGAGAAGATTCGCGCCGACGCCGATCGGCAGCGCGAAGTGATTCTCGCCGACGCCTACCGGCAGGCGCAGAAGACCAAGGGCGACGGCGATGCCAAGGCCTCGGCGATCTACGCCGGCGCGTACGGCCAGAATCCGGAGTTCTACGCCTTCTACCGCAGCCTCGAGACCTACAAGGCGACATTCAAGAACAAGAGCGACGTCATGGTGCTGGATCCCAGCTCCGAGTTCTTCCAGTACCTGAAGCAGTCCGGCGGCGCCAAGGCTGTGCCGCGCGCCGGCACCCGCTAGCAACCCGCCAAGATCCGGGTCGAAGGGAGAAAAGGGGTGCCGGAAACTTTCCTGGCGGCGTGCGCGCTCGTGCTGGTGCTCGAGGGCGTGCTGCCGCTCGTCGCCCCGCGCGCCTGGCGCAACGCCTTCCGCAGGCTCACCGAGCTCACCGACGGACAGTTGCGCTTTATTGGCCTGCTCTCGGTGGCCATCGGCGTGCTGACCCTGGTCGCGTTCTATGCGTAGCTGGGTGCTGCCCGAATACATCGACGATATCCTGCCCGACGAGGCGCAGCGGATCGAGGACCTGCGCCGCGTGCTGCTCGATCATTTCCGCACCCACGGCTACCGCCTGGTGCAGCCGCCGTTGATCGAGCACCTGGAGTCGCTCCTGACCGGAACCGGCCACGATCTCGAGCTGCAGACCTTCAAGGTCGTCGATCCCCTCTCCGGGCGCATGCTCGGCGTGCGCGCCGACATGACGCCGCAGGTCGCACGCATCGATGCGCATCTGTTGAACGAGCCCGGCATCACGCGCCTGTGCTACGCCGGCAGCGTGCTGCGCACGCGGCCCTCCGGCGTGGCGCAGGCGCGCGAGGTGCTGCAGATCGGAGCCGAGCTCTACGGCGAGCCCGGCATCACCGCGGACGTCGAGGTGCTCTCGCTGCTCTTGTCCGCGCTCGACGCCGCGGCAGTGCGCGGGCTGCATCTGGATCTCGGCCACGTCGGCGTATACCGGGCGCTCGCCAATGGCTCGCGCCTGGCGGGCAACGGCGGCGACAGCGAGCTCTTCGCCGCCATGCGCACCAAGGACGTGCCCGCGGTGACCGCGTTGACCGCCACGCTTGCCGCGGCCTGGCGCGACGCGTTCGTCATGCTGCCGACGCTGTACGGGCCCGCGGACGAGGTGCTGACCAAGGCGCGCGCGCGGTTGCCGGACACGCCCTCGATTGCCGCCGCGCTCGCCGCGCTGGAGACGCTCGCCGAGGCGGCGCGCAGCCGGGTCGAGGCGCTGCATATCGATCTCGCCGATTTGCGCGGCTATCATTATCAGAGCGGCGCGAGTTTTTCGGTATTCACTTCCGGCGAGACCAATGCGATCGGCCGCGGCGAGCGCTACGACGGCATCGGCAAGGCGTTCGGCCGCGCGCGCCCGGCAACCGGGTTCACCCTGGACCTGCGCCAGCTTGCCGGCCTCGCCGGCCGCGGCGGGTGACCCAGCGCCGTTCAACCGCAGCGACCACAGGCAGCGCGAAGCGCATGGGCAAGAACGTCGTCGTTATCGGCACGCAATGGGGTGACGAGGGCAAGGGCAAGGTCGTCGACTGGCTGACCGAACACGCCCACGGCGTGGTGCGCTTCCAGGGCGGCCACAACGCCGGCCACACGCTCGTCATCGGCGAGAAGAAGACCGTGCTGCGCCTGATTCCGTCAGGCATCCTGCGGCCTTCGGTGCGCGTCTATCTCGGCAACGGCGTGGTCGTCTCGCCGACGGCGCTGCTGCAGGAGATCGCGGAACTCGAGGGCGCCGGCATCGAGGTGCGCTCGCGCCTGGCGATCTCGCCCGCGTGTCCGCTGGTCATGCCCTACCACGTCGCGCTCGATCAGGCGCGCGAGGTGGCGATGGGCGACACCCGCATCGGCACCACCGGCCGCGGCATCGGCCCGGCCTACGAGGACAAGATCGCCCGCCGCGCGTTGCGCGTCCAGGACCTGTTCTATCCGGACCGCTTCGCCGCCAAGCTCGAGCGCGTGCTCGAATACCACAATTTCGTGCTGACGGGCTTCTTCGGCTGCGCCGCGATCCCCTATCGCGAAACGCTCGATGCGACCCTGGCGCTGGCGCCGGCCGTGCAGCCGATGGTGGCCGATGTCGCGGCACTGCTGCAGGCCGCGCGGCGCGCCGGCGAGTCGCTTTTGTTCGAGGGCGCGCAGGGAGCGCTCCTCGACATCGATCACGGCACCTACCCGTACGTGACCTCGTCGAACTGCGTCGCCGCCGCCGCCGCTCCGGGCGCCGGCATCGGCCCGCAGCTGCTCGACTACGTGCTCGGCATCGTCAAGGCCTACACCACGCGCGTGGGCACCGGGCCGTTTCCGACCGAGCTCACCGACGACATCGGGGCGCGGCTCGCGCTGCGCGGCAACGAGTTCGGTTCGGTCACCGGCCGGCCGCGCCGTTGCGGCTGGCTCGACATTCCGGCGCTCGCCCGCTCGCTGCAATTGAACGGTGCCGACGGCCTGTGCATCACGAAACTCGACGTCCTCGATGGCCTGGCATCGATTCGCGTCTGCACCGGCTACCGCGTCGGCGGCGAGCTGGTGAGCCTGCTGCCGACGGGCGCCGAAGCCGTTGCCGCCTGCGTGCCGATCTACGAGGAGCTTCCCGGCTGGAACGAGAGCACGTTCGGCGTCAAGAGTTTTGCGGCGCTGCCGGCAACCGCGCGCGCGTACCTGCGCCGGATCGAGGCGCTCACCGGCGTGCCCATCGCGATGGTCTCGACCGGCCCGGAGCGCGACGAGACGATCCTCGTGCATCATCCGTTTCGCTGAGCCGCGCTTTCGCCGGCATACCAAGACCTCCGACCACAACGGGACGGCAAGCAAACCCCATGAAGCTCAACGTCAGCTGGCCGCAATATCACGCCATGATCGAGCGCCTCGCGCTTGCCGTCTACGAGTCGGGGTGGCGGTTCAACCAGGTCATCTGCATCGCTCGCGGCGGGCTGCGGGTGGGCGACGTGCTGTCGCGGGTTTTCGAGGTGCCCCTCGCCATCCTGTCGACGCATTCATATACCGCCGAGGGCGGCACGGTCCGCGGGCAGCTCGTGATCGCCGAGCACATGACCATGACCGCGCCACGGCTGGGCGAGCGCGTGCTGCTCGTCGACGACATGGTCGATTCGGGGCACACGCTCGAGGCGGTGTTCAAAGCCCTCCCCCAGCGCTTCGCGCACATCGTCGACCTGCGCAGCGCCGTATTGTGGTACAAGGCGCATTCGGTCTTCCGGCCCGACTACTACATCGAGCACCTGCCGGAAAATCCGTGGATTCACCAGCCCTTCGAGATCTACGACACGCTGCGCCCTGAACAGCTCAAGGCGCGGCTGGCGTAACGCGCGAAGGCGATAGCGCGGCGCGGACGCCGCGCCGCGTGATAAGCGACGGTGCCGCGAGCACCGCGAGGGGACAGCGATGGGCAGTGGCTCGGAACGCACGCAGTTGCGTGGTTGGCGTTGGGCTGCGCTTGGCGCGCTTCTCAGCTCCCCGCTCATCTTCCTCGGCGCGGCGACGGCGCTCGGTGGCGACCTGCCGCAGTCTGCGGCGGGCATGACCGAGCCGGTGACGATCTCGCGGCTTGTCATTCGCTTCCGGCCCGGCGTGCATCCGGCCGAAGGCGAACGGCTGGGCGAACCGCTGCTACGTGAGTTGCGGGCCGCAACGGGACACCCGCTCAGCCTCGGGTCGCCGACGCGTAGCGGCGACCAGGTGCTCCTCCTCGACCATCCGGCGAGCGTTCCCGAAGCGAGGCGCCTGCTCGGCACGTTGCGCATGCGCCCGGACGTCCTCTGGGCTGAGTTCGAGCGAAGCACGAGCGGCGCTGTCGGCGCCAAGGCCGCCGCCGCGGCAAAGCCCGCGCCCCTCATCCGCCAGTTCATCGTTACCTTCAGCGACCCCGCCACGGCTGTCCTCGCGCGCAACAACCAGCGGCTAGGCGCGCAATGGGATGCGCTGCTCTCGCAGGGCGCCGGGGTGCCGATGCACGTGCTGCGGCCCACGGTGGGCGGAGCCTGGATCGTGGCCGTGCTCGTTGCGGTCAGCCGCGAGCGCGCGGCCGAGCTCGCCGCGGCGCTGGAAGCAACGCCGGGCATTCGCTATGCCGCGCCCGATTATCCGGTATCGCCGCACGCCTACTTTCCGAACGATCCGTATTTCCAGGACGGGCACCAGCGCAACCTGGCCAATCCGCTGACGACGCCGTACTACGGCATCGATGCGCCGGATGCGTGGGACATCACCAAGGGTTCGGCACTCGTCATTGCCGTCGTCGACACCGGAGCCCGTCCGCACGACGAGTTCGCGAGCCGGCTGCTCGATGGCTACGACTTCATCAGCGACGCGACGAACTCCCGCGACGGACTTGGCCCGCATGCGAGCGGGATCGACCCCGGCAACTGGCGCTCCGACACGGACTGCCCGGGCAAAACCGCCCAGGACAGCGACTGGCACGGAACTCACGTCACCGGAATCATTGGCGCGAGCGGCGACAACAACGAAGGCATCGCCGGGATCAACTGGTTCGCCAAGATGCTGCCGGTGCGCGTGCTCGGTACCTGCGGCGGCAATACCAGCGATATTCAGCAGGGCATGACCTGGGCGGCGGGTCTGCCGGTGCCCGGCTTTCCCGACAACCTGACGCCGGCGAGGGTGATCAACATGAGCCTCGGCGGCGCGGGTCCCTGTGACGCGCAATACCAGTCGGTGATCAACGAGGTGCTGGCGCAAGGCACCTTCATCGCGGTGTCTGCCGGCAACGGTAGCGTAGACATCTCCGCCCAGAATCCGGCCGACTGCTTCGGCGTAAGCACCGTCGCGGCCACCGATCCCTACGGTTTTCTTGCGAGCTACAGCAACTTCGGCGCGGGCGTCGACGTGGCGGCGCCGGGCGGTGACCAGTCCGCCCTCGGCGCACTCTACGGCATCTGGTCGACGCTCAATACGGGAACCACCGTGCCGGAGTTTTCCACCTTCGCCGATTATTCGGGCACGAGCCAGGCCGCGCCGCACGTGTCGGGTGTCGCCTCGCTGATGCTCACGGTCAATCCGGCGCTGAGCCCGGCGCAGATCAAGACGATCATGGCCAACACCGCGTCGGCGTTCGCGCCGATGTCGAATTGCCGGACTTCGGGGACCTGCGGCCCCGGCATCGTCAACGCGTACGCTGCGGTCAACGAAGCGCTGCGGCTGGCCAACAACCTGACGACTGTCTTCGTCATCGAGTTCTACGACGCGGCGCTCGACCATTACTTCATCAGCTCCCTGCAGCCGGACATTGATGCCTTGGACTCGGGGCACTTCCCGGGCTGGGTCCGCACCGGGCAAACGTTCAATGCCAACGCGCAGACCACCGCGGGCGAGAATCCGGTGTGTCGCTTCTATCTTCCGCCGCCGCAGGATTCGCATTTCTATTCCGCGTCGGCGGATGAATGCGCGGCAGTCGCCGCCAAGTTCCCCACCTTCATCTACGAGTCGCCCAACGTCATGTACATCGGGCTTCCCGATCCCAATTCCGGCGCCTGCCCCGCAGCCACGATCCCGGTCTATCGGCTGTACAACAATCGGGTCGACGCGAACCACCGCTACACGACCGACCTGGCGATCAAGGCGCAGATGGTTGCCAAGGGTTACATTCCGGAAGGATACGGGCCGGACGCGGTCATCATGTGCGCGCCGCAGTAGTTCGCAGGGGCGGCGCGCAGGCTGGGAATCGCCTAACCCGCTTGCCCGTGGATAGCTACACTGACGCAGCAATGCCCGGCAGTGCCAATCGAACCCATCGCGAAGCGCGCGTACACGAGGCGTCGGTTCAGCACGGACCATTGCTGCGTGCATGCCGCTGGGCCCGCGCGGCGAGCCGGCTGGCCGCAACCGCGGCGCTCGCCGCGTGCATCGCCCCGGCGTGGGCGGCAGTCGAGCGGGTGGAAGTCGTCGAGCGAACACCGTTTGCGGCGGGCGCGCCCTTCGGCGAGGCAGGCGCCTACGAAAAGATCCGCGGCGTTGCCTACTTCGCGCTGGACCCTGCGGAACCCGCCAATGCGCGCATCGTCGACCTGAAGCGCGCGCCCCGCGACGCGCGCGGCCGCGTCACATTCGCGAGCGAGTTCATCGTGCTGCGGCCGGTCGGTGCGCAGCCCTCGAGCCTGCTCTACGATGTCAACAACCGCGGCAGCATCGCGATCCTCGGCCAGGTGAACGGCCGCAGCCCTGCCAACAACGATCCGACGACTGTGGCCGACGCCGGTGACGGCTTTCTCATGCGGCACGGATTCACGCTGCTGTTTTCCGCCTGGACGTGGGATGTGGCACCGCAGTTGCCCGGAGCGCGACCGCTCGTTTTTTCGCCGCCCGTTGCGCACGGACCGGGTGGTGCCACCCTAAAAGGGCCGGTGGAGAACGAGTTCACCGTCACCACGGCGACGCCGATTGCGACCTATGCCGGGATGCGCGGCCTGACCTACGAGCCTGCGACTGCCAACGACCCGTCGGCGCGGCTCACGCAGCGCGCCCGACCGGACGACGCCCGCGAGGCGATCCCGCGCAGTCACTGGCGCTTCGTCGTCCCCGAACAGCCCGGCGGCCCGGGCCGGGTGCAGCTCGACGAAGGATTCAAGCCGGGCGTGATCTATGAGCTCACCTATGTCGCCCAGGGTCCCTACGTGACGGGCGCAGGGCTCGCCGGCATTCGCGATCTGCTGGCTTACTTCCGCGATCACCCGTTCGAGGGTGCGCCACCGCCGCGCCAGGTGCTGATCTTCGGTATCAGCCAGTCGGCGCGGCTCATCGGGCGAATGCTGCACGACGGGCTCGACGTGGACGAAACCGGTCGACTGGCGTTTGCGGGAGCGTACCTGCAGGTGCCCGGCGCGGGTGGGTCAGCAGGCTTCAACAGTCGCTTCGTGCAGCCGACAAGGCACCCATCGCTGCTCGAGGAGCACGACTACCCTGCGGATGCGTTCCCCTTCACGACCGCGCCCGCGCGCGACCCGGTCACCGGAAAGACTGCCTCCTATCTGGACCATGCCCGCGACGCGCTCGGACGTCTGCCGAAGATCATCGTCGCCAACACGTCGACCGAGTTCTGGAACCGCGGCGCGTCGCTGATCGCGACCACGCCCGATGGCGCCGCGGACGTCGCGCCGGCAAATAACGTGCGCATCTACGCCTTCATGGGTGCGCAGCACTACGTCGGCCGCTCGCACACGCGGGCGCCCTACGTCAATTGCGTCTCGACCACGGATCACTATCTGCCCATGCGGGCGTTGCTGCTCGCGCTCGAGCGCTGGACGAACCTGGATGCGGCGCCGCCGCCAAGCGCCTATCCCCAAGTCAGCGACGGAACATTGATCACGGTCGCCGCCTACCGCGCGGCATTTCCCAAGGGGCTCGGCATCGTTCCGCCGCAACAGAACCTGCGCGAGCCCAGGCTCGACTTCGGCCCGCGCTTCGCGGTCGAAGGAATTCCGACTCGCGTTCCTCCCGCGCATGGACCGGCTTACGCAACCCGCGTGCCGAGCCCGGACTCCGACGGCAACGATCGCGGCGGCGTACGTCTTATCGAACTGCAGCTGCCTCTGGGCACGCACACCGGCTGGAACGAGCGCGCGCCGGAGACGGGTTTTGCGTGGGCCACGGCCCGCTTCGATGGCAGCTTCGTTCCCTTCGCGCGCTCCGCCGCCGAGCGTGTTGCCGCGGGCGATCCGCGACCGAGCCTGGCAGAGCGCTATCCGACGCGCGCGGACTTCGTCACCCGGTTGCGCGCCGCCGCCGCGCACCAGGTCACCGCCGGTTTTTTGCTGGAAGAAGACGTGGCGCGCGCGGTCGACGAAAACCTCGGGTTGTACGACCGCATCATGGCGCGCGACCCAGGCGACGCCGGTTGCAATTATCTTTTCGGCGGATGATCGGCAGGCGGAGCCGTGGCGCGTTGCGGCCGCCGCGCGCGCGCGGTTGTGAATGCGATCAGCGCCAGCAGCAGCATCCCGATCACCAGCGATGAAGGGATGGTTCCCAGGGCGAGCCCGCCCAGCGCGTGCGACTTGGTGAGCTCGTCGCCCAACGTCGCGCCCAGCGGGCGAGTGAGCACGAAGGCCATCCAAAACAGCAGGGTGTGCGAAATTCGTGTCTTGAAATACGCGAGCGCAACGAGCGCCAGCGCACCGCCAAATACCAGCGCGCCCCCCTCGTAGCCCAGGCCCAGCCCGGTCTTGTCCGCCGCGAAGTCGCCCAGGGCTGTCCCCAGCGTATTCGAAAAAAGGATCGTGAACCAATAGAAAATCTCGACTTTCGGCGACGTGATCCGATTGACCGACACCGATCCCGTCGCGAGCCGCCACAGTGCCAGCATGAGCGCGACCGCGGTTACCAGCACCAGCGACCCCTTGATGTAGCCCAGGCCGGCCGTGCGATCCAGGTAATCGGAGATCGTCGTGCCGACCATGGTGGTCGACAGGATGACCGCCCAGTACCGGAACGGGTGATATCCCTTCGCCGAGACTTGCGTGATGAGCGTCAATACGAAGAACGCAAAGAGGATCCCGGTGCTGACCGCGTAGCCGAGGTTCAGCGTCATCGACAGGGCGTCGCCGCCGGTTTCACCGAGCGTCGTGGCGCAGATCTTGATGATCCAGAATGCGAGCGCGATTTGTGGGACTTTGCTCTTGAAGGAGTCAGACATGGTCGGACAAACGGCCCGGACGGGACCGGTGCGTTTCGAAAAGGTAAAGCTGGCAGACACGAGAGTGCATCGCGAGTTCCTTCAACTTGCAGGCAGCATTGCAGGTTGCCTTCGGCCATCCCGCGCCAGCTGCCAGATAATCACTTGTTGCGAAACACAAAACGGCGCCGAGCGCACTTTAGTCGGGCAGCATGCTTGGCAGCGTGTTGCGTGCGGCGCGAACCTTCCCTGCGAACCGCGGTCACCTCCCGCGAGGGGGGTAGCGCGAGGGGAGTATCATTGAACAACCTTAAAGCAATCTTAATGTCGGAAGGGACGCCGTGGTTATCGGCCAGGGAAGACTGTGAATTACGGAGGGATGCTGCGCTCGGCGTCGATCGCCTTGCTGCGGAACAAGCTGCGCAGTGCACTGACGGTCCTCGGGATCACCATCGGCATCGGCGCGGTCATTTGCGTCGTGGCAATCGGCAAGGCCGGTCAAGCCCAGGTCGAGCAACAGCTCAACAATCTGGGCGACAATTTTGTCTGGATCGAGGCCGGAGGGCGCGCCGTCAACGGCGTGCGCACCGGCACGCACGGGACCAAGTCCCTGCTGCTTGCCGATGCGGTTGCCATCAGGTCGCAAGTGCCGTTGATCAAGAGTGTGTCACCGAATGTCGACGGCCAGGTCCAGGTCATCTACGGCAACCAGAACTGGTTCACCACCTATCGCGGCGTATCACCGGAGTATTTCGATATCAAGCGCTGGTTCGTGCAGCAGGGTGCCGCGTTCACGCAGGACGACGTGGACCGGGCAGCCGACGTCTGTGCAATTGGGAAAACGGTCCGCGACCAGCTGTTCGGCGGTGACGACCCGATCGGCAAGGTGATGCGCGTCAAGGACCTTCCCTGCATCGTCGTCGCGACGCTTCAATCCAAGGGCTTGTCGGTATCCGGGCAGGATCAGGACGACACGATCATCATGCCCTATACGACGGTGCAGAAAAAGATAAAGGGAGTAGCGTGGCTCGACGATGTGCTGTGCTCCGCGGTAGCGCCGGATGCGGTCAAGCTCGCCGGGCAGCAGGCCGCGGCCCTGCTTCGGGACCGGCATCATCTGCGACTCGAAGAGGAAGACGACTTCAATATCCGCAACCCCGAGGACATCATCCAGGCGCAACTCGCCGCCAGCCAGACGCTGACCGTGCTGCTGGTGGCCATTGCGTCGATCTCGCTGCTGGTCGGGGGCATCGGTATCATGAACGTGATGCTGGTGTCGGTAACGGAACGAACGCGCGAGATCGGTGTCCGTTTGGCTGTCGGTGCAACCGAACAGGCCATTCAACTGCAATTCCTCGCCGAGTCAGTCGTGCTGAGCCTGGTCGGCGGGGCTGCGGGAGTCGTGCTTGGCGTCGTCGGCTCGACGCTCGTGGGCCGGACGCTGCACTGGCCCATGGAGGTTTCACTGGAAGCCGTGCTGGTCGCGGCACTTTTCTCGGTTGCGGTGGGGGTGTTCTTTGGTTTTTATCCGGCGCGCAAAGCGGCCCTGCTCGACCCGATCGAGGCCCTGCGGTACGAGTAAATCTCGGAGTTGGCGGCACACGTGAACGAGACCCCTGACCCCGGTCGGGGACGCTCCATGACAGCCACTCGCGTCTGGCTGATCGGAGGCGTCATCGCGATTGCGCTCGGGTTGGTGGCCGCCTTCCTCTACGCACGCCCCGAGCAAGCGCAGTATTTCACTGCCAAGGTCGAGCGTGGCGACGTCCGCGACGTGGTCGAGGTCACCGGAACCATCAATGCCGTCACGACGGTTCTGGTGGGATCGCAGGTGTCGGGAACGATCACCAAGCTCGGCGCGGACTTCAACTCGCGCGTGCGCACCGGCGACGTGATCGCGGTCATCGATCCGGCATTGTTCCAAGGCGCGCTGCTGCAGGCCACGGCCGATCTCGAGAGTGCAAAGGCCAACGTCGTCGCCACCCGCGCCAACCTCGATAAGGCCAAGGCATCACTGGTGCAGACGCGGGCCGACTACGAGCGCGCCACCGAGCTCACGAAGCAGGGCATGGTCAGCAAGCAGGCGCTTGATCTCGCCAGGTCCAACTACGATTCCGCCGACGCCTCGGTGAAGGCCGCGGCCGCGGCAATCACCCAGGCCGAAGCACAGGTCAGTCAGAAAGCGGCGGCCGTGTCGGTAGCGCGCACGAATGTCCAGTACACGGTAATCCACTCCCCCATTGACGGCACCGTCGTGGCGCGCAACGTCGACGTCGGGCAAACCGTCGCCGCCTCGTTGCAGGCTCCGACCTTGTTCACGATCGCGCAGGACCTGACCAAGATGCAGGTTTACGCGAAGACCGACGAGTCCGACGTGGGCAGCGTCAAGGTCGGACGGCCGGTGGTGTTCAAGGTCGACGCCTACCCGAAGGAAACGTTTGGCGGCGTGGTGAGCCAGGTCAGGATGAACCCGACGACGGTGCAAAACGTGGTCACGTACGATGCGCTCGTCGATTTTGAAAATCCCGATCTGAAACTGTTTCCGGGAATGACCGCCTACGTCACGATCCCGGTGGACACCGCGCGCAACGTGCTGAAGGTCGCCAACGGCGCCCTCCGCTACCGACCCCAGCTCGCACCCGAAGCGCTGCAGGCGCTCTACAGCCGCTACGGAATTGCCGCCGACGGCAACGACGCGGCGACGCCCCGCGTAGCCAATCACCTCCCCGGACCGGGCAACGCCGTGGCGGCGCCAGTCGGCGCAACGCCCGCCGGCGGAACGCCGCCGGGCGGCGGGGAGGCGCCGACCGGCAAGGTCGTGGTGTGGAAGCTAAACGCCGACAACAGCGTCGAGCCGGTTGCGGTCGATGTCGGAATCACCGACCACGCCTACACGGCCGTGCTCAAGGTGCTGCGCGGTGAACTGAAGGAAGGCGACCTGGTCGTCACCGGAGCGCTGGCCATGAAGGGTCAGCCCGCCGCAGGGTCGAACCTGGGAGCGCCGCCCAAGAAATAGGGCGCGGCGGGGCAAGCGGACTTCGCAACCAGGCCCGGTTCGCAATGGCGCCTTCGCCTCATTCCGCAGCGAACCGCGAGCCGGCGGCTGCGACACTCATCCGCGTCGAGGAGGTGCACAAGTACTACTCCCTCGGCGAGGCGCGCGTGCACGCGCTGCGCGGCGTGACTGCGGCCATCGCTGCCGGGGAATTCGTGGCGATCATGGGCGCCAGCGGCAGCGGCAAGTCGACATTCATGAACCTGCTGGGCTGCCTTGATCGTCCAACCGCCGGTCGCTATTTGCTGGACGGCGCTGACGTATCCGGACTCGACAAACGCGCGCTGGCGTTGATTCGAAACCAAAGGATCGGTTTCGTATTTCAGGGCTTCAATCTGCTGGCCCGGACCACCGCGCTGGAGAACACCGAGCTGCCCACTCTCTATACGCCGATCGACAGGGCCGAGCGCCGCAGGCGCGCGGTGAGCGCATTGGCAATGGTGGGCCTCGCCGATCGAGCGCTGCACTACCCGTCGCAGATGTCAGGCGGCCAGCAACAGCGAGTCGCGATCGCAAGGGCGCTGGTCAATGCGCCGTCGATTCTTCTCGCCGACGAGCCGACCGGCAATCTCGACACGCGCACCTCCGTCGAGATCCTGGAAATTTTCCAGCGCCTCAACGATGGCGGCCTCACCATCGTGATGGTTACCCACGAACTGGACGTCGCCCAGTTCGCCAAGCGCGTCATGATCTTTCGCGACGGAACGATCCGCAAGGACGAGACCGTGCGCGATCGGCCGCGCGCAGAGGAGCGGTTGCAGGATTTGCCGGCGCTCGAGGATTAGTCAGGCGCACGCGGCTCACCAGCCAGAACAAATCTGGGCACTGGGTCCAAAGGGTGAGCGTCCGCGAACGACTGTGGGCTTAACCGGTGGATGCGACACACTATGACCTGAGCAATCAGAGCAGTGTTGCAGATGAAGCAAGGCCTCGGATCCGCGACGGCAGAAGGCAGGAAGGCGAAACGAAGCGGGGCCGAAGCAGACTTTGCCTCGGCCCCGCCAAAACACTGGTTAGTCCAGATTCACTTAGTAGATGAAGACTCCAAAGTTCGCAATAAACGGTGCTGTCGATGTATCCGGGAATGTACTCGGGAGCGACCCAGAGCCGACCTCAACTCCTAATGGCCACAGCCCGGGAACTTAAGCGAAGCGATCCACGTGGCCCAAGCGAAACTGCCGGTCACCGGGTAGTACTGGTTCGTGTACCAGAACGTGCACGAGTCCGCGCCATCGAGAGCCATGCTCGAGTAGTCGCCCCAGCGATCATCCGTATCCGTTTGTGAGCCCAAGCCCTGCTTGATGAGAGCCTCGGTGTCCGTCGTGCCTGGAAGATCACCCGCCTTCTGGCCGGCGTAATAGATCGACGGGAAGTCACCCGCCGCCGCACTCGAACGGCTGTAGCCAATGGCAATGTTCCCCATCTGGTCCATGGCGCCCGAGCCCATCCAGCGGTACTCGCCGTCATCCGGGGTCTGCCCCCATTGATACAGGGACAGGCTGGTCGTACCCAGCCCCTGGGCCCGGAACTCGTACCATCGCACTGCCACACCAGTGGTGTTGTTCACGCTATGCGTCACAATAAAGTGCTGCGTGCCGTGCTTGTTGAAGTGCGCCAGCCGATACATCAGTCGGTCGCCGAGCGTGTCCAGTTGGTAGATTGTGCCCGGCTGCTGGACACAGTCGGTGACCCTGAACTGGCCCGCGCAGAACGCCAGATTGAATGCGGGCACGGTGATCGGCATGCTTCCGGCCACCCCGGCGAGGGTTGACTTCGCTGGGTTCCCGAAATTTACGTCGAATACGTACTGGTAAACGTGAGTGTCACCGGGAAAGAAATTGTCGATGCTTCCCAGTAAGATCTCCCTGTTTGTCGGCCCGGAATCCGAATCGTCGTCGGCCGGCAGCATGCTATCGTCGAAATACGTGCCGTTGGAGTTGTCGAAGATGCAGACTTGCGTCGCCTTGCTGCTGCCTTTCAGCATACTCTTGGCGTCATAAGCGCAGACGTTCACGCCGAAGACCAGGATGGGGTCGAAGATGTTTTGGGACTGGTAATAGGCATTGCGCGTAAGGCCCCACTTCGGGTAGTCAGGGAAGCCAGGCTGCGGGAAGGCGTAACGGAAGTAGCTGCCCGTCGCATCGGCAGTCTGTGAAACGGCGATGCAGGTCATGTACGGCGCAGAGAACACGTTCTGGGCCGCTATCCAGCGGTGATTACTCTTATCCCACTGGATGATGGGGTCGCCGTCGTTGGAAGTCTCGCACGGTCCGCCGAAGCCCTTCCAGAAGCTGTTGCCCGCCACAGGCCCCGCGATGACGGCTCCGGTAGACTTGTCAAACACGGCGTAGCACAAGTTTACCCACTGCACTACCTGGGTGTCCCCCACCGCGGCGTTGGTGTCGGGAGGCGCAACGTGAAAGCCTATGACACTCGAGCAGTCGAGAGCAGAAGTGGGTCTGATGCCGACCCCCGCGAAGCCCAGGCCGACGGTGGCACTGTTGGCGGGAGCGACCAACGGCTGGAGAGCGGCTGCGGCCTTTGCGCCCTCGCTCAGCGGAGCAACCGTCGATGGTTGCAGCTTGGGCAGCAAGGGCGCGTGCGTCAAACGGTCCTGCTGAGCTGGGGCTTCCGACACGAGCGCGCGGAGCTTCGGCGAAACATCAAATTGAATCGGTTCGTTCGCTACCGCATTGCTGAGCACCTGAGGCTCCGCTGGTGCCTGATGCGGCGCTGCGCGAAGACCGTTCGGAGCCGCTAGAGTCAGCGCGGATAGGGCCGCCACTGAGAAAGACAAAATTCTTTCGCGATTTTCTTTCATAATCCTGTCCCCATTCTGAGGTGATTACCTTCGATTTGCCCGCAACCGTTCTATGCCCGGGCGATCATGTGTCCACCGCCCAGCGGATGCTTTATAGCTCGCACGTTCCGGGTCGTCAATGTGCGCCTACGTGGATCACAGAAGTGACATTAGCTGCAGCATGCCGTTGACTGATATGTCTCCAGTTTTCTGTTGGCAATAGCTTGCGAGAAAAACCTCGATCAAACCATCATTCAATGACTTTGTCGGCCCGAAACAGAACAGACTGCGGAATCGTTAGGTCAAGCTCTCGCGCCGTTTTAAGGTTCACGGCCAATCCGAACCTGCTGAACATTTCGACCGGCAGGTTCTGAGGGCTGGTTCCGGCGAGAACCCGGTCGACGTATTTTGCCGACAGGCGACCGACTTCGTAGTAACTCACGCCGTAGCTCACCACGGCTCCTTGCTCAACAAGGCTAATATCTGGGGACATCGTAGGTAACTTCTTGGCCCTCGCTGCGTCAATAATGAACTGAGCCTGGCTCAACACCATCGCGTCTCCAAAGTTGGTAACAGTCCCGCCCGTGGCGGCCGATGCTCAGTCGCTGTCGAGGGAAGCCAGGAGTGCTTCCGCCATGATGATGGGGCAGCGAATTCGCCCGCTGAGACCGAGCAGGTCCTTGTCGCCCGTGACAAGACAGTCCACCTTGCCCGCAATGGCGAGTTGAAGGAACAGTACGTCGAATGCGTCCCGGCACGGCGGAGTCCTGGGCGGTTTGGCAGGCATGCGAACTGCAACGCAATTGGGAAGATAGTCGCCAAGGAGCTCGCGCTGATCTTCCGC
>DASZIB010000059.1:0-89731 GCA_035937415.1 Edaphobacterium sp. (SeqCode) | reverse complement strand
CGCTGGTCACGCTGGAGTCGGACAAGGCCACCATGGACGTGCCCGCGCCCGCGGCAGGGACAGTCGTGGCGCTCAAGGTCAAGGTCGGCGACAAGGTGAGTGAGGGCAGTGCGCTGCTGACGCTCGACTCGGCCGCAGCCGGCGGCGCGAAGCCGGCGCCGGCAGCGGCGGCGGCGCCGGCAGCGGCGGCGGCGGCGCAGCCCGTCGCGCCGAAACCGGCACCCGCGCCGCCCGGCGCGTCGACGTACTCCGGCGCTGCGGATATCGAATGCGAAATGCTCGTGCTCGGCGCCGGCCCGGGCGGTTACAGCGCGGCGTTTCGCAGCGCGGATCTGGGCATGAAAACGGTGCTCGTCGAACGCTATCCGACGCTCGGCGGCGTATGTCTTAACGTCGGCTGCATTCCGTCGAAGGCATTGCTCCACATCGCCGCCGTCATGGACGAGGCCGCGGTGCTCGCCGAGCACGGCGTTGCTTACGGAGAGCCGCGGCTCGATCTCGACCGGCTGCGCGCCTGGAAGAACAAGGTCGTCGGCAAGCTGACCGGCGGGCTGACCGGGATGGCCAAGGCGCGCAAGGTGGAAGTCGTGCGCGGCGTGGGTGCGTTCCTCGATCCGTATCACCTGCAGGTGGACTTGACCGATGGTGCGGGTCGGAACCCTACCGGCCAAAAAAAGATCGTGCGCTTTCGCAAGGCAATCATCGCGGCGGGGTCGCAGTCGGTATGGCTGCCGTTCATGCCGGACGACCCGCGCGTAGTCGATTCGACCGGGGCGCTGGAGCTTGCGGCCGTGCCGAAGCGGATGCTGATCGTCGGCGGCGGCATCATCGGACTCGAAATGGGCACCGTCTATTCAACCCTGGGTGCGCGCCTCGACGTCGTCGAAATGCTCGACGGCCTGATGCTCGGTGCCGACCGCGACCTGGTGCGGGTCTGGGAGAAGATGAACAAGCCGCGCTTCGACCGCATCATGCTCAAGACCAAGACCGTTGCCGCCGCGGCAAAAAAGGATGCGATCTACGTGACCTTCGAGGGGGAGCAGGCACCCTCCGGGCCGCAACCTTACGACCTGGTGCTGCTTGCCGTCGGCCGCAGCCCGAACGGCAAGGCGATCGGCGCGGACAAGGCCGGTGTCGCCGTCACCGAGCGCGGCTTCATCCCGGCAGACAGTCAGCTCCGCACCAACGTCGCGCACATCCATGCCATTGGCGACATCAGCGTTCAGCCGATGCTCGCGCACAAGGCTGTGCACGAGGGGCATGTGGCGGCGGAAGCCGCCGCGGGCGAGAAGTCGTTCTTCGATGCGCGGGTCATCCCCTCGGTCGCCTACACCGATCCGGAGATCGCCTGGGTGGGCATTACGGAAGACGAGGCCAAGGCGAAGGGCGTGACGATCCAGAAGAGCCTGTTCCCCTGGGCTGCCTCGGGTCGCGCGATCGCGAACGGCCGCGATGAGGGGTTCACCAAGCTGCTGTTCGACGCGACTACGCACCGTATCGTCGGCGGTGGCATCGTCGGCACGCGCGCCGGCGATCTGATTTCCGAGATTGCGCTGGCGATCGAGATGGGCGCCGACGCGGTCGATATCGGCAAGACCATCCACCCACACCCGACGCTTTCCGAATCGGTCGGTTTTGCCGCCGAGGTATTTGAAGGGGTATGCACCGACCTGCCGCCGGCACGAAAAAAGTCATGACCCAGGACGAACAGAAGAAGCTCGTTGCGCGCGAGGCGATCAAATACGTCGTCGAAGACGCCTACGTCGGTGTCGGCAGCGGGTCGACCGCCAACTATTTCATCGCAGAGCTGGCCAAGATCAAGCACCGGATCAAGGGTGCCGTCGCCAGCTCGGTGAAGACCGCGGAAAAGCTCACCGAGCACGGCATTCCTCAGGTTGATCTGCTCAGTGTCAACCACTTGCCGGTGTACATCGACGGCGCCGACGAGACCACGGCGCATGGCGCGATGATCAAGGGTGGCGGTGGCGCACTCACCCGCGAAAAGATCGTTGCCGCGGTCGCAAAACAGTTCGTGTGCATCGTCGACCGGTCCAAGCTGGTCGGCGTGCTGGGCGGCTTTCCGCTGCCGGTCGAGGTGATCCCGATGGCGCGCAGCCATGTCGCGCATGAATTGGTGCGTCTGGGAGGCCATCCGCAACTGCGTGAGCACTTCATCACCGACAACGGCAACGTCATTCTCGACGTCGAGGACCTTAGCATCCTCAACCCGGCGGAACTCGAGGCGAAGATCAACAACATCGCCGGGGTTGTCACCAACGGCCTGTTTGCGCGGCGTGGCGCGGATGTGATCCTGGTCGGCACCGACGCCGGGGTGCAGACGCTGGATGCGCACAACTTCTGACAGCCGGCGATCCTCGGTCCGCCCCGGGCCTGGCGTTACAATGAGTCCATGACCAACCTGAGCGTTCCCGGCCTGGATCTGCCGGCGTACATGCGCGAGGTGGGCGAGCGCGCCCGCGCCGCCGCGCGCATTCTCGCCCGCGCCAGCACGCAGGCGAAGAACGCGGCGCTCGAGGCCATGGCCACGGCGTTCCTCCGCGATACCGAACGGCTCCTCGCCGCCAACGCGCACGATGTCACGGGCGCGCGCGCCGCGGGCCACGATGCCGCTTTCGTCGACCGGCTGACCCTCAAGCCGACCACAATCGTCGCGATGGCCGATGGCCTGCGGCAAATCGCCGCCCTGCCCGATCCGGCCGGCGAGATCGGCGAGCTCAAATATCGGCCGAGCGGGATCCAGGTGGGCCGGATGCGGGTGCCGCTGGGCGTGGTCGGCATCATCTACGAATCGCGCCCGAACGTGACCGCCGACGCCGCCGCGCTTTGTCTCAAAGCCGGCAATGCCTGCATCCTCCGCGGCGGCTCCGAATCACTCTATTCGAATCAGGCGATCGTCGCCTGCGTGCACGAAGGCTTGCGCGCCGCCGACCTGCCCGAGCATGCGGCGCAGTTGCTCGGTACCACCGACCGCGCTGCCGTCGGCCTGCTGGTCACGCTGGACAAATACGTCGATGTGCTGGTCCCCCGCGGCGGCAAGGAACTCATTCAGCGCGTCGTCGAGGAAGCCACGGTGCCGGTGATCAAGCATCTCGACGGGGTCTGCCACGTCTACATCGATGAGCACGCCAATGTCGAGATGGCGATCCGCATTGCCGACAATGCCAAGACGCAGCGCTACAGCCCATGCAATACGATGGAGACGCTGCTCATCCACGCCAAAATCGCGTCCCGCGTATTGCCGCCGCTGGCAAAGATCTTCAGGGCAAAGGGCGTCGAGCTGCGCGGCGATGCGGGGGCGCGCACTATCGCGCCCGAGATGAAGATCGCCACCGAAGAGGATTGGTACACCGAGTATCTGGCGCCGATCCTCGCGCTGCGCGTCGTGCCGTCGCTCGACGCGGCCATCGATCACATCGCCAAGTACGGGTCGCAGCACACCGACGCCATCGTCACCGAGAATCACAGCCATGCAATGCGCTTCCTGCGTGAAGTCGATTCCAGCTCGGTGATGGTCAACGCCTCCACGCGCTTCGCCGACGGGTTCGAATACGGCCTTGGCGCCGAGATCGGCATCTCCACCAACAAGCTGCACGCGCGCGGGCCGGTCGGCCTCGAAGGGCTCACCAGCCAGAAGTGGATCGTGCTCGGTGCGGGGCAGATCCGCACCTAGCGCGTGTCCGCGTCGGTTTCGCTGTCCATCGTCACCAATACCGCGATCGCCGCATCGAAGGGCTTCGCCTGGCTCGTTACCGGGTCGCCGACGCTGTTCGCGGAAACGATCCACTCGGTCGCCGACGTCGCCAACCAGGTGCTGCTCAGGGTGGGCGAGATCCGCAGCCGCCGCGGCCCCGACCCGCGGCATCCGTTCGGCCACGGCCAGGAGGCGTTTTTCTGGGCGCTGGTGTCGGCAGTCAGCGTCTTCTTCATCGGCTGCGGCATCAGCGTCTATCACGGCGTACACGCGCTGCTGGCGCCGACCGCGGTCGAGCCGTTCACGCCGCTCGTGCTCGCGCTGCTGTTGTTCGCGTTAGCGCTCGAGTCGCTGACATTCGTTGTCGCGATACGCGAAATCGGCGGCTGGAAAGGCCTGCTCGCCAACCGCGCCAATACCACGGTGCTCGCGGTCGTGCTCGAAGATGCGGTTGCGCTGGTCGGGATCCTGCTCACGCTCGTCGTTGCCGCGGTGTCGCTTGCCGCGGGGCCCCAGCCCGCGTTCGACGCCATGGTAGCGATCGTCGTCGGCGTGATGCTCGGCGCGATGGCCCTGTTCCTGGCGGCGCTCAACCGGCGCTTGCTCATCGACGCCACCGACCCGGCGCTCGATGTCGCGGTCGGGGAGTTTCTCACCGCGCGGGGCATTCCGGCGGAGGTTAGCTCGATCGTGCTCGACGCCGAACGCAGCGTCGTCTTCGTGCGCGTTGCCGCCGGGCTCAGCGGCGGTCGTCAGACCGAGTCGTACGCGCTCGGCCAGGCGCTCAAGGCGCACGCCCGCTCCCGGTACGGCAAGACGATCGAGGCAGTCTACTGGAAGTTTCCGTCCCCGCCCGCTGCGTAGCGGCGCCGCCCGCGGATCAGACCGCGCCGGCCGCGTGCAACGCGGCGATATCCGTATCGGCGTAGCCCAGCTCGCGCAGAATCGCGTCGGTGTGCTCACCGAGCGCGGGTATCGCATCCATGCGATAGTCGAACGCGTCGCTCGCGCCCGGCGGCTGCAGCGCCGGCAACGGCCCCACCGGTGAATCGACCGTGGCCCACCGGCTCCGCGCCGCAAGCTGCGGATGCACCCACAGCTCTTCCATCGTGTTGACACGCGCATTGGCGATTTGTGCCGCCTCGAGGCGGGCGACGAGCTCGGTCGCCGTCAGGGTCTGGAAGGTGTCAAGAATGATACGTTCGAGCGCGGCCCGGTTGGCGTGGCGCCGCGCGTTGGTGGAGAAGCTCGCATCGACAGCAAGCTCGGGTTGGCGCAACACGCCGGCACAGAACGCGGCCCATTCCCGTTCGTTTTGCAACCCGAGCATGACCGTCTTGCCGTCGCCCGCCGCAAACGGGCCGTAGGGATAGATCGTCGCATGCGCCGCGCCCGAGCGCTCGGGTGGGCTCGCACCTTCGAACGCATAGTACATGGGGTAGCTCATCCATTCGGCGAGCGCTTCGAGCATCGACACGTCGATGTGCGCGCCCTGCCCGGTTCGTTGCCGGTGCAGAAGCGCCGCGAGAATGCCTGAGTAGGCGTACATGCCCGCGGCGATGTCGGCGATCGAGCAGCCCGCCTTCGCCGGCTCCGCCGGCGTGCCGGTTACCGACAGGAATCCGGCTTCGCTCTGGATGAGCAGATCGTAGGCTTTCTTGTCGCGATACGGCCCGTCGGCGCCGTAGCCCGAGATATCGCAGACAATGAGCCGCGGATGCAACGGCCGCAGTGCGCTCGCAGCCAACCCCAGTCGTGCCGCCGCTCCGGGGGCGAGGTTCTGCACCAGCACGTCGGCTCGCGCGAGCAGCGCAAGCAACACCTGTTGTGCCGGCGCCTGCTTTACATCCAGCGTCAGGCTCTGCTTGGAGCGATTGGTCCACACGAAATGCGAGGCCATGCCGCGCACGCGTTCGTCGTAGGCGCGCGCGAAATCGCCGCCGCCCGGGCGTTCGATCTTGATCACGCGCGCGCCGAGGTCCGCGAGCTGGCGCGTACAGAACGGCGCCGCGATCGCGTGCTCGAGCGAGACGACGAGGATGCCGTCGAGCGGGCGCATGGTCAGCGCATCGGTAATGCCGGGAGCACGCTGCGGCGCATTGCGTCAGGCAAGCGTCGCAGTCGCGCGCATCGCCGTCGCACCGTCGGGCCCCGTGGCCCACAGCGCGACGCGGCTTTCGTCCTCGGGCCGCCCGCACACGTCGAACGGCGCCGTGTCGAACAACGGCTGCAGCGCGCGGAACTCGAAGTGCGACAGCGCCCTCGCCGGCCGTTGCCGCCGCAACAGGTCGACCAGAAGGGTCGCGAGCAACGGTCCGTGGACGACCAGTCCCGGGTAGCCCTCGACCTCGGTGACGTAGCGGCGGTCGTAATGGATGCGGTGGCTGTTGAATGTGAGCGCCGAGTAGCGGAACAGCAACACGGCGTCGGGAACGATGCGGCGCGACCACGCGGGGGCCGCCGTGGCCGGCCGCTCCGGACTCGCGGGCCCGTCCGCAGGAGCGGGTGCGAGCTCGCGATAGACGATGTCATGCTCCTCGGTCAACGCCAAGCTGCCGGCGACCGAAATCTCATGCCGGACGACGACGAACACCAAATCTCCGCTCCGGCCGCGCTTGGGCGTCACCGACACGATGCGCGACTCCCGCGCCGCGATCGCGCCGATGGTCAGCGGCCGCTGCCAGTCGATACGGCTACCGGCCCACATCCGGCGCGGCAGCGGCACCGGCGGCAGGAATCCCCCTCGCTTCGCGTGCCCATCGGCGCCGACGTCGGACTGGCGATACAGCGGCAGAAAATACAGCCAGTGCCAGAGCGGCGGCACGACGTCGCCGGGCCGCGGCGGCGCATCGTCGCGGTCGAGGGTCGCCGCCAAGCGCGCGATCGGCTTCGCGTCGATGGTGTCCTCGCGGATCTCGCAGTGGCCCACCCAGGAGTGCAGCGTATCGATGTCGAGCGGCGACATGGCCCGGTTCCCTTGGTTACAGCGTCTTCGGGCGGCGCCCCGCGGCGCTACGCTGGCGTAGGACGGCAAGCCACGCCACGGCGCAAATCACCGCCGCGAGGAACGGCAGCGAAATGCCGTTCATGCGTTCCCAGCCGGCGGCATCGATCAGCGCGCCGGAGGCAAGCGACGATACGCCCATCACCGCGAACACGATCAGGTCGTTCAGGCCCTGCGTCTTTGCCTTTTCCGCCGGCTTGTAGGCCTCGGTCAGCAGCGTCGTGCCGCCGGTATACATCAGGTTCCAGCCAACGCCGAGCAGGAGAAGCGCGGCCCAGAAATCCGCGATGCGGTTGTCCGTCACGGCGATCGCGACGCAGGCCGCCATCAGCAGCGCGCCCGCGACGATCACCTTGAGCGCGCCGAAGCGCTGGATCAGGCTGCCGGTGACGAAACCAGGCGCATACATCCCGACGATGTGCCATTCGATCACGAACGCGGCGGCCGCGAATGGATAACCGCAGAAGCTCATCGCCAGCGGGCTCGCGGTCATGAGCAGATTCATGACGCCGTAGCCGAGCGCCGCGGCCAGCGCGGCGACGACGAACGCCGGCTGGCTGGCGATCGTCAGCAGCGGCCGGCCGCCGCCGGGTCCCGCCACCACCGGCGCCGGGACATGCACTCGTGACTGCACGCCGAGCGCAACCAGCGCCACCGCCGCCAGCGCCAGGAACGACCCGAGAAAGGGCACCGGCAGCAGTTCCCTGCCCCAGCGACACACCTCCGGGCCCAGAAAGCCGCCGGCGACGCCGCCAGCCAACACCAGCGATATCGCCTTGGCCTTGAAATCCGGAGCGGCGACCTCCGCCGCAGCGAAGCGGTATTGCAATCCAAACGCGGTGTAGATGCCAATGATCGCCGTGCCGAGGCAGAACAGCGCAAAACTCGACACCGCGAGGGCCAGCGCACAAACGCCGCTGCCGGCGACGGCCATCAGCGAGCCGGCCATGAAGCCGCGGCGACGGCCGACCCTGGCCATCCACAGTGCCGCCGGCATCGCCGAGAGCGCCGAACCGAGCACGTAGCTCGTCACGCCCGCGGTTGCGAGCGCCTTGTCGCCGGCCAACGCATAGCCGACGAGCCCGTTCATCGCGATCAGCCCGGAATTGTTGACCAGCAGCAAGGCCTGGCAGCAGGCGAGCAAAAAGATGTCGCGGTACGATGTTCGCATCGAGGGGCCCCCGACCCGCGAGGCCGAGGTGCGGCGACGACTTGCGCAATCGAATGCGTTGCACTATATCAGTCCTGCGCAACTTCGGGCGGTGACGATGCACGAGGAGATTCTCGAGTTCTGGTTCGGGCAGCCCGGCACTGCCGGTTACCCCAGCGCGCGCGACGAGTGGTTCCGCAAGGACCCTGCATTCGACGCGCTGATCCGGGAGCGGTTCAGCGCGCCAATCGTGACCGCGCTCGCGGGCGGATTCGCCGATTGGACGGCGCCGCGCGCCGCGCTGGCGCGCATCCTGCTGCTCGACCAGTTCACCCGCAACGCCTTCCGCGACACGCCGCGCGCCTTTGCCGGCGACGCGCTGGCGCTGCCGCTCGCCGCTGCCGCCATCGCCCGCGGAGATGACCGTAAGCTCCCGGCCTTCGAGCGCTGGTTCATGTACCTTCCCTTCGCGCACGCCGAGTCGCTGCCCGCGCAGCAGCGCGCGCTCGAGCTGTTCGGCCGCCTGCGCGACACGACCGGCCTCACCGAACCGCTCGCGTGGGCCGAGCGGCACGCAAAAGTCATTCAGCTGTTCGGCCGCTTTCCGCACCGTAATGCGATCCTCGGCCGCGAATCGACCGCAGAGGAGACGGCCTTTCTCGCCGCACCCGGGTCGCGCTTCTAAAGCGCGGCCGGCACCCCGGGGGACGGCTGCGCGCCGACGGCGTTTACAATACGCCGATGGGCATTATCGAGACGACGCTTGGCCTTCTGCTCGCCGTCGCACTGATCGGCGCGATCGGCAAATGGGTGCCGGTTCCATTGCCGATCCTGCAGGTAGGCGCCGGCGTCGCGCTATCGTATGTTCCCGCGTTCGGATCGCTGCGCGTTCCGCCGGAGGTCTTCTTTCTGCTCTTCATTCCACCTCTGCTGTTCGCCGACGCCTGGGTCATTTCGAAGCGCGATCTGCTGCGGGTGATGCGCCCGGTATTGCTGCTCGCGATCGGATTGGTTTCGCTGACGGTGCTGGCAGTGGGGTATCTGCTGCACGGGCTCTTGCCGGAGGTCCCGCTGGCGGCGGCCTTCGCGCTCGGCGCGGCAATCTCTCCCACCGATGCGGTCGCGGTGAGCGCGGTTACCAGCAGGCTCAGCATTCCCACGCGCGTGATGACAATCGTCAACGGCGAGAGCCTGATCAACGACGCGTCGGGTTTGGTTGCGTTCAAGTTCGCGATCGCGGCGGCGGTCACGGGCGCATTCAGTTGGAGCGAGGCCGTGATCCAGTTCTTCGTTCTTTCCGGGGGCGGCTTGCTGCTCGGGCTCGCCGTCGCCTGGGCGATCGGGCAGCTGCGCATGCACCTCGCCCGCTTCTGCATCGACGATCCGACGATTCAGACCGTGATCTCCATTCTCACGCCCTATGCCGCGTATCTCGCCGCCGAAGCGGTTGGCCTGGGCAGCATTCTTGCGGTCGTTGCCGCCGGCCTGTACGCCGGCGTTGACGACACGCGGCATCTCGATGCGCCGACGCGCGCCCACGCCTGGGAGGTGTGGCGGATGCTTACTTACGCGTTCAACGGCCTGGTGTTCCTGCTGCTGGGCGTGCAGCTGCATTCGGTCATCGCCGGTATCCCGCACGCGAGCGCCGCTGGCCTGATGCTGCTTGCCCTGGCGATCTCCGCCCTCATCATCGTGCTGCGGATTCTGTGGGTGTTTCCCGCGGCCTATCTTCCGCTCCTCTTCTCCCGCCGGATCCGCGCGCGGGAAGGCATCCACAATCCACGCAGCGTGTTCCTGGTCGGCTGGGCGGGTATCCGCGGTTCGGTGACGTTGGCGGCAGCGCTGTCGGTCCCGCTGGTGACCGCGGCGGGCACGCCGTTCCCGTTTCGCGAGCTGATCATTTTGCTCGCGGCGAGCGTCATCGTCATCACGCTCCTGGTCAACGCGCTCACCTTGCCCTGGGTCATTCGCTGGCTGGGCGTGCGTGGCGACGGCGTCGCCGAAAGCGAAGAGCGCGCGGCGCGGCTCGCCACCGCGACCGCGGCTGCGACCGCACTCCGGCAGCAGTTGTCGCAGCTGAGCGATCCGGGCGCGAAGGCTTATGCGCAGGCACTCATCAATGAGTACGAACGCCGTGGCGAGCGCTATTCTGCCAACGTCGAACGGCGACGTCAGGTCGACTCTGTCCGGGATGCCGAGCGGCGGCTGCGGCTCGCAGCGTTGGACGCCGAACGCGCCGAGTTGATGCAACTGCGCGAGACCGATGTCATCAATGACGAAGTTCTGCGCACCATACAATCCGACCTCGACCATGCCGAGTCGCTGGTCGCGGGGCCGGGGCGCCGTCCCCGATGAAAACGACCCGGTCAGTGTGCACGACGCTTCAGCGCGGCACCTGCCGGTTGCAGCGATGAGCCGTTCCATCCGTGTGCTGGCGATACTCGGCGGCACCTTCGACCCGATCCATTACGGGCACTTGCGCCTGGCCGCCGAGGTCAAGGCAGCGCTGGGACTGCCCGAGGTGCGGCTGATTCCCGCGGGCAACCCGCCGCATCGCGATGCGCCGGTGGCATCGGGCGCAGACCGCCTGGCGATGACCCGCCTCGGCTGCGGCGAATTTGCCGGCCTTGCCGTGGACGAGCGCGAGATCGAACGCGCAGGCCCGAGTTACACCGTGCAGACGCTCGAAGCGTTGCACGCCGAACAGCCCGCGCTGCCTCTCGCGCTGTTGATCGGCGCGGACGCATTTGCCGGGCTCACGCAGTGGTGGCGATGGGAGCGTTTGTTCACGCTCGCGCATTTCGTCGTCGTCGAGCGACCCGGCGCGGCGGCGGCGGCCCTGCCTCCCGCGCTTGAAGTTCACTGGCAGCGCCGGCTCACCACCGACCCTGCGCGTCTCGAGCGCACCCTGGCCGGTTCGATTGTGCGCGTGGAGGTTACCCCGCAACCGATCGCGGCGAGCGCGATCCGCGCCGCGCTCGCGCGCGGACCCGAGGGTCGCGCGGAGGTTCGCGGTTTGCTTCCCGCCGCGGTTCTAGACTATATTGACCACAACCAACTGTATCTGCCGCCCTCCCCGCAGGAACCCTAACCCGATGCAACACGTGCGCGTTGCCGGCCACCAGCCGTCGCCACTCTGAGCCCGGATCGTGCCCGCGCAAAACGCCGCTGATCGTGCCCTAGTCTCGAAGATCCAGAAGACCGCCGTCGCCGCCCTCGAAGATATCAAGGCCCGGGACATCACGGTGCTTAACGTCCGCAAGCTGACCAGTCTCTGCGACACGCTGATCATCGCCACCGCCGACTCGAGTCGGCAAGTGAAAGCTCTGTCGCGGCACGTGTGCGAGGCGCTCAAGGCGGCTGGCGCGAGCATCATCGGCGTCGAAGGCGAGCAGACCGGCGAGTGGGTGCTCGTCGATGCTGGCGACATCGTCGTGCACATCATGCAACCCGCTACCCGCACCTACTACAACCTCGAAGAGTTGTGGACACCGCCGCCGCCGCGCCGGCGCTCCAAGGCTGCCGCGCTCGCTTGACTTCCCGGGCCGGCGGCGGTCGGCTTCGCTCCCGGCGATGAAACTGCGTATCGTTGCGTTGGGCCAGCGGATGCCGGCATGGGTCGCCGCAGGATTTGACGATTACGCTCGCCGCCTGCCGCGCGAGTTCGCACTGGAATTGATCGAACTCAAGCCAGAACCGCGCGGCCGCGGCAAGAGCCCGACGCAGATCCTCGCTGCGGAAGCCGCGCGCATCGCGACCGCGACCCGAGGTTGGACAATCGTTGCATTGGATGAACGCGGTGAAGCCTGGAGCACGGCGCAGCTCGCTGCCCGCGTGCGCGGCTGGAGCAACGGCGGGCAGTCGGTTGCGTTCGTGATCGGCAGCGCGGACGGCCTCGCCGAGGCAATCCGGCGCGATGCCGATGTCACAATGGCGCTTTCCGCGCTAACATTGCCGCACGGCCTTGCCCGGGTCGTGCTCGCCGAGCAGCTCTACCGCGCTGCGAGCCTCCTGCAAGGCCATCCTTACCACCGCGAATGAGCGAACGCTTTGTTCTCAACGAACGCCCGGCGCTCTACCTTGCGTCGAAGAGTCCGCGGCGGCAGGAGCTGCTGCGTCAAATCGGCGTCGAGTTCGATACGTTGCTGCTGCGCGAGGCACCCGGTCGTCGGCGCGACATTGCCGAGGCAGCACGCCAGGCCGAGCCGCCCCTCGAATACGTCAAGCGCGTTGCACGCCTGAAGGCATCTGTCGGGTGGCATCGCATGGGCCGCCGCGGACTGCCACCGAAACCCGTGCTCGGCGCCGATACCGAAGTCGTACTCGACGGCAAAGCGCTGGGGAAGCCGGCCGATGCCGCCGGCGCGGTAGCGATGCTGGGCGCGCTGTCGGGGCGAACACACGAGGTCATCACGGCCGTCGCGGTGCGCTGGGAGACGCAACTCTTCGCCGCCGCGTCGACATCGCGCGTCACCTTCCGCACGCTCGGGCACGACGAGATTGAACGCTATGTCGCCACGGGCGAGCCGTTCGACAAGGCCGGGGCCTACGCGATCCAGGGCAAGGCTGCCGTGTTCGTGCAACATCTCGACGGCAGCTACTCGGGCGTCATGGGCCTGCCGCTGTTCGAAACGGCCGAGATCCTGACCCGCATCGGCTTTCCGGTGTTATAACTCGGCAGCATGAGCCACGAGATTCTCATCAATGTGACGCCGCAGGAGACCCGCGTGGCCATGCTCGAGCAGGGGGTCGTGCAGGAGCTGCACATCGAGCGCTCGTCCGCGCGTGGTCTGGTCGGCAACATCTACGTCGGTCGGGTCGCCCGCGTGCTGCCCGGCATGCAGTCGGCCTTCATCGAGATCGGTTTTGAGCGCGCGGCGTTTCTGCACGTTGCCGACATCTGGGAGCACCGTCAGAACGGCCACGGTCACGACAGCAAGCCCATTGAACGTATCCTGCACGAGGGCCAGTCACTGCTGGTACAGGTCATCAAGGATCCGATCGGCACCAAGGGTGCACGGCTCTCCACGCAAGTGAGCCTGGCCGGCAGGCTGCTTGTCTACCTGCCGCAGGACTCGCACATCGGCATCTCGCAACGCATCGAGGACGAGGCGGAGCGCGAAAGCCTGCGCGGCAAGCTGCAGCAGCTGCTTCCCGAAGGCCTTGGCGGTGGCTTCATCATCCGCACCATGGCCGAGACCGCGACCGAGCACGAGTTGCAGAACGATATCGAGTATCTGACCAAGCTCTGGCACGATCTCACGGCCAAGTCGGACTCCGTTCCGGTACCCTCGCCGATCTATCAGGACCTGAACCTCGCGCAGCGCGTGCTGCGGGACATGGCGACCGAGGAGTCCGCGCGCATCCTGGTCGACTCGCGCGAGACGCATCAGAAGATGCTCGACTTCGCCCAGCAGTACACGCCGGCCATCGTGGCGCGGATCCATCATTACAGCGGCGACCGGCCGCTGTTCGACCTGAACGGAGTCGAGGACGAGATCGAGAAGGCGCTGGCGCGACGCGTCGATCTCAAGTCCGGCGGTTATCTCATCATCGACCAGACCGAGGCGATGACGACGATCGACGTCAATACCGGGGGGTTCGTCGGCGGACGCAGTTTCGACGACACCATCTTCAAGACCAATCTCGAAGCGGCTCAGGTGATCGCGCGCCAGCTCCGGTTGCGCAATCTGGGCGGCATCATCATCATCGATTTCATCGACATGGAGAACGCGGACCATCGCGCGGCGGTGCTGGAGGAGTTCAACAAGGCGCTCGATCGCGACCGGACGCGACTGACCGTCAACGGCTTCACCCAGCTCGGCCTGGTCGAGATGACGCGCAAGCGCACCCGGGAGAGCCTCGCGCACGTGCTGTGTGAACCCTGCATGACTTGCAGCGGTCGCGGCGAGATCAAGACGGCGCAGACGGTTTGCTACGAGATACTGCGCGACGTCGTGCGCGAGTCCAAGCAGTTCAACGCCCGCGAGTTCCGCATCCTTGCCTCGCAGTCGGTGATCGATCTTTTCCTGGACGAGGAGTCACAGAGCCTCGCGCAGCTCGGCGATTTCATCGGCAAGCCGATTTCGCTGCAGGTCGAGACGCTGTATACGCAGGAGCAGTACGACGTCATCCTCATCTGAGCCCGGGCCATCGTTCTGGTCTCGTGTACGCGGCTTTTTCGGCCGGCTTTTCCGCCGCCCGCCCCCGGAACCGGGGCGCTTCGAAACCGGCAGCAAGTTCTCCTGGCACGGTAGGGTATCGGTTGCGCCGTGGGTATGGCCGTCGCGCGAGTACCTTGTCTACGTGCCGCGCGGCCATTCGCGCTGGCAGCGCCGGCCGCTGCTGGTCCTGCTTCACGGCTGCAAGCAGACGCCGGAGGAGATTGCCGGCGGGTCGCGCATTACCGCGTGGGCGGACGCGCGCGATTGGCTCATCCTGCTGCCACGCCAGGCCAAGCAGGCCAACGCGTGGGGCTGCTGGAACTGGTTCGACCATCGCACTGCGGACGGCAAGGGCGAAGCCGCGATTGTCGCCGCGCAGGTGCGTGCGGTGCGTCGTCTCTACCGCGCGCACCCGCGGCGGGTGTTTGTCGCCGGGATGTCGTCCGGAGCGTGCCTCGCGGCCGTGCTCGGCTTGCGTTTCGCCAAATTGTTTGCCGCGGTCGGTGCCCACTCGGGAGTCGCCTGCGGTGCCGCAGCAAGTCCCGCCAGCGCGCTGAGGGTGCTCGCGACCGGCGCCGATGCGGACGTTGCTGCGATCGCCCTCGAGGCGCGCGCGCGCACGTCGCCGCGCGCGCTGCCCCTTCCCCTGTGCGTGATCCATGGCGAGCGCGATAACTTCGTCGCGGTCAGGAATGCGCTCGAGCTGGTGCACCAGTTTCTGCTGTTCAACGGGTACCCGCTCGCGGCGGACGGCGATCGCGCCGGGATTCCCGCCGCCGATTCCAGCGCCACGACGACACCCGCCGGAGGCCGCACCATGACGACCGCCGACTATCGGGTCGCTGGGCGCCTGGTCGTCCGTCTCGTGCGTGTGTCCGGGCTCGGCCACGCCTGGAGCGGCGGCGACGGCGTTTTTGCGTACAATGATCCGCAACCACCCGATGCGACCGCCCTGTTCGGCGAGTTTTTCGCGCAGCTATCGCGCTGACGGGCCGGCAGCGACGCGGAGGAAGGAGCGGACGCAGCGATGACCATCGAGGGCATGAACCATTTCACCGTGCTCACGGACGACGTGGCCAAGACCGTGCGTTTCTACGGCGACCTGCTCGGCCTGGTTCCGGGTGAGCGGCCGAATCTGAATTTCCCCGGCGCGTGGCTCTACGCGCAGGGATTGCCAATACTGCATATCGTCGGTGGGCGCGCTCCCGAGGCGCTCAAGCCTGGCGTGATCGACCACATGGCGTTCTCCGCCAGCGGCCTTGCGGCAACGCTCGCGCGCTTGACCGCCAACAATGTCGAGCATGTCTGCCGGCGACAGGCCGGCTCGGGAACCTGGCAGGTCTTCTTCTTCGACCCAAACGGCGCGCGCATCGAACTCGATTTCGCCGCGGCCGAAACGGCCACGGCTTGATGCCACTTGCCGCCGTCTTCGACCATTTGGTCGTCGCGGCGGAAACCCTCGAGCAGGGCGAAGCCTACCTCGAGGAGCGCCTCGGCGCGCGCCTGCAGCGCGGCGGCAAGCACGATGCAATGGGCACCCACAATAGCGTGGTCAAGCTCGGCGAGCAGTGCTATCTCGAAGTGATCGCCGTCGACCCGCAGGCTGTTGCGCCCGCGCAGCCACGCTGGTTCGCTCTTGACACGACCGCCCTTCAGGCGGCGCTGCAGGAACGGCCGCGCCTGGTTCACTGGGTCGCTCGCACGACCGACATCGATGCCGCGCGCCGTGTCTTCCCCGTTGATCCAGGTGCAGTCCGGGTGCTGCGGCGTGCCGGGCTCGAATGGCGGATCACCGTGCCGGTCGACGGGCAGCTTCCCGCCGGAGGCGTTCTGCCAAGCCTGATTCAATGGGCCGATGCGCGGCACCCGGCCGACGCCATGCCCGACAGCCGTGTCAGGCTGGTCGCGCTCGCCGGCGCGCACCCCCAGCCGGGCCTGATCCGCGCGACGCTCGCCGCGCTCGCCCTCGGCGACACTATCAAAGTCACGTATGGGGAGCGGCCGCGATTGGCGGCGATGCTGCAAACGCCGCGCGGGCCCGTCCCCCTCTAATGCTGATCGCTCGCCCCAGTGCCTTGTGGCTCGGGCGCGTCCGCAGTCGGCGCCTATGGCTTGGCAGCCACGGCCGCGGTGGCGAGTTGAGCGTAGACGACACGCGCGAGCGCAAGCAGCTGTGCGCGGTCGACCTGGCCGGACAGCGCGTAGCCGCAGGCATCATCGATCCAGTAGAAGACACCCACGCCGTCTTCGACCGCGTACCGGAACGCCGTCTCCCGCGACGGCTCGGCATCCTTGCGCACCAACAGCGAGATGCGCTGCTTGGCGGCGTTTTCATACATGAACAGCGCCCCTGGATTCTCGTTTCCGGCGACGAGCCGGCCGCCGACCAGCGCAAAGCCGACGCTGTTGAGGTCCGGGGCATGCAGCGCGAAGCCGAGCCGCTTCGACAGCCAGCTAACGAGCCTCTGCTCCTCGGTCGCCCAGACCTCGACCGGTCGGTTTGCGTCGGCCGCGTAGAGGGCGTGCGTTAGCGCGGCCTGACGCTGGAAGGTCACCGGCGTGCCGGCAAGCAGCAGGGACTCCCCACGCCCGAACCAGCCCAGGCCCACGCCGACGACGAGCGCGACGCCGGCCGCGAGCGCCGCAGGCCGCCACGAGCGCGCCTGCGTGGCAGGGGCCGCCGTGGCCGCGAGCAACTTGCGCGGCAGTGGCTCGGCAAGCCACGGATCGAGCGCGTCGCGCAGCCGCGCGTTCTGGCGCCGGATTTCCGCCACGCGCGCGGCGAGCTCCGCCTCGTGATCCAGCACCGCCGCGACTTCGCCGGCGCGTGCCTGCGAGAGCTGATCGTCGGCGAACGCATGCAGGTCGTCGTCGCTGAGCGCCGGGTGGACGCTCATCGCACGACCTTCAGCGGCGACGGTGTGTCCACGTTCATTCGTCTGAGCTTTTCACGTGCCCGCGACAGGCGCGACATCACGGTTCCGATCGGCACCTTGAGAAGGGCGGCGATTTCCTCGTAACGCAGCTCTTCCACCGCGGCGAGCACGAGTACCTCGCGTTGCTCCACCGGCAGGCGCGCGATCTGCGCGAAGACCTCGGTAAGCGCGACGCGATCGGTCTGCGTCGCCCGCACCGGGATCTCCCAGCCCCCCGCCGGACCCTCGTCGGAATCGAGCGAGGTGTGCGCGTTCTCGCGCTGGCGCAACGAAAACTGATTGACGTGGACATTGTGCATAATCGTAAACAGCCACGCCCGCAGGTCGCTTCCCGCCTGCCAGAGCCAGCGTTTCTCCCAGGCGCGCGCCAGCGTGTCCTGCACCAGGTCGTCGGCACGGTGCACGTCGCCGGTCAGCACTCGCGCATACCGTCGCAGCCGCGGCAGCGCGGCGACCAGATCGGGATGGGGCAGTGTCTCGGGCAAGGGACGTTTCCTGGTGATCCCGCCGCGGCGGCCGGGCGCCACGCGCGCCCATGCATAACAGGGGCCAGCGGCAGGTTATTCCTTCGCGCCGGCCGTTGCCTGGGCCGGGCGCCGCGGCAAAGCCTACGCCGGCGGATTGCTCTTCTTGATCAAGCGCTGCATCGCGAGCACCAGACTGGCGCGCAGCCGTTCCGTCGCCAGGATGAGTTGGTGGATCTCGTTGCGGCTGGTCCGTTGCAGTCCGGCCACACCCAGATCCGCCTGCTGCCCGACGGAAATCCGCTCCGCCGCCCGGGTCACCTTCTTGATCGGCCGCACCACCGCGAACTGGATGAACAGCACCGCAACGACGAAGGCACTGACCAGGAGCCCAATCTGCAGCGGACCCAGCACGTCGGACGTCACCTTCCAGAACGAACGGACGGGCAACCTGACGCTGATGATGCCCGCCACCTCCCCTTCCTTGAAGCCGAAACCGCGCTCCGTGCCGTAGCGGGTCTTGACATCGGCGGGGGCGCTCTCGGCGCTGGCATGGCAGGTGAGGCACGAAGCCTTCACGTACAGCGTGCGCGCGAAGCGGAAACTGTCGGGCGACACCTCGTAGTACTCCGCGAGATGATTGGCACGGATTAGTTCCAGCGCCTTGGTTTCGAATACATCCGGCTTGTTGACCGGATTCATGAAATTATGCGAGGTCACCCGGAACTTTGCCGGCGACGACGACTTTTCGACAACTTCGGAAAACTCGCGCTGCGCGAGCGCCGGGTTCTTCGAATAGAAATGCCACACGTCACCCGGGGTACCGGTGGTCGCATCGGGAGCGTTGACCAGCGTGACCTCGCCGAGATAGCTCTTGTTGTCGTCGCGCACCCACACCCGTCCGTACTGCGACACCCAGCTGCCGAAAGCGTCGACATTGTCGGCCACAGTCTCCGCCTGCGACTTCAGTTCGTTGCGATACACGCTGTCCAAGACCAGATAGAAGGAGCCGACGATTAGCAGCAGCGCAAGCACGAACACGATCGTGAACTGGGTGGTAATCGAGCGGTTGAGAAGCATCTATGTCTCCCTGGCGAATTCTTGCGATGGCTGCCCGCGCTTACGCTGGCCTACAGTTTGACGCAGTTCAACGCGTCGGTCACGAACGCTTCGCGCCGTTCGGCATCCTCAATATGCTCCGCCAGCAGGGCGATGTACTGTTCGACGTCCGCGGGGCGGATCTTGTTGCCCGTCGCGAGCCATGCCGCGCGCGCGTCCTCGGCCAGTTGCCGACCGAATGGTCCGACCTCCACGATGAACAACTGATCGATGCCAGCGCAGATGCGCAGTAGCGTCGGCAGCGCGCGGTGAGTGGCAGCCATGCCGTCAATCGTGCCCGACAATCCGGACTAGGGCAACTCCGCGGCGGGCATGCGCGCGAGGATGATCGGGACCTTGCGCGCGAGGCCGCGGGCGCCGGGGTGCTTCTCGTAGTAGCGTGGGTTGGGTGCCATTGCCGCCAGGCGAGCTGCCTGCTCCGCGGTCAGCGCTCCTGCGCCGGCCCCGAAGTAGTGTTGCGCCGCCGCCTCGACCCCGAAGATGCCGTCGCCGAACTCGATTACGTTGAGGTAGAGCTCGAGGATGCGGCGCTTGCCGAGCAGCGCTTCGAGCATCACCGTGATCAGCGCCTCCTCGCTCTTCCGCCAATAGCTCCGCTGCGACGAGAGGAACAGGTTCTTGGCCAGCTGCTGCGTGATCGTGGAGCCGCCGGCGACGACCCGCCCGCGGCGGAGGTTCTTGTCGAGCGCCATCTGGATCCCGTCCCAGTCGAAGCCCTCATGCTCGACGAACTTGGCGTCCTCTGCAGCGATCATCGCGCGCTTGATCTCGACTGAAATGCGCTCATAGGGGACCCAGCTGTATGCGAGCCTGGCCTGCGGACGCGCGGCGCGAATTTCGCCGATCCGCAGCGCCATGAATGCAGTCTCCCGCGGCGGGTGGTCCCGCCACCACCAGATGTGCACCGCGTACCAGGCTTGCAACAGAACCAGCGCGGCCACGACAAGCGCGAGCGTCCACAGCAACCAGCGCCTGAGGTAACCCATCGCGGTCGGTCAGGCCTTACTGCGAGATCAGCGAGTCGCCTGGAGCGAACGTCCAGGTGCGCGTGATATAGAGAATGTCGGTGTCGCGCTTGATGTCGGTCGGGAACGGCGCATAGGGCGCAGCCATCTCGACGATCCGCGTCGCCGCGAGGTCGAGGATCTTCTGCCCCGAGGTGCGATCGACGGCGACGCTCTCGATGCTGCCATCAGCGCGAATGCCCACCGTGAGCAGGAGACTGCCGTAGAGCTTGCGCACACGCGCCGCCTCCGGATAGTTGAGATTGCCGACGCGCTCGACCTTGAGCCGCCAGTCCTCGACGTAACGCGCGAAACGATACTCCGCGGCGCGCGCGCCGACGAAACGCCGCTTCGGCCGTTTTTCGTAGGCATCCATCTCCTTGGCGATCTGGGCCTCCAGGCGCAGGGCTTCGAGAGTGCGCTGCATCCGTTCGGTCGAGCTGGGCAGGTCGGCGGGATCGGGCGCGTCGGTCGGTTGGGCCACCGGAGGTGCCACCGCGTTCGCCGCCCTGATCTGCGTCATGAGCTCCTTCGCCTGCTTCTCCAGCTGCTCGACCTTCTGCGTGGCCACGCTGAACTCGCTGTTGGCAGTGGCGTGCGGCAGGACAGGCAGCGGCGTCTTGGCGCGCCGGTTGGCCTCGGTATTGCCGCCACCGTCGAGATTCGCCTGTGCGAGTATCTCCGCCTTGGTTGGCTTCGTCTTCGACTTGGCGTTGACCAGCGCGACTTCGAGCGGTGGACCGTTGCGATCGAGTGCGGAGAGGTCGAACGGGCTGAATCTGAGCGCGAGCACGAGCGTGTGCAACAGGATCGACCCGGCAATGGCGACCGTCAGCAGCTGGTCGCCACGCACGTTGTCGGCGACGACGAACGGCAGTGACAGCGTGCGTGGCTCGGCGATGGGCACCGCACGCGCGGCGGGCCGCTTTGCGGGCTTGTGGGCGGCGGTGCCGGGTGCCGATGCAGTTCGTTTGCGCGCGGACTTGGCGGGCATGTCCCTCCAAGTATAGCCTTCCTGTCTTGGCCACCGGCGGACCGGCCCGCAGCTTCGTTCGTCCGCTAATCTGCGGCAAGGCCGCCGTAACGCAGCTCGAGGGTCGCGGCGAGAAGGTCGATGCGCCCGATGGCAAGCCGCACACGGGTGGCGGGCGCGAGCGGTGGCAGGTCCGCGACCCGGATCGCCAGCGGCAAAGCGTCGAAGCGCACCAGGTTCTCGCGCACCACCGTCGCGGTGGTCTCCGTCACAACCTCCTGCTGCAGCCAGCGCAAGCACCAATAGTGCTCCATGCGATTCTGAAACTCGGCGTATTGTGCATACGTGGCTTCGAAATCGGCGGCCGCGGCGAACAGCTCCGCATCGCCCTCCGCGTACGGGGGTTTGGCGCCGGCCACTACGGCGAGCAACTGGCGCTGATTGACCAGATCGCTGTAGCGGCGCAGCGGCGAGCTCGCCCATAGGTATTGGGCGACGCCGAGCCCCTGATGCGGCTCCGGCTTGGTGCTCATCTTCACCTTGCCCGCCTGCTGCGTGCGATAAAGGCCGGGCACCCCCGAGTCGGCGAGAAGCTTTCCCCAGCTGCTGTTGACGTAGATCATCAGCTCGGCCACGAGCCGGTCAAGAGGCGAGCCGCGTGGCCGCGGCACGATCGTCACGCGACCGTCCGGCGCCGCGGACCAGTCGACCCGGAAGCTGTATTCACTGCGCACGGCGTCAGGCTTGCCGCGCGCCGCCTCGAGCTGTTGCGCGACCCGCCATAGTTGGCGCAGTTCGTCGGTCCATTCCGGCTCATTCGCCGCGGCCGGGGCCGCAAAGCGCTCGTCGATCGCATCGAGCCGAAGGTTGGCCGCGACCGGCACGCGTTCGAGCCGCGTCGCGGTTCTAACCGGTGTTCCGTCCGGGGCCGCCTCGATGTAGAGCGACAGCACCGGGGGTGCGGCTCCCGCGCGCAGGGTGAAGCGGTCGAGCGCGGCGTCGGGCAGCATGGTGATCTTTCGGCCGGGCATGTAAACGGTGGACAGACGCTTGCGCGCGATGGCGTCGAGCGCGGAGCCGCGTGGTATCGCCACGGAGGGTGCGGCAATATGGATCCCGATTTCGATGTGCCCGTTTGCAAGCGGTCGCACCGAGAACGCGTCGTCGATTTCAGTCGTCGCCGCATCGTCGATCGAAACAGCGCGCACGGCGGCGAGGGGCTGCTCGGGCAACACCGGCAGCTCGGCAAAGGCAGGGAACTCCGTGCCATGCGGGAAGGCTTCGAATACGAAGCGGTTGAAATGAAAATCGTGCGTCGAGGGAATCGCGCCGCAGGCCATGAGCAGGGCAAGCGGATTCGTCTGCAGCGCCGCGCAGGCCGAGTTCACCGCCCGCGTTTCCAACGCGAGCTTGTCCGGCTTGTAGAGGAGCATCGGCAGGACCGCGCGGATGGCCTCAGGGAGGCGATGCGCCTTGAGCTCCGCGGCGAGAGCGGCGACCTGCTCCGCCTCGAGGCGCTTGCGCTCTGTGCCTGCGAGCGCGGCCCTTAGCGCATCGGCGGGCGCAGCGCGATAACGGCCCTTGCCCTTCTTGTAAAAGTGCGTTGGCGCAGCGTGCAGGCAGAGCGCCAGCGCCGCGGCTTCCGCCGGCCTGGGCGCGCGGCCGTAATATTCGACCGCGAGATCCGTGAACGCGAACTCGCGCCCGTCGCTCACCTCCCACAGAAAATTCGCATCGAGCCCGGCGGCGAGCGTTTGCGCATCCGCGAGCAGTGCGGAAGGCGAGGGCTCGGCGAAGCGTAGCAGGACATTGGCGGACTTGATCTTGAGCCGCTTGCCGGATGCCGCTTCGATCTGCAGCGACGTATCGTTGTCGGCGAGAACGGTGCCGGCCTTGAATGCGCCGTCGTCCTCGAAAAAGACGTGCATGGATCTTGGAACGCGGCTTGCCGAATGGACGCCGCGCGCACCGAAAGAGGGCCCGGATTATACCGCAGCGGCAGAGCGCCGCTTGGGGCGCCGCGGTCATTGCGCGGGCGGACGGATTGCTTCAGCATGGCGCTTTCCTGCATTCCCTTCTTTCAGGACGACCATGGAATTCCGCCGCTTGGGCGAATCCGGCCTCGAAGTCTCGGTGATCTGCCTCGGCACGATGATGTTCGGCGACCGCACCGACGCCGCCACTGCGCAACGGATTGTCGCCTCCGCATTCGATGCGGGCGTCAACTTCATCGACACCGCCGACGTGTACGCCAAGGGCGCGTCGGAAACGATTGTCGGACCCGCAATTGCCGCCAACCGTCGCCGTTGGATCCTTGCCACGAAGGTTGGCAACGTGATGACGGCGAAGCCCCACGACGGTGGACTGTCGCGCCGCTGGATCATGCAGGCGTGCGAAGACAGCCTACAGCGCCTCGCCACCGACTACATCGACATTTACTATCTGCATCGGGACGACACGGAGACCCCTCTCGACGAGACGATCGAAGCGATGGGCGAGCTCATTCGCGCCGGCAAGATCCGCTATTTCGGCATCTCGAACTATCGCGGCTGGCGCGCCGCCGAGATCGTCGGCATCTGCGCCGAGCTTAACGTGCCGCGGCCGGTCGCTTGCCAGCCGTACTACAACGCCTTCAATCGAATGCCCGAGGTCGAGCTCCTGCCGGCCTGCGACTACTACGGCTTGGGCGTCGTGCCCTATAGTCCGCTCGCCCGCGGCGTGCTTACCGGCAAATACATCCCGGGCGCCGACGCGCCCGCGGGGTCGCGGGTCGCACGCAAGGACAGCCGCATGATGGAAACGGAGTTCCGCCCCGAATCGATCGCCATGGCGCAGAAGATCAAGGCGCACGCCGAGCGGAAGGGCCTCACGGCGACCCAGTTCGCGCTGGCTTGGGTGCTTAACAACCGGATCATCAGCGCCGTGATCGCGGGACCGCGTACGTTGGAGCAGTGGACCGCTTATCTTGCCGCGGTCGGCAAAACCCTCGATGCAGACGATGAAGCCCTTATCGATTCGCTGGTCGCGCCCGGGCATCCTTCGACGCCGGGTTACAACGATCCGCAGTACCCCTTCTACGGCCGCATCGTCGACTAGGGTCGCCGCGCCGATACTTCCCCGGCTTGTCCCCGTCTCGGGCTTTCGCCCGGAGACCAACGCTTGCGGCCGCCGCTGCCAGGCTTCGCGCTACTCGTTCGCCACGCCGTGCGGCACGTGGCCGGCGGCGACGTGCTTTGCCGCCGACTCGACATGGGTGCGCTGATCGTCAAAGAAGAAATCGGCGCCGAACGCACGCAGAAACTCGCCCTTGTCCAAGCCGCCGAGGAAAAGTGCTTCGTCGATGCGGATATTCCAGGCGCGCAGAGTGCGGATCACCCGCTCGTGCGCCGGTGCGCTGCGCGCGGTCACCAGCGCAGTGCGGATCGGGCTATTGTCGTCGGGGTAGTCCGCCTGGATCTGGTGCAGCGCGGCCAGGAATTTCTTGAACGGGCCACCGGGCAAGGGGTCGCGCGCGGAGGCTCTTTCGCGCTTGGCGAAGGCGTCCAGCCCTCCGGACTGGTACACGCGCTCGGCCTCGTCGGAAAAAATGACCGCGTCGCCGTCGAATGCGATGCGCAGCTCATCGGTCTCGTTCTTGTAAACGCTGGGAAAGATCGTCGCCGCAGCGTAGCCGTCGTCAAGCGCGCGTTTGACGTCTTCGGTGTCGGCGGAGAGGAAGAGATGTGACCCGAAGGCCGGCACGTAGCGCGAGGTCGGCTCGCCTTTGGTGAACGCCGCGCGGCTGATGCCGAGGCCGTAGTGCTGGATCGAATTGAAGACGCGCAAGCCCGTGTCGGCGGAATTGCGCGACAGCAGGATTACCTCGACGTATTGCTTGTCGGGGCGGTTGAGGCGCAGCATCTTCTTGACCAGCGTGAACGCGGGCCCCGGGGCGAGGATCTCGTCTTCATGCTCGATCTGGTAGCGCTGATAGGCTTCGACGCCCTGCTCGGTGAAGATGCGATGGCTTTCCGACAGGTCGAACAGCGCCCGCGACGAGATCGCGACGACCAGCTTGTCGGCAAGTGTCGGCTTGGGCACGCGCCATCCTAGCCCCGGGCGGTCCCGGTGGCTATGGTTGCGCACAGAAGACCGGGCCTTCCTCGATCCACCGGAGGGCGCGCATTTGCTCGGCTGCCGTCGCGTCGACCACGTAGCGATGCCGTACCTCGGGGATGGTGGTTCCGGGCCGGTAGAACCGGATTACGGGGAGCGTCCCCGCGACACACTGACCCTCCACCGGCAGCAGCGAGCGGAACGCGAGGCCCTCGTAGAGCCAGTACGAGTTGGCTTTGACCAGGGCGCACTCGATCGCGTTGCCGGTGAAAAAGTGCGAATCAGGGCCGACGTTCGGCGCGCCGGTGAAACGGCAAACCGGTACGCTGTCGGGCGCGACATTTGCGGTCGTCCAGGCGTGGAAATGAAATCCGGTGCGCACCCAGGCTGCGCCGACGCCGCCGCCATCGATGAACGCCTCTTCCGCCGCCGACGCGGTGAGGAAGTACGTATCGAGTGGCGGGTAGTAAAACTCGATGACATCGGCATCGGCCGAGGTCGTAGAGATCCCGGTGCCGTCGATTGGCAGGATGGCGAGGTTCGCCAGTTGCGGCGAATCGATCACCAGATTCGCCGGCCGGTCGCCCAAGGCGCCTGGCGCGAAGACCAGCTCCAGCGTGCATGACTTGCCCGGCGCGATGGCTGAGCCGAGGTTGCAGTTCCCGGCCGCGCTGTAGTCGTACGCAGCCGGCCCGTTCAGCACCAGGGCGCTGAGCGTGAGCGGGGCGGGTCCCTGGTTGACCAGCAACACGATTATTCCCTGAGACCGGCTGCCGACGAACTGCGGTGGGAAGTTCAGCGCCGGCGGCGCGAAAAGCAGCGTCGCAGTTCCCGCCTGCGCGTCGATGCCCCGGCCATAGAAAGCCAGCAGCTGCTGCGGCGTGCTGGTCGTGTTATCCAGCCACACACCGCCGGATGTCTGCCCCGGCACGGTGGGGGCGAAGGTCACGGTCACCGTGCACGTGGCGCCCGCTGCGAGCGTGAGGCCGCTTGCGCAGCTCCGGCTCACGTGAAACGCGGGCCCGGTGGCGGGATCGATGCTGATGCCGGTGAACGACCACGGTTGATCGCCGCAGTTGCTGATCGTCACGGTAGCGCTCGTCGAGCTGCCGACCTGCCGGTTGCCGAAGAGGAGGGTGTCGTCGGTCGCGCACCAGAGTGGTTGCGCGGCGGCATCGAGCACGCCCGCAAGACAGGCCAGCGCGAGCAGCATGCACGCGTTGCGATGGCTCCAGGTCTGATGCACGTGTTTACGCTGCGCGGCGCATGCCGTTGCCGAGTTCGGTGAATACGGCGCGCACTTGCTCGACCGCCCAGTCGATTTCTGGACGCTCGATAACCAGCGGGGGAGCGAAGCGCACCACGGTACCGTGCGTATCCTTCGATACCAGACCCCGCGCCAACAACCGATCGACGATCGCCCGCGCGGTGATGCGCCGAACATCGACTTCGAGTCCGATGAACAGTCCCTTGCCGCGAACCTCGCGAATGAGGGGGCTCTTGACGGTTTTGAGCTGCGTGACGAGATACTCGCCCAGACTCGCGGCACGCTCGATCAACTTTTCGTCGTAAAGGACAGCGAGCGCCTCGAGCGCCACGCTGGCCGCCAGCGGGTTGCCGCCGAAGGTGCTGCCGTGGTCGCCGGGGCGGAAGACCTGCATCACTTCGTGCGTCGCCACGAACGCAGAGACCGGCAGCATGCCTCCTCCCAGCGCCTTGCCGAGGACGACGCCATCGGGCCGCACGCCTTCGTGCTCGCACGCGAGAAACCTGCCGGTGCGGCCCATGCCGGTCTGGATCTCGTCGGCGAGCAGCAGTACGCGCTGCTCGCGGCAGATGCGCGCGCAGGCGGCAAGATAACCGGCGGGGGGAACGACGATGCCGCCCTCGCCCTGGATCGGCTCCACCAGAAACGCTGCCGTGTGCGGAGTGATCGCGGCGTCGAGCGCGACCGCGTCGCCGAACGGAATCTGCTTGAATCCGGGCGCGAAGGGCCCGAAACCGTCGCTGTATTGCGGATCCGACGAAAAGCCGACGATCGTGATCGAGCGGCCGTGAAAGTTGTTTTCACAGACGATGATCTCGGCCTTGTCACTCGGAATGCCCTTGACGCGATAGCCCCACTTGCGTGCCGCCTTGAGCGCAGTCTCAACCGCTTCGACGCCGGTGTTGACGGGCAGAGCGCGGTCGAGCCCGGTCAGTTCGGTGAGACGTTTGAGGAGCGGCGGCAGCTTGTCGGTGTGAACCGCACGCGAGGTGAGCGCAAGTCGTTGCGCCTGTGCGATCAACGCCTGCACGATGCGCGGATGGGCGTGACCGTGGCTCACCGCCGAATACGCCGACAGCATGTCGAGGTAGCGGCGCCCGTGCTCGTCCCACAGCCAGACGCCTTCGCCGTGAGCCATCACCACGGGCAGCGGCTCGTAGTTGCGCGCGCCGTAGTGGCGCTCGGTCTCGATCAGTCGCGATACCGGGGCAGCCGGCCCCGAGGGGTCGATGGCGGCAACAGCGTCGGTGGCTCGGATTTGGGGCTTCATGACACTGCTCCTTCGACCCGAGGATCGCTCGGTCGTTCAAATCGATTCCGGCAGCGATTCCTTGTGGGAAGCGCGACCCACGTAACTGCGAAAAACTGAAGGAATTGCGCACCCGCACGGGATGCGCGGCTCCGACTCGCCGTCGGGGCGAATCAGGAGCGAAGCGGGAGGCGACTTCGCCAGGACATGGTGCGTCAGTTTACCTTCGATCGTGCCGCTCCGCTTGCTGCGGTGCACCAATCGCGCCGGTCAGACCGGTCGCAACACGCGCTGCAGAAAGTCCCGGGTACGCTCATGCCGGGGATCGGCCAGGATCTGCAGCGTGGTGCCTTCTTCGATCACCCGACCGTGGTCGAGAAAGAGCACGCGGCGGGCCACTTCGGCGGCGAATCCCATCTCGTGCGTGACGACGACCATCGTCATGCCTTCGTGCGCCAGGGTGAGCATGACCTTCAGCACGTCGCCAACGAGCTCCGGGTCGAGTGCGGAGGTGGGCTCGTCGAAAAGGATCGCCTTCGGCCGCATCGCCAGCGCCCGCGCGATCGCGACGCGCTGCTGCTGGCCCCCGGAGAGTTTGGCCGGATACGCGGTGAGCTTCTCGCCCAGTCCTACTTTGGCGAGCAGCACGGCCGCCTGGTCTTTTGCTTCACTGCGGGACATGCCCTTCACGTGCACCGGGCCTTCCATCACGTTCTCCAGCGCGGTGCGGTGCGGGAATAGGTTGAAGCGCTGGAACACCATGCCGACTTCGCTGCGCAGGGCGTGGATCGACTTGTGTTTGTGAAGCACCGCGGCGCCGTCGATCGCGATTTCGCCCTCGTCATAGCCCTCGAGGCCGTTGATGCAGCGGAGCAGCGTCGATTTGCCCGAACCCGATGGCCCGATGACGCAGACCACCTCGCCCTTGTCCACCTCGAGGCTGACATCGTCGAGCACGCGTTGCGTTCCATACGCCTTGCCGACGTTGCGAACTGAAATCATCGCCGCCCAAACGCCCGTTCCAGCCGGTGCGCGAGATAGGTCAGCGGCAGGCTCATCGCAAGATAGAGCAGGGCGACGAGTGTGAATACGGTCATGTTCTTGAACGTCGACGCGGCGATGAGCTGCCCGCCGCGCGTGAGCTCCGCGACGGTGATTGCCGAGGCGATCGAGGAGTCCTTGAGCATCATGATCATGGTGTTGCCGTACGGTGGCAAGAACACGCGTATCGCCTGCGGCAGAACCACGCGGCGCATTACCAGCGCCGGGCGCATGCCGAGCGACTGTGCGGCCTCGATCTGGCCGGGATCGACCGCCTCGATACCAGCGCGGAAGTTCTCCGCCTGGTAGGCGGAATAGGCGATGCCGAGGCCGATGAATCCGGCCTGGAATGCCGAGAGCTGAATGCCCAGATCCGGCAGGACGAAGTAGATGTAGAACAGCTGCACCAGGATCGGAATGCCGCGAATGATCGTGATGAGCGCGATCGCCGACCAGGAAAGAGCGCGTATCGGCGACAGGCGCAGCAGCGCCCACACGAAGCCGAGCAGGGTGGAAAGCACCAGCGCGCAGAGCGTGAGTTCGATGGTGACGACGCATCCCTGGCCCAGGATCGGGAGGAAATCCTGCGCGTCGCGAAGGAACGTCCGCATCGGCCCGGTCGCGCGCCGGCGTGGCTTTAGCCGGTCCCGATTATTTCAGGCTCCACTTGACCAGGATCCTGTCGAGCGCACCGTTGGCTTGCAGCTTGGCCAGCGCCACGTTGATTTTCTTCAGCAGCTCCGCGTCGGTCTTGCGCACGCCAATGCCTACGCTGCCAGTCATCTTCGGTTCGTAGGTCGGCACCAGCTTCGCCTTGAACCCCGTGTTCTGCGACAACTGATACTTGAGGATCGGAGCGTCGCCGAAGCCGGCCTTGATGCGGCCGAGACTGACATCGCGCAGGATGTCCGCCAGCGAATCGTAGACCTTGACGTCGGCGAACTCGCCGTTCCTTCTCAGGAACTCGATGTAGACCGTGCCAACTTGCGCGCCGACGACCTGCCCCTTGAGATCACTGAGCGATTTATACGGCGTATTGTCATCGACGCTGACGACCATGCCCTCGGGATACGGAAACACCGGGTCACTGAAATCGATCACTTCCTTGCGTGGCCCGGTGATAAGCATCGCCGCGGCGATGATGTCGATCTTGTTGCTGGTAAGCGAGGGGATCAGCGCGGAGAAAGGCGTCGCCTGTACGTTGACCTTGAAGCCGGCGTCGTCGCCGATCGCGGTGATGAGATCAACCATCGCTCCCTGTATCGTGTTGGTCTTGACGTCGAGGAACGTGAATGGAATGCCAGTCGGCGTCGATCCAACGTTGTAGGTCGGAGCCTGGGCGCAGCAAAGGCCGCTATAGGCAAGTATTGCCAGCGCCGCGACTGCCGGCGCGTGACTAAGCAAGCCAATCGTGCGGTGCATCGTCATGGACGTCTCCCTCGGTAGGCCTGTGACACTGCATCATGGACCCGATAGTACGCGATAGCGGCCCGCAGCTGCGGTCGGCGCAGCGTCCGCAGCGGTATCGGCTTGAGCGCCGCCACCGGATATGCCGGGCGGCCGCCGTTCAATATCTCGGCGAGCAACAGTCCCATTGTCGTTGCCATCGCCACACCGCGGCCGCAATAGCCGAGCGCTGTCCACACGCCGGGGGCGACTTCGGCGAGATGCGGCAGCCCGTCGCGCGTGATTCCGACGCGGCCGTACCAGCGATACGGCCATTCCATGCCGGCAAGCCGCGGATACACCCGTGCCGCAAAGCGCTGCAATCCCGCGTACACGCTCTCCGCGACCGTATCCGTCACCGACCCCCGGCCGCCGATGAGAAAGCGTCCATCGGCATCGAGGCGGAAATAGTACAGAAGCTTGCGGGTGTCGGAGACCGTCGTGCCGCCGGGCAGGATAGTACGCCGGACGAGCTCGGGCAGGGGATCGGTCGCGATCTGGACGCTGCTGACGACAAGTTGGTTGGCGGCGAGCTCGGGCCACAGCGCATCCGAGTAGGCATCGGTGGCGAGAACGACCTGTCGCGCCCGCGCCTCGCCCCGAGGTGTCGTCGCAATCCACGTTTCGTGGTCACGGACGATCTGCGTTGCCGGAGACCTCGTATGCACGCGTGCGCCGAGGTTCAACGCCGCGCGGGCGAGCCCGCGTGCGTACGAGAGCGGCTGTAGCGCGCCGGCACGGCGGTCGAGCCAGCCGGCAGCGTAGGTTTCGGTACCCAGAAGCAATGCCAGCCGTTCGCGCGGGAGCAATTCGACCGGTGCCCGGCGCGTCACCCATTGCCGGGTGCGCTTGATAATCGTCTGCGCTGCTGCGGCCGAGTGCGCCGGCTGAATCCAGCCGCACTGCGCCGCCGCGCAATCGATGTGGTATTTCGCGATCAGTGCGAAAACGCGGTCTGCGGCGCCGCCGGCCAGCCGCACCAGCGCTTCGCCACGCTCACGGCCGAACCGCGCGACCAGCTCGTCAGGGTCGTGCTTGAGTCCCGGAATCACCTGTCCGCCGTTGCGCCCCGACGCCCCGTGTCCGATGTCACCGGCCTCGAGCACGATCACCGTGCGGCCTGCTTCGGCAAGCGCGAGCGCACAAGAAAGCCCCGTATAGCCGGCGCCGACGACGACCACGTCTGCCTCGGCAGGTCCCTCGAGCGCCGTGGTGGCCGGCGCGAGCGGCGCGGTCGCGCGCCAGAGCGAGCGCCGTTGCTCGATGCCGGTCGCGTTCGCGGTCGCCGCGTCGGGAGACATGACTCGATGTTACCCGATGGCGTTCAATCGACCCCGGCAAAGCGCAGGACCAGTGGAATCTGCTCGGCGAAGGCGCGATAGGCGTGATCGCCCCCGCCTTGAACGTACTGCCAGGCGCCGGCGTAGAACGCCACGGCCTGCCGGTAGTCGAGCAGCTCGTCGCCTGTCTGGACGAGCAGGAGATAGCGCTCCGGATCTCTGATGCGCTCGACCTTCAACGCCGCGAATTCCGCGAAATGCTCGGTGGTGAGTTCGTACTCCTCACTGGTGGCCGGGTTGCGCTGCAACCCGATATACGCGGCAAGATCGCGCTCGGGATGTAGCGCCGGATTGATCAATACCGCCTTCGCGCCGTGTGCCTCCGCAAGATGCGTCGCGTAGAAACCGCCCAGTGAGCTGCCGACAAAGGTCAGTCGTTGCGAATCTCCACTCTCTGCCCAACGGCTGGCCGCTTGCACCGCCGCCGCCGGCCGATGCGTTAGCTGCGGCAGGAAATATTCCGGTCGCTGCGCCGCCGGCAGCGCCGCGATCGCGTGCCCCAATTGTTGCCCCTTCATTGATATGGGACCGCTGTTGAATCCGTGCAGGTACGCGATGCGCGTCATTCCGGCGCGCCGAACCGGCGCAGGAGCTTGTCGTGAATGCCGCCGAATCCGCCGTTGCTCATTATCACCACATGGTCCCCCGGCTTTGCTGCCGCGACGATCGCGTCGGTCAATGCGCCGAGGTCTGCGCTCGTGTACACGCGGCCCTCCAGGGGCCTGAGCCACGCCGCGGCATCCCAGCTCAGCTGCGCCGCAAGACAGAACACCAGATCCGCCATGGCGAGGCTGCCGGCGAGCGCGTCCTTCATCGTGCCACGCTTCATGGTCGCCGAGCGCGGCTCAAGGACTGCAAGGATCCTGGCCGTGCCGACCTGTCGCCGCAGGCCTTCCAGCGACGCCGCAATCGCGGTGGGATGGTGCGCGAAATCGTCGTAGACCGTGATGCCGCCGACCGTGCCGAGCACTTCCATGCGTCGCTTCACGCCCCGAAAAACCGCAAGCGCCGCAAGGCTCTCCCGCACCGGCACGCTGACATGGCGTGCGGCGGCGATCGCTGCCAATGCGTTCAGGCGGTTGTGCTGGCCGCCAAGGGCGAACGGCGAGAGCGTACCCTGCGGCGCGCCGCCAAACTTGATCACACCTTCGCCGGAGATGGTCCAATCGGCGCCGACGCCCGCGCTCTCGGCCAGGCGGAAACGCTCGATTTCGCTCCAGCAACCGTGCGCCAGCACACGCTGCAGGTTGTCGTCGGAACCGTTGACGAGGAGCCGTCCATGGCGCGGTACTGTGCGCACGAAGTGGTGGAACTGCGTTTCGATCGCGGCCAGATCCGGGAAAATGTCGGCATGATCGTATTCGAGATTGTTGAGAATCGCAGTGCGTGGCCGGTAGTGAACGAACTTCGCGCGCTTGTCGGAGAACGCGGTGTCGTACTCGTCTGCCTCGATGACAAAAAACGGGCCGTCGGTGAGCCGCGCCGAAACGCCGAAGTCCGTCGCAACCCCGCCGATCAGGAAGCCGGGATCGAGTCCTGCCTGGTCGAGGATCCACGCCAGCAGCGCGGTCGTGGTTGTCTTGCCGTGCGTGCCGGCGACGGCAAGCACCCATTTCTCGCGTAGCACTGCGTCGGAAAGCCATTGCGGCCCCGAGGTGTAGCGTCGCCCGCTGTCAAGAATCGCCTCCAATAGCGGATTGCCGCGCGAAATCGCGTTGCCAATGACGAACACGTCGGCCTGCCGCGCGACATTTTCGAGCTGCGCAACTTCGTAGCCCTCGGTCAATTCGATGCCCAAACCGGCGAGCTGGGTACTCATCGGCGGGTACACGTTGGCGTCGCACCCGGTTACCGTGTGGCCCGCCGCGCGCGCGATGGCGGCGAGACCGCCCATGAAGGTACCGCAGATGCCGAGTATGTGCAGATGCATGGGTTAACGATCAGGATATGGGTGCGACAGGCGAGCGCTATTATCTCCGATTGTTGCGCCCGCACCGAGCTTGGGTCGCCGTCCCGGTCGAAGCGTGTAAAATTTGCCCTTCCGCAGCCACGGCTGCGCGTTGCGAGACATCCTATGGTCATGACATACGGTCGCTTGGCGTTGTGCGGCTTGGGGTTGGCGTTCGCCACGGCGAGCGCCTTTGCCGGCCCCGCCGGATTGGACTATCCGCCGACTGTGAAGAGTCCCGTAACCGATACGTATCATGGCGTACCGGTGATCGACACCTATCGCTGGCTCGAGGATGACGACAGCCCCGAAGTCAAGCACTGGATTGCCGACCAGAATGCGCTTACGCGCCGCTATCTCGATGCGCTGCCGCAACGTGCCGAGATTGCGGCGCGGGTCGGCAACCTGTTGCGTACGGCGCCGGTGCGGCGGTACGACTTTGAGTACCGTCACCGTTTGTTCGCACTGAAAGTGCAGCCGCCGAAGAATCAGCCGATGCTGGTGACCCTGCCCGTCACCGGCGACACGCGCGCCGAGCGCGTTGTGCTCGATCCCAATGTGCTCGACCCGTCGGGTCGTACGGCAATCGATTTTTTCCGTCCCTCCTACGACGGCAGCCACGTCGTGGTATCGCTTTCGATCAATGGCAGCGAGGACGGCACGGCGTATGTCTACGACGTCGCGTCCGGCCGTCGCCTCGATGAGGTCATTCCAGGCGTGAACTATCCGACGGCCGGCGGCAGCGTCGAATGGAATGCCGACGGCAGTGGTTTCTACTACACGCGTTATCCTCGCGGCGACGAGCGGCCGCCTGAGGATCGACATTTCTTCCAGCGGGTCTACTTCCACCGGCTCGGCACACCGGTAGCCAGCGACCCTTATGTCATCGGCGATGATTTCCCCCGCATCGCCGAGATCGAGCTCAAAGGCAGCAGCGACGGCCGCTATCTGCTCGCGGTGGTCCGCAATGGCGATGGCGGCGAGATTGCCTACCAGCTGCGTGACACGACGGGCCGTTGGCACGCGGTTGCGGGGTTCAAGGATGGGATCAAGCATCTCGCCTTCGGCGAGGACGGCAAGCTCTACGGACTCAGTATCAAGGACGCACTCCTCGGCCGCATCATCGCGATTCCCCTGCGCCAACCCACGGTGGCCGCCGCCAAGGTCGTGGTTCCGGAAGGCAAGATCGTTGCCGAAGACGTGCAGCCGACGCGCTCGCGCCTCTATGTGACCTATCGCGACGGCGGCCCGTCAGTCGTGCGCGTTTACTCGCTGGCAGGCACGTTCCTACGCCAGCTGGCCACCGCGCCAGTGGCCGACGTCGAGGTCTTGGCCCGGCTCGACGGCGATGCCGTGCTGGTCAGCAGTGTGAGCTACGTCCAGCCGAGAGCTGTCTCGCGCTACGAGCCGCGCTCGAATCGCCTGGTTCCCACCGAGCTCAGCGGCCGCTATTCGTTCAATCTGGACGACGCCGTGGTCGAACGCGAATTCGCGGTTTCGAAGGACGGTACGCGAGTGCCGGTCACGATCGTCGCCCGCAAGGGCGTGCGTCGAGACGGCAGCAACCCGGTGCTTCTGTACGGCTACGGTGGCTACGGCATCAGCATGAGTCCCTATTTCTCACCCTTGCTGCGGCTTTGGCTCGACTATGGCGGGGTGTACGCGGTCGGCAACGTACGCGGCGGCGGCGAATACGGCGAGCCGTGGCATCTGGCGGGGAACCTCACGAAAAAGCAAAACGTCTTCGACGACTTCGCGGCGTGCCTGCAATTGCTGATCGACCGCGGCTACACGCGCCCCGACAAGGCCGCGATCATGGGCGGCAGCAACGGTGGTCTACTGATGGGCGCCACGCTGGTCCAGCACCCGCAACTGCTGCGCGCGGTCGTCAGCGAGGTCGGCATCTACGACCCGCTGCGCTGGGAGCTGCAACCCAACGGCGCGTTCAACGTAACCGAGTTCGGCTCGATCAAGGATCCCGAGCAGTTTCGTGCGCTGTATGCGTACTCGCCCTTTGCCAACGCCCGCGACGGCGTAGCTTATCCGGCCGTTCTGTTCACCAGTGGCGAGAACGATGGGCGCGTGGCTCCCTACGAGTCGCGAAAGATGACGGCACGGCTGCAGGCGGCAAGCTCCTCCTCCAACCCGATCCTGCTGCGCACCGAAGCGGCGGCCGGGCACGGCATCGGCACCGCGCTATCGACGCGGATCGAGGAAGAGGCGGACGTCTATGCGTTCCTCGTCGACCAGCTCGGCATGACCGCTCTGTCCGCGACTGCGCCTGTCGGGGCCAACGGGATCCCGCGAGCGCCGCTCAGCGCACAGCGCGGACCAGTGGCAGGACAACACTGACGACCACGCCCGGAATATCGGTGCGGTCCGCGGCGGTGGCGCGTCCGCCGTGGAATTCGGCGATCAGCCGCACAATGTAGAGCCCAAGCCCGAGGTGCGGCTTCGCGCCGGATTGCTCGGTCCGGACCGACACCATGGAGTCGAAGAGCCGGCCGTGCATGTTCGGCGGCAAAAGCGGCCCGCGATTGGCGACGCTCAGCCGAACCCCCAGGACGTCCCGCTCGAGCGCGACGCTTACCGGCGTGCCGGGTGTTGCGAACTCGACCGCATTGGCAACGAGCTTGTCAAGCATCTGCGCAACGAGTTCGGGCGCGCCCTCGAGGAAAACCGTTTCCGCGGGGAGGCTGAGCTCGATCGCCTGTTCCGGATATGCCGCGCGATAGCCGTCGACACAACCGGCGATGACGCGCACCAGATCGAACCGCTCCCGCTCCGCATCGGCGAGGCTCTGCTCCAGCCGCGCCGCCTCGGTCATACGGGTCAGTATGTGCGCGAGGCGGTTCAGACCCTGCTGCGCCCGCTCCATATAGACGCGTGCATCGTCAGGTAGCGGCTGCATCCGCAGCGCATCGAGCGACGAACGCACCACCGCGATCGGGGTGCGCAGCTCGTGCGACAACCGGCTCGCCATCGCCTCCTGATAGCTGGCGTACTGCGCCAGGCGCGCGAGCGCGCTGCCAAAGCTCCGCGACAGGTCGCCGATTTCGTCGCCGGCGCTCGAGCCGGCGACCACTCCGCGCACCCGGCCCTGCGCGTCGATCGCCGCCTCTGCCTCGTCGCGAAGGCGGCGGATCCGCGTTGACAGCCACGATGCATACAGCGTTAGCGCAACCGAGCCGATAAGCAGCGCCGCGAGCACGATGTTGAACAGGCGCGCAAAAGCACGGTTGCGCTCGGCAAGCACCGCATTAGTCGTCTCTTCGACAATGACCGCACCCTTCACTTCGTCGCCGACCCAGATCGGGTGCGCCGCTGACACGATCACCGCCTTGCCGTCTGCAGTCGGACGGCGTGCGACGGTCAGGATGCCCGCAAGGGCGCCTTCGACATCCTTGCCGGCGGCGCCCGTTCGGCCCGCGCGCTCATCACCGAAGTCTTCGCTTGACTGTGGCAGCACGCGTGCATAAAGGGGCTGCAGGATTTCCCGTTCGAGCCATTGCCCAGGACGCGCGAACGGCGCGCCCGGCCCTGTCTGGGAATCGTCGGCCGGAGGTTCCGCACGCCTCAGGCTGCCGGCGCGCGCGAGCACGTTCTGCTCTCGGTCCACGACCCAGATACGGGCCGTGGTGCGGGACAGGCCGTGAATGATCTGATTGATTTCCGGCGCCGCCGCTGCCGCGCCCGCAGCCAGGCCAGGGGACGCCGCACCGTCGTCGCTGGCACGGCTGGAACGCAGCGATTCCAGCACCGCTGCAGGCGTCTCGAACAGCCGCGGCCGATCGTGCAAAGCGGTGGCCACCGCCTGCGCCGTCCCGGCCAGTGTGCGTTCTTGCGTGTCGCGCAAGAACCGCTCGAGCTCGCGCACGTACTCGTAGCCGAGCCAGGGTATCGCCAGGAACACCGTCAGCACGAGCAGCAGCTGCGCGCGGATGCCCAGCGCGATGCGCGGTCCGTTCATTGATCAGCACATCGCCACTTATTCCGCAGAGTTCCAGCGGTAGCCCATGCCGTAGACCGTTGCGATGCAATCGAACCTTGAATCGAGCGCGAGAAATTTCTTGCGGATACGCTTGATGTGCGAAGTGATCGTGCTGTCGTCGACGACGATCTTGGCGTCCCGCATCAAACTGTCGCGATCCTTGACGTGTCCGGGAAAGCGGGCGAGCGCGTGCACCATCCAGAATTCGGTCAGCGTCAGCTCGACGCGCTGACCCGACCAGTTGGCGGTCAGCCGTTTCAGGTCCAGCGCCAGCGCACCGCGCTCGATCATGTCCTCTGACGCCGGCGGCGCGGCGAGCAGATCGCTGCGCCGGAACAGCGCCGCGATGCGCGCGCTCAAGTGCGGCAGGCTGACGTCCTTGGTCAGGTAGTCATCGGCACCCAGACGCAGGCCGGCGACGATGTCGAAATCGGAATCGCGCGCGGAGAGGAAGATTATCGGAACCGTCGGCGACAGCGCACGCAGCTCCCGGCACAGCGCGAAGCCGCCGTCGATGTCGTCGGCAAGCCCGATGTCGATGACCGCGAGGTCGGGAAGCCGCGTACGGAACGCAGCGAGCGCGTCTGCGCGGTTGCCATACGCGGCGACCTCGTAGCCCTGCTTGCGCAGGACGTCCGCGTAATTCCCGCGGATCGCGGGCTCGTCCTCGACGATGGCGATGCGGCGGCTCATGACCGGTCCGGGTTGGCAAGGCGACGGCCGACTATAGCGCACCGGGCGCCGACGCCGCGGCGCTTCGGGGGTTTGCCATGTTTTCGCCATCATTCTTCGCCGGCGCGCCACCTTTGGATACCGTACTGCGCCATCCCGCCAGGTTCAACTGGAGACCTCGGAGCCGCCGGTGAAAAACGCAACCCATGCCTACCTCGATTGCGTCGCGCGCTGCGCGCGGGGGTTCCGCTGCCGGCACCGTACTTCGCCTGCCGTTGCGCGGCGCGGCACGTTGCTCTGCGCGATAGACGGGCAGGAGCGGACGCTCCGCCCGCGCCGGGTTTGGACCGCGATTTTTCTGCCGGAGCCCTATCATGCCAAGCACTGACCGTGCCCTCGCCACCGCTCTCAACTCACGCGTGTGGCGTGATTTTGCGCTGCTGGCGATACAGAGTCTGGTCATTGGCGTCGCCGCGAGCGTTCTGCTCGGGCTCGCGGTGTTCGCGGTGGTTTAGCTCAAACGCCGCCGAGCGGGGAGGACCGATCGGCCGGATGCGCGTCCGGCATGCGCCGCAAGGATGCGGCAGCGCCGCGCATCACCGGCCGAGTCTTCCCCGGTCGGCGGCCCGGGTCATAGCGCCGATGAAAAATCGACCCCGTAGTATCCCCACCACGACCATCAGCGCAATCAGCACTACGATGCCGCCCATGATTTTGGCTTCCCGTTCAAAGTGTCCTTGGCGCCGACGCGTGGTCGCGTCGGAGTTGCGCGAGGGGCCGGGGCTCGCTGGGTCTTCTCCGGGGAAGAACTGGGTACGGGCGCTGCCAGAACCAGGTCTTACGAACGGTCGAGCTTCAGCGCGTTGATGAGCGCGATACCGCAGGCCCAGAGCAGCGTGGCCAGGACCATCCCGATCACGGCGCCGGCGATCGCTCCACCGACGCCGGTTACGCCCAGTGCGGACACGATCACCCAGGCAAGTAGCCCGCCGCTGCCGCCACAGACGGCGATCGCGAGCAATCGAACGATTAAGGAGAGCACGGCGTAGGCGCCAGCGTTGCGAAGTAGTGCGCGCAAAGTATAGCAGCGCCCTGCGCGTGCCGCGCCGCAGGTCCGGCCACGGCCAACGCCGGCTCAGCGGTGCTCGAGGGCAAGTTCTCTTGTCCCTTTTGCTATCCTAGCGCCGATGAACGACCGCTCACCCTCTGCCGCTACCGGTTTCACTACCGACGCGCGCCACGCTGTGCGCGCGCTGATCGCCTCGCAGATCCGGGAGGTCGCCAACGCCGGCCTGGGCGAATCCGACATCCTGCCGTTCTGGTTCGGCGAACCCGACGCGGTGACGCCAGCGTACATCCGCGAGGCGGCCGTTGCCTCGCTCGGGGCCGGCGAAACCTTCTATACGCACAATTTCGGGATTCCCGAGCTACGTGCCGAACTCGCCGCCTACGTGTCGCGACTCCATCGCCCGATCGCCGTCGAGAACGTCGCCGTCACCGCGTCAGGTATGTCGGCATTGATGCTCACCATGGAGGCGCTCCTCGATCCCGGTGATCGTGTCGTTGGCGTGACGCCGTTATGGCCGAATCTGACTGAGATTCCCAAAATCCTCGGTGCCGAAGTCGTGCGCGTCGGGCTCCAGTTCGGCAGCGACGGGTGGCGGCTCGACGTCGATCGACTGCTCGACGCGCTGACCCCTGCCACGCGGGTGCTGCTGATCAACTCGCCAAACAATCCAACCGGGTGGACACTCGAACGCGACGATCAGCGCACGATCCTCGAGCATTGCCGCCGCCATGGCATCTGGGTGATTGCCGACGACGTCTACGAGCGGCTGTTCTACGCTGGCGTGGGCTGCGCGCCGTCTTTCCGCGACCTCGCCGATCCAGCCGATCGTCTCGTGAACACCAATAGTTTTTCGAAAGCATGGCTGATGACGGGCTGGCGCCTGGGCTGGATCGTCGCGCCACCGGCGCTGATGCCCGACCTGGGCAAGCTTATCGAATACAACACCTCCTGTTCCCCGGTATTCGTGCAGCGCGCGGGTGTAGTCGCTGTGCGCGACGGCGAACCGACCGTCGCGCACACACTCGAGCGCTTCCACGCGGCGCGCGACATGCTCGTGCGCGAGCTGGCAGTGATCGACGGCGTCGAAGCCGCGCTGCCGGCCGGTGCAATGTACGTGTTCTTCCGCGTCGCCGGCGTCCGCGACAGTCTTGCGTTCTGCAAGCGTCTTGTGCGCGAGGCACGGCTGGGTCTCGCGCCCGGCAGTGCATTCGGGCCCGAAGGCGAAGGCTTCCTGCGCTGGTGCTTCGCCGCCAGCCCCGAGCGTCTGCGCGAAGGCGTCGGACGGCTGCGCGAGTTCCTCGTTCGTCGATGACGCGTCTGGGTCGCGCCCCGCCCGTACCGACCGCGTGCGGCCGGCGCATGCTGCTCATCGCGGCGATCGTGCTTGGCCTGGGCGTCGTGCCGAGTCATGCGGCCGATATGAAAAAGACGTTGCACGTCGCGTTTGCGGTCGCCGAAAACGGTTTCGATCCGCAAGCGGTCTACGACACCTATTCCTTCGATGTCTGCCACGCGATCTTCGACCCGCTCTACACCTACGACTATTTCGCGCGTCCCGAGCGCCTGGTTCCCAATACCGCCGCTGGCCCGCCCGAGATCAGTGATGGCGGCCGCACGTTTACCGTCAAGGTCCGCCCCGGCATCTATTTCGCCGACGATCCGGCGTTCAAGGGCCACCCGCGCGAGCTCGTCGCGGAGGATTACGCATACAGCATCAAGCGCATTTTCGATCCGAAGGTACGGTCGTACTGGCTGTATATCTTCGAGCGGCGGCTGGTCGGTCTCGACGACGCGCTGAAGCGCGCCCGCAAGGTGGGTCGCTTCGACTACGATCAGAGGATCGAGGGGTTGCAGGTCCTCGACCGTTACACGTTGCGCCTTCGCTTCAAAGACTCCTTCTACGCCTTTCAACACTGGCTCACCTACGATGGCCTCGCTGCGGTCGCCCGCGAGGTGGTCGAGACCTACAGGGACTCATCGAATCGCGTGATGGAGCATCCGGTAGGGACCGGTCCCTACCGGCTGAAGGATTGGGTACGCGGGCAGAAGATCGTCCTCGAAGCGAACCCGGGATATCGCGACGAGACCTATCCGGTTCCGGGCGCCGGGAGCGAACCGGGTGATGCGGCGGTTGCGCAGCCGAACGCCGGGAAGAAGCTGCCGATCATCGGCCGCGTCGAGGTGAGCATCATCGAAGAGGAGTTGCCGCGGCTGCTCACGTTCGATAGCGGGGCGCTCGACTACCTCGAGTTGAGCGCAGGGATTGCCGACAATGTGCTGGCAGGGGACACGCTGCTCCCGGTCTACGCCAGGCGCAGCACCGTGCTGCACCGGCAGACGGAGCCGTCGCTGACGTTCGCGTTCTTCAATATGGACGATCCGGTCGTTGGCGGCTACACGCCGGAGAAGATCGCCCTGCGACGCGCAATCGCCATGGGCTACAACCGTCAGGAAGAGATCGCCGTGCTGCGCCATGGCCAGGGCAAGCTCGCGTCGCAGCTGGTTCCGCCAGGCGTTCCGGGGCACGACCCGGCGCTCGTCCCGAAAAATGGCTACGATCCCGCCGCTGCGCGCGCGTTGCTCGACCGGTTCGGCTACAAGGACCGGGACGGCGATGGCTACCGTGAGACACCCGACGGCAAGCAACTCACCATCACCAAGGCATCGACGCCCGCCGCCATCGATCGCACCGAAAACGAATTGTGGAAGAAGAACATGGACGCGATCGGAATTCGCATGGCCTTCTTCTCGCAGAAGTGGCCCGAGCTCAACAAGATGTCGGAGGCCGGCCAACTGCAGATGTGGGGGTTGTCATGGATAAGCGCGGTGCCCGATCCGGAGCCGTTCGCGACGCCGCTCTACAGCAAGACTATTGGCACCCAGAATGACGCGCGCTTCCGCCTGCCGGCGTACGACGAAGCCTATGAAGCGGCAATGCTCCTGCCGGACGGCCCCGAACGCACCGCCCTCTATCGCCGCATGACCGAACTCGTCCTGAGCTACACGCCGTGGCTGCTCGGCATGAACCGCTACGCTAACGTAATCGCGCAGCCATGGCTCAAGGGCTACAAGCAGAGCCCATTCTTGCGCCATCAGTGGAAGTACTACGACGTGGTGCGCTAGCGTAGCGAAATGGCGGTGCGCCCGCCGGGCGGATTCGGCGCAGCCTGGTGGAAACTACGCCAGTCGCGGTAACCTATTCTGACCGCGTCATGAACTCGCACAGCAGTCGGTGGAAATGGTGCGTGCCGCGCTCGTGCGTCGGTGAGTAGCGTCCACGCCGGTAGAAGGACGAACGCACGCCGCGTTGCACGGCCTCAACGATCGCCTCGTCTTCCATCTCAACCTGGTGCAGGGCGCCACCGGCGCCTTGCCCGAGCTTTGCCTCGTCCCACACGTAGCAGCGGAATTCGATGCGCGTGCGGTCGATTGCCTCGGGGACGACGCGATTAAGCGACAGCCCCCAAGGGTAGCAATTGAGCATCAGGTTGGGAAAGATCCACCAGTAATATGCGGCGACGCGCTGCGCGCGATCAGGCGCAGACTCCGAGACGTCGAACGCAATCTCCCCTGGCTTAGCGAGTGCAAGTTGCAGGCTGGAGTAGCGGAAAAGCTCGTGCCCGTAGCTCGCGCAGTCCACGACCATGTTCAGGGCCGGATGAACGAACGGAATGTGAAACGCTTCCAGAAAATTCTCGACGTAGAGAGCCCAGTGCGCATTGATGACATAGTCCCGGCTCTTGGTCACATCGGGATGGAACTCTGCGACCGGCAGCCACGCCAGCCTCGCCGTCATGTCACCCAGAAACGTCGCCAGCGGCGCGACGGGGTCGAGCGAGACGAAGCCGTGGTTCGCCCAGGTGGCGAAAGGAATCTGCGGCAGGTTGTCAGCTGGCGACGGGAAGTTCTTTGCCGCCGCGAACCCCGGCATGAACGTCATGCCTCCGGCAAGATCGAAGCGCCGCGAATGGTAGGTACACCGAATCTGTTCGACTCCCGTGCATGCCTCGCGCACCAGGATGTTGCCACGGTGGGTACAGACATTGGACAGGCAGCGCAGCTCACCCGTACCGTCGCGCGCCAGCAGTAGCGGCTCGTCAATGAGGCCGGGCAGCAGCTCGCGCGGCGCCAGCGAGCCGCGGGTCGCGACCGGGTCAATGTCGCCGATCCACTGCCAGGTGCGGGCGAAGATGCGCTCGCGCCCAAGCGCGTAAGCCGCCTCGTCGCGATAGAACGCACTGTCGATCGTGGAGGCGGCGGTGATGTCGGGGTCGACGCGATAGGCCATGGGCTAATCCTACCAGTTGCCGCTGATCGGTCGGAGTTGGCCGTTCATCCTCTGCCTCATTGACGCCACGATTCGCCGGCGGCGCGCCGCACCGGCGCCGCAACGCCGTCGCCCATCTCATGGTTAAATCCACTCCGCAGCCGCGATCCGCCAACCGCTGACGCTGCGCCCGCTCAAATCCTGGGGACCCGCATGGCGCTGTTCGGTAAGGTTGCCTCGCGCATGGCCGCTCTCGTTGCGGCGTCGCTCGCGTCGTGGAGCGTGCCAGCCTGGACGCAAAGCGTCGAATTCTTCTCCCCGCAGGGCGAGGTCAAGGCCGTGCGCCAGGTCACGGCGCGCTTCGCGCAGGCGATGGTTCCCTTCGGGGACCCGCGCGAGCTCGACCCCTTCGCCATCGACTGCGTCGAGAAGGGCAAGGGGCACTGGGCGGACATGAAGAACTGGGTCTACGACTTCGATCGAGACCTGCCCGCCGGCGTGCGCTGCAGCTTCACGGTCAAACCCGGCGTCACTGCGCTGGACGGCACGGCACTCGCTGCCGGAGCGCGGTTTGAGTTCAGCACCGGCGGTCCGGCGATCGTGCGCAGCCTCCCCTCGGAAGGATCGACCATTGACGAGAACCAGATGTTCATCGTCGGGCTCGATGCCCCCGTCGCGGCGGACACCATTGCCGGCCATGCGTACTGCAGCGCGTCCGGCGTGAATGAGAAGATCGGCGTGCGCCTGGTGACCGGCACAGAGCGCGCCACGATCCTCGACAATCGCAAATCGTTCGCGGCGAGTTATCTGCGTTTCATCTTCCTCGACTCGGATGCGGGACGCAGCGGTCCCAGCTTCCTGTTCCGGCTGCCCGTGACCGGTAGCGATGAGGAAAAGTTCCTGCGCCTGCGCGACGCGCCCGATTCGCCATTGGTCACGCTCGCCTGCACCCGCACGCTGCCGCCCAACGCAGAGATCAAGCTCGTCTGGGGCAACGGCATCGCCTCGTCGTCGGGCGTCCCGACCTCCGCCGACCAGGCGCTCGAGTACCGCGTGCGGCCGACGTTTCGCGCCTCGTTTTCTTGCGAACGCGTGAACAAGGATGCGCAATGCATTCCGATTCTGCCGTTGCGGCTGTCGTTTACGGCCCCGGTCGCGGCCCGCGACGCGGCGAAGATCCGGCTCGTCGACAGCGGGGGGCGCATCTACCAGCCGCAGCTCACCAAGGATGACGACGCGATCAACGGGGTCGCCTTCGGCCCCGGCTTGCCGGAAAGAGAGTCATTTCGCCTCGAGCTGCCCGCCGGACTGAAGGACGACGCCGGCCGCACGCTCGCCAACGCAACGTCGTTTCCGCTTAAGGTCCACACCGACGAGAACCCACCGCTCGCCAAGTTCCCCGCCGACTTTGGCATTCTCGAGCACGTGCTGCCTGACAAGTCGACGCCGCTGCTCCCGGTCACACTGCGCAACGTCGAAGCAACGCTCCAGGGCCGCGTCGGCACGACCGGTCGCCCGACCACGCCGGAGGAGAAAGCGGCCGGCAACGCGCCCATTCCGGCCAAGGTCGCGCGCGTCGCGCGCGGCGACGAGATGCGGATCGTCGACTGGCTCGAGCGTTTCGAGCGCGCACAAAGTGTTGACGCCGAGTACAACCAGAAGACCGAACGCTGGATCGTCAAGCGCAACGGCCACGCGCTTTCGATGTTCAGGGCCTCGGATGCGCTACACACGCTCGAGGTGCCCAAGCCCAACGGCGAGAAGGCGTTCGAGGTGGTGGGCATTCCGTTGCCGGACCCCGGGTTCTATGTCGTCGAACTGGCCAGCCCGAAGCTCGGCGCGGCGCTCAACGGCAACACCAGGCCGTACTATGCGCGCACCACCGTCCTGGTCACCAACCTGGGCGTGCATCTCAAGCTCGGTCGCGAATCGTCGCTGGTCTGGGTGACGCGGCTCGCGGACGGCAAGCCGGTTAAGAACGCGCGTATCGATGTGCGCGATTGCGGCGGGTACTCGTACTGGCACGGCACCAGCGATGCGTCAGGTATCAGCCGGGTCAACGTGGAACTCCCCGATCGCGATGCGCTGCCGCAATGCCCGCATGGGGAAAAGGAGTTCTTTGTCACCGCGCGTGCCGGCGACGACATGAGCTTCGCCTTCTCCAGCTGGGGCGAAGGCATCTCGCCATGGCGCTTCAACGTACCGACCGGCAACTGGAACGGCCCGTATGTGGCGCACGCCGTGCTTGACCGTTCGCTCTTTCGCGCCGGAGAGACGGTATCGATGAAGCTCTTCGTTCGGCAGCAGACTGCCGCCGGCTTCGCGCTGGTGCAGCGCGACGCGCTCGGGGACGCGCTCACGATCCGGCACCAGGGTTCCGAGCGGGAATATGCCGTACCCGTGCAATGGACCCAAGGCGGGCCCGGAACCGACCACGGTGAGGCGACGTTCGTCATTCCCGGCGATGCCGCGCTCGGCACATACAGCATCGCCATGCACGATTCGCTCGGCGCAAGGCGCAGCCGCAGCGACGCGCGGCCCGTCGGAACATTCCGCGTCGAGGCGTTTCGCGTTCCGCTCATGCGCGCGCGGCTGCAGCCGGTCGGCGCACCGCTTGTCCAGCCTGCCGAGGTACAGATCGATTTGCAGGTTTCCTATCTCTCGGGTGGCGGCGCGGGCGGCTTGCCGGTCAAGTTGCGCACCCAAATCGAGCCCAAGGCGGTCGCTTTCGCCGATTTCGAGGGCTATAGCTTCGCCGCCGGCGACGTCACCGAGGGCCGCGACGAGGAGGGTGACGCGTACGCGCGTTTCGGCGACTACACGTTTGCCGACCCGGACTACAGCGAGGATGACGACGCTGCACAACCAGCCGTGCGTGGGCGGCGCACCACCGACCTCAGCCTTGCGCTCGATGCTGCGGGGGGCGCGCGCGCAACGGTAAAGAGCGTCGGCACCGATCCCATGCCGCGCGATCTGGTCGCGGAACTGGAGTACCGCGATCCGAATGGGGAAACCCTCACTTCATCGGTTCGGACAACGCTTTGGCCGGCGCGGATTGTGCTGGGCCTCAAACCCGACAGCTGGGTTGCGAGCAAGGACCGCCTCAAGTTCACCGTCGCCGCGGTCGATCTCGCAGGCGCCCCGGTTGCCGGCGTGCGTGTGCAGGCCGACGTATTCAGGCGCGAGACGTACTCGCATCGTCGTCGTCTGATCGGCGGTTTCTATGCCTACGAGCACGGCAGCGACACCAAGCGCCTGATGGACCTTTGCGCCGGCACGACCGACGCGCACGGGCTATTAATCTGCGAAGTTGGAGCACCCGCCGCCGGCAACCTGATCCTGCGTGCGCGCGCTGCCGATAGCGACGGCAACGTCGCGATCACGCGCGCCGACGCCTGGGTAGCGACCGGTGACGATTGGTGGTTCGCCGCGTCCGACAACGACCGCATCGATCTGCTGCCGGAGAAGAAACGCTACGAACCAGGCGACATCGCGCGTCTCCAGCTGCGCACACCCTTCAAGGAGGCGACGGTGCTCGTCACCATCGAGCGCGAGGGAATCCTCGACGCGCTTGTGCGCACGATCAAACGCAGCGACCCCGTCCTCGAGGTGCCCATCAAGGGCAGCTACGCGCCGAACGTGTTTGTGAGCGCATTTGCAGTGCGCGGCCGAATCGGCGGTGTCGAGCCCACAGCACTGATCGACCTCGCCCGGCCGTCGTACAAGATGGGCCTTACGGAGGTTCGCGTTGGCTGGTCGGCGCACGAACTCGCCGTCAAAGTCACGCCCGCACAGGCGGCATTTAAGGTGCGCGACAAGGCGCGCGTGACCATTTCCGTGCGCCGCAGCGACGGCAGTGCGCCGCCAGCGGGCAGCGAAGTCGCATTGGCCGCGGTTGATGAAGGGCTGCTGGAGCTGCTCCCCAACGATACGTGGAAGCTTCTCGACGCAATGATGACGCGGCGTGGCGAAGAGGTGGAAACGTCGACGGCGCAGACGCAGGTGATCGGCAAGCGCCACTTTGGCAAGAAGGCGATCGCCGCGGGCGGCGGCGGCGGCCGCGCTTCGGCGCGCGAGCTGTTCGACACGCTGTTGCTGTGGCGGGCGCGGGTGCCGCTCGATGCTGCGGGTGATGCCAGCGTCGATATTCCGCTTAACGATTCGCTGACGAGCTTCCGCATCGTTGCCATCGCGTCGAGTGGTGCGGGACTCTTCGGCACCGGCGACGCATCCATTCGCTCGACACAGGACCTGATGCTGCTCTCGGGTCTGCCTGCGGTCGTGCGTGAATCCGACCGGTTCCGCGCGACGTTCACGCTGCGCAACGCCTCTGAGCGGCGGATGGCGGTGCAGGTGACGGCACGCGTTGCCGCAAGTGGCAAGGCGCCGATGTCGCTCGATTCACGCCAAATCGAGCTTGCACCCGGCGAGGCCCGTGAGGCCACCTGGGACATGAGTGTTCCGGTCGATGCGACCAAGCTCGACTGGCAGATCGAAGCCCTCGAGGGTGCCCCGGCGACAAGTCCGGAGCGTGCAGGCACCGCCCGCGATGCGATTAGGGTATCGCAAGCGGTCGTCCCCGCGATCCCCGAGCGCACGTACCAGGCGACGATCCTGCAACTGACGGCGCCACTGACCGTATCGGTGCAGCGTCCGGCGGAGGCGATCCCGGGCCGGGGCGGCGTCAACGTGCGCATGCAGGCCAGACTTGCTGGCGATCTGCCCGGCGTGGACGAATATCTGTCGCAATACCCCTACTCGTGCTTCGAGCAGAAGGCTTCGCTTGCGATCGGTTTGCGCAACCGTTCCAAGTGGAGCGAGTTGATGCGCGCACTTCCCGATTATCTCGATCGCGACGGGTTGGTGAAATACTGGCCGTTGCTGCACTACGGCAGCGATGCTCTCACTGCGTATGTGCTGGCGGTCGCTGACGAAGCGGGCTGGGAGATACCCGACGATTCGCGCGGACGCATGCAGAACGCCCTGATCGGTTTTGTCGAGGGCCGCGTCGTGCGCTATTCGGACCTGCAGACCGCGGACCTGGCCATTCGCAAGGTGGCGGCCCTCGAAGCGCTGTCGCGGCGCAGCGAAGCGATCAGCCCCAAATGGCTCGATAGCATCTCGATCGAGCCGAACCTGTGGCCAACCTCGGCGGTGATCGACTGGTATCTGGTGCTCAAGCGCTCGCCGAAATTGCCGCAGCGTAACGAGCGCATGCAGGCGGCGGAGCAGATTCTGCGTTCGCGTTTGAATTTCCAGGGCACCACGATGGGCTTCTCGACCGAGAAGAGCGACGCGCTGTGGTGGCTCATGGTATCGGCGGACTCCAACGCCAATCGCCTGCTACTTGCCTTGCTTGACGCGCCCGCGTGGAAGGAAGACATGCCACGGCTCGTGCGCGGCTCGCTCGGACGCATGCAGCACGGACACTGGAACACGACGGTGGCCAACGCTTGGGGCGTGCTGGCGGTGGAGAAATTCTCCGCGGCATTCGAATCCGATCCGGTATCGGGCACGACCAGCGCAGCGCTTGGGGCCGTGCATTACGACCACACGTGGCTGGCCGATGATGGTGCCAAGCCGTTCGCCAAGATGCTCGCGTGGCCAACGCAGCGCGCCGATCTCGCGCTCGCACATGACGGCGCCGGGAAACCCTGGATCACGTTGCAGAGCATCGCGGCCTTACCTCTGAAGGAAGCCTTGTCAAGTGGCTACAAGGTTTCTCGTGAGGTAACGGCGGTGCAACAGCAGACCAAGGGCAAATGGAGCCGTGGCGACGTCGCGCGCGTGCACCTGGAGATCGAAGCGCAATCCGACATGACGTGGGTAGTCGTCGATGATCCGATTCCCTCGGGCAGCACGGCGCTCGGTCGTGGGCTGGGTGGGGATTCCGCGGTGTTGGTGCAGGGCGAGATCAAGCGCGGCACGGTATGGCCGGCCTTCGAGGAACGCACGTTCACCGCGTACCGAGCGTACTTTCGCTATGTGCCCAAGGGCAAGTTCGTGCTCGAGTACACGGTTCGCCTCAACAACCCGGGAGAGTTTCATCTGCCGACGACGCGCGTCGAGGCAATGTACGCGCCCGAGATGTTCGGCGAGTTGCCCAATGCCCATTGGACGGTGATGCCGTGAGTCGCTTGCACGCCCTCCTCCTGTGTGTAATCGCCACCGGGGCGCTGACCGCACGTGCCGCAACGACGCCACCCTCCTTCGCCGCCGTCAAAGCCGCTTATGTCCCTTCCGAAGCGCTGCTGCTTGACCGTCACGGCGCGCCACTGTCGGAGCTGCGCCTCGACAGCACGGTCCGCCGCCTCGACTGGGTACCGCTCGCCGACGTCTCGCCGGCGATGGCCGCCACCCTGATTGCGGCAGAAGACAAACGTTTTTACGATCACGCCGGTGTCGACTGGTCGGGACTCGCCGGCGCGGCCTGGGACAGCGTCTGGCGCATGCTCGACGGGCGCCGTCCGCGTGGCGGTTCCACGATTACCATGCAGCTTGCGAGCTTCCTGGATCCGGCGTTGGCGCCAGGCGGCGGCACTCGAACGCTTGGCCAGAAATGGGATCAGGCACGCGCCGCGCAGCTCCTCGAAAACTCGTGGACCAAGGCGCAGATCCTCGAGGCCTATCTCAACCTGGCGTCGTACCGGGGCGAACTCGTCGGGCTGAACGCAGCCGCGCGCGGACTCTTCGGCAAGTCGCCGGATGGCATCGATACGCGGGAGGCGGCGATTCTGGTCGCGCTGCTGCGCAATCCCAACGCGCCGGCGCCCGCAGTCGCGCAGCGCGCGTGTGCGGTCGCGGCTCTCGCCTCGGAATCAATTACGTGCGAGGAAGTGCGCGCGACGACGATGGTGGCGCTCGCCGGCCCATACCGCTTGGCTGCGCGCTGGAGCGATGCACCGCACGTCGCTGCGAAACTGCTGAAGCGTCCCGCTGAACGTGTGTTCAGCACCCTCGACGCGGACCTGCAACGCTTCGCCGCAATGACGTTGCGCGATCACCTGGCCGAGTTGACCGATCGCGGCGTGGGCGACGGTGCATTGGTCGTCCTCGACAACGCAAGCGGCGACGTGCTGGCGTATGTCGGCAGTGCCGGGGCGCTCTCCTCTGCGCCGCAGGTCGACGGGGCGGCCGCCCTGCGCCAGCCCGGATCGACGCTTAAGCCCTTCCTCTACGCCCTCGCGCTCGACTCCAAGCTGCTTACCGCCGCCTCGCTGGTCGATGACAGCCCGGTTGCGATCGCCACCGCGCGCGGTATGTATGTGCCCCAGGACTACGATCGCGGATTCCACGGACTCGTGAGCACTCGTACCGCGCTCGCCAGTTCGCTCAACGTACCGGCGGTGCGCACGCTGGAACTGGTCGGCCTCGACCGCTTTCACGACACGCTGACGAACCTCGGTTTCGACACGCTTACGCGCGACGACGATTTCTATGGCGCTGCGCTCGCGCTGGGCGATGCCGACGTGACGCTGCTGTCCTTGACCAACGCGTATCGCGCGCTGGCGAACGGTGGCGTGGTCGGTCCGCCACGATTCATACCCGGCTCAGCTATCGCAGCCGTCGCCGCTGCACCGCGGCGCGTGTTCGGCGCGGGGGCGAGCTACATCATCGCCGATATCCTCTCGGACCGGGGAGCGCGTGCGCTCTCCTTCGGCCTGGAGAATCCGCTGGCTACCCGGGTGTGGAGCGCGGCCAAGACCGGGACCAGCAAGGACATGCGCGACAACTGGTGCGTCGGCTTCACCTCGCGCTACACGGTCGGGGTGTGGGTCGGCAACTTTTCCGGGGCGCCGATGCGGGACGTCTCCGGTGTCACCGGAGCGGCGCCGATCTGGCGCGACCTCGTGCATCGTCTGCACCGGACCGAGCCCTCCGCGCAGCCCGCGGCGCCGCTTGGAATCGCGCGCATCAGCGTCTGGTTCGCGCCTGCGGTGGAGCCGGAACGCAAGGAGTGGTTCCTCCGCGGGACGGAGATGAGCGTGGTCGAGGGTTACACCGGGGGCGCGAGCAACGGAGTGGAGAGCCTGTTGACGCCGCATATCCGCTATCCCACGGCGGACACTATCATCGCCCTCGATCCCGACATTCCGCCGGGTGCGCAGCGGGTCGTGTTCGAAGGCGCGCCGGCGATCGAGGGATTGCACTGGCGGCTTGACGGCGAGACACTGGCCGATGCGGATCCCCGCGGGCGCGCCGATTGGGCGCCGGCGCCGGGGAAGCACCAGCTGGCGCTGGTCGGCCCGGACGGCAGGATGCTCTCCGTGGTGGCGTTCGAGGTGCGTGGCAATTTGGTTCGGTAGTGGGGCGATAGCGTCCGCGCGAGCGACTCGAGGCAGACATTCTCTTCCGTTGACGAGGTGCACAGACATTACGCATTGTGCGTTGCCTTCTTGGCGGCGCGAGCCGCAGAATAAGCCATGCGATCTAGCCCGCCAGCATCGAGTAGCCACACGATTCGTATCGAGCGGTTGGCCGATCACCCGAGCTTCTTGCCCCTTCTCAAGGTATGGCTCGAGTCCGCCTGGCCTGCACACTACGCTCGTGATGGCCCCGGGAACGCCGACGCTGATCTGCGGGCTTACGCAGCGGGTCGAGGTCTGCCGGTAGGCCTGGTCGCATTTCGTGGCGACGAACTCTGTGGCATCGCAGCGCTGAAAGCCCAATCAATCGCGAGTCGCCCTGACATCGGACCGTGGGCCGGCGCGGGCTTGGTGCCTGCGGAATACCGGCGACAGGGCATTGGCACCAGACTCCTAAGCGGCGTCGAAGCGGTGGCGAGAGAGCACGGGTTTCGCCGCGTCTATTGTGCTACGAGCACTTCGGCTAGCCTGCTCGAACGTAACGCATGGCGGCTATTGGAGCGCATCAGTCACGACGGTGCGCTCGTGGCCATCTATGAGAAACCGCTCTGATCGCTCGCTCGAGTAGCTCCGTCGCGGTTGCGCTGGTTTGCCCGACACTGCCAGCAGCCTTGCCAGCGGAGGTGCGCGCCAACCTGTAGCAACCTGTTGGCTCGTTCGATCAGATGCCGCTTGCAGTATCTCCGAGCGCAACGTCGACCGTCATTTCCTTGGTAAGCGGTTCCAACGCCCGCCGTAGCTCGTCGTTCGAAACCGACTCGGGGACGACCAGCAGTGCCTTGACCTTGAACAGGTGCTCGGCTGGTGTGGCACCGTCGACGATCTCGGTGTGCAGATCCTCGATGCTGACCCGGCGTCGGGCGAGGCTTCCGGACAATTCGCTCACGATCCCAAGCCGATCGTGTCCGACCAATTCGAGCCTGACTGCACGGCGCCCGATAGGCACCGGGATCTGCTCCTGATGCGCGATGGCGACGTGGACTCCGGATGGCTCCAATCCGCCGAGTACCGCAGCCAGCGACTCGGCATTCTCGGGCGGCACCTCGAAATGCACCAGGCCGGCGAACTGGCCGGCGAGCGTCGCGATGCGGCTGCCGGCCCAGTTGGCACCGAAGCCCTGCGCTCGCTCCGAGAGCAAGCTAACGATGCCGGGGCGATCAGGACCGGTCACCGTTGCCACGAGCGATGTGATCGACGTTTTCCCCTGTTCCGTCAACGAAACGGTCCTGCGGATCATTGGCGCTTTGGTGGCAAACCGCTCGTCTTGCGGGTGCGCTGGCAAGGAGCCATGCTGCCGGGCGTGGCGAACGACCCGCGTCAGCAGCTCAAGGCCCATCGGCGCCAGGGCGCGCTCCCACAACTCGCGCGCCGTCTCACCCTTGACGACGAAGCACCAGTCCTGCGCGGCGATGGCGCCCGCATCCATGGTCTCGGCCAGGTGATAGACCGAGCCCCCGGCAATCGGATCCCCTTCCAGTATGGTCCATTCCACCGCGGCAATGCCGCGATGGCGTGGCAGCAGCGACGGGTGATAGCCGATGCCGCCGAGGCGCGAGCGCGCCAGCGCTTCCTGGCTGACGCGTGCATGCGTGTGCGCGGCGACGATCAATTCGGTCCCGTGGGCAATCGCGCCTGCCGGAACGTTCCTGGGGTCCTCGAGGAGATGGACGGGCACGCCCGCCGTCTGCGCCGCGAGCGCGAGGCGGTCGTCAGCCGCCGGCGCGACAACGCGCGCAATTTCGGCACCATCGTTGCGCAGTACTTCGAATACCGTCGCCCCAAAAAAGCGGGAGCCGACCAGCGTGCACTTCATTGAGGCAACACCGGGTCGCCAGCGTCGCGCGTGTCCGACGGCGGGACATGAGTGAAGACGCGACGATTCGAAGTCATATTGGTTTCTCCGCAGGGGGCTTACCCACACGCAGTGTCGGGCGCGATCAGAGTGCCCGTCTCGGTGGCGGTCATAATTCTAGGCATTAAGCTACGCCGTGCCTAGTATTTCAGGAGTACTTGAACCGTGGCGCCCGTGATGGCAAGCCCCGTGCACGCAGCCCTAGTCAGCCGCAGCAACAAGAATTAAGCTGACCCTTGCCACTCAACGGTCAGGAACGCCTATGCAATCGATACCTGTCGGGGCCAAGGGCTCGTTTAGCCTACTCGTTACTCCAGACCACGTCGCCAGTCGGTTCAAGGACGCGACGCTGCCTCCCGTTTTGGCCACGCCAGTGATGATCATGGTCATGGAGAACGCCGCGCTTAACGCGATCAAGCCTTATCTCGACGCTGGCGAAAGCGCGCTCGGCACGCACGTAGACGTGCGCCACCTGGCGGCGACACCGGCCGGCCGGCGTGTCACCGGCGAGGCTGAAGTGACCCGGGTCGATGGCCGCGGCGTCGAGTTCTCGATTCGTGCCACTGACGGATCCGAGCAAATTGGAGTCGGCACCCACGCGCGGGTGGTCATCGACATCGCGAAGTTCACGGCCCGGATGAAGGCAAAATTCGGCTAGCGGCGCAACAATATGCGCTGCGTTCCGGCGCTTGCGCGGACCTGCGCCGCGGAAAATCAGCACGGACCTTAACAAGAGAGGCGGCTGGCGCCGTGCTTTCGTATCACGCCGCGCATTGAGTTGGTCAATAGCCCACAAACGGTTCAGAATAGGCACCGCCGGCTAGGCAATTCACCCCCGCGATTTACACCGCCGCTGCCACTGTCCGCCTGGCATCCAGAGTATGACTTCTGCAGCCGCTGCGCTTGCCATAAAAGGTCCCAAGTTGTCGTGGATCGTGGCGGGAGCATTGTTCGCAATCGCAAGCGTGGCCATTCACTACGAAGTGAAGATCGGCATGCACCATGGAGCCGGAACAGTGGATGAACTCGGGCAGGTCAAGGTACGCGAGCCCGCCCCCGATTTCACGCTGCGCGATCTGGCGGGTCAACCGGTAACGCTGAGCTCGTTCCGAGGGAAAAAAGCCGTGCTCATCGATTTTTGGGCGACCTGGTGTGCACCGTGCCGGACGGCGCTTCCCGGGCTTCAGGACCTGACGGACAAGTTCAAGGATCGTGGCTTTGAGGTTGTGACGATTGACCAGGGGGAGAGCGTCGATCAGGTCCGCTCTTTCATTGAACGCAAGAAATATTCGTTTTCGGTCCTGCTCGACTCCGATAGAGCCGTCGGCGATATTTACGGAGTGCGCGGAATACCCACCTCGGTGCTTATCGACAAGAATGGTGTCGTGCAATGGATAGCGGTCGGCAATTTCGCGAACGAAAGCGAACTGCCTAAGCGGGTCGAAGGGCTCGTCAAGGAATGACACTTAATGTCCGCGATTCGCACCGAGGACTTGAGCAAGACTTACAAAACGCCCTGGGGGAAAAAAGAAACTTCTGCAGTCAAGATGTTGAATTTCGAGGTCCAGGAGGGCGAAGTCTTCGGCCTCATTGGCCCCAATGGCGCCGGCAAGACCAGCACCATTCACCTGCTGCTCAATCTCATTCGCCCGACGAGCGGGGTCGCGTTCCTGTTTGATCGACCTGTCACCGAAACCGCGGTCCATCGGCGCCTGGGCTATCTGCCCGAATCGGTCAATTTGCACACCTACTATCGGGGGCGTGCGCTGCTGAACTTCTACGCCGCGCTGTGCGACGTTCCAATCGAGCAACGCGAAAACCGTGTCGCGGCGGTGTTGAAGCTGCTGAACCTCGAAGACGCCGCAGACAAGCCGGTATCGAAGTATTCCAAGGGCATGGCGCAGCGCATAGGCGTTGCGCAGGCGTTATTGCACGACCCGGATTTGTTGATCCTCGACGAACCCACTGCCAGTCTCGACCCCGTGGGACGAATTCAGTTCCGCGAGCTGCTCCTCGAACTCAAACGCCGTGGCAAGTCGGTCTTGATCAGTTCCCACATTCTGTCGGAAGTCGAATCAGTCTGCGATCGAGTCGCCATTCTCGAAAATGGCGCGCTCAAGCGCGTCGGGACCTTGCGGGAACTGTCGACCGGCGGAAGCACCCGTTTCGTCGTCAGGGACGTACCCGGGCTCGCAATGAGCGCGTTGGCTGCGACGCCAGCCGAGGTAACCTTGCTTCAGGGCCAAGTAACGATCCGCTGTCCGGGTGACGCCATTCGCCAGACCGTCGAGGCGATCCTGCGCGAGCACAATGTGGAGATTCTGCGCCAGGAGAATGAAGCGCAGTCGCTGGACGAAATCTTCATTTCCACGATCAAACAGGACATCGGATCGTGAAGACCGTCCTGCTTATCGCTAGCGACGGAATTCGGGCATTGATTCACCAACGTCTCCTGGTCGGCCTGATGCTGGCCTCGCTGGCATTGACCATCGCCTTTTCCTTTGTACTGAAGTCCGCTCGCGAGAACGTCACCGAGTCGTTTTCCGAAGATCGGGTCGCCGCCGATATGTACAAGGGCAAGGGCAATGAGCGCATGAGCGAATCCGATCGGCGCAAGCTCCGTGAGCAGATGGGCTCGATATCTTCAGTTGTTCAGGCGGCCTTCTACGAGGTTACCGCGCTGGGCGGCAGCTTCGTCGCCTTGTTCATTTTCAGCACAGCGGTTGCCTCGGAGATTCGTCGTGGCACGATTCGGCTGACACTTTCCAAGCCAGTTTCGCGAACGCAGTTCCTGCTCGGGAAGTATCTGGGTGGGGTGGCTGTCATGGCGGGGTATGCCCTCATCATGAGCGCAGCGATCTTCGCATTCGCGCAGTCGCAGAGCGTGGCGCTCAACCCCGCGATCAAGTGGTCGCCGTGGCTCATGTTCTGCGAGCAGCTCATGCTCGGTTCGCTTGCCTTGTTGCTCTCACTGTTCATGCATCCGCTCATTGCCTCGATCCTGGCATTCTTCGCCGGCAACGGCTTCTATGCGCCGCCCAATCCGTTGTACTTCATTCTGCCCAGCTACTCCGATTTCGGCGTCTTTTTTGATGTGCTCGAGGGCAGGCTCGTCGACTGGAAGGACGTCGCGCTTCTGAGTCTGTACGCGTTTGACTTTGTGGCCATCATGCTGCTGCTCGCCATCTGGCGTTTCCGCACCAAGGAACTTGTGTAGGCGACTTTCCGGCTCGGCGGGCGGGGTCGCCGCGGGGGGCGGGTTGGTGCCGGCATAGCCAGGAGTGGACCACGGTGCCGCGTCCTAAAGGCGCGTCCCGGTTGTGGGATCGCCCGCATGCGCGACTATCACGCCGCCTCAGCAGAGGCGCCCGGCCCGTCGCCGCAGGGGCTGCCGGATGGCCGCCTATGCGAAAATCGGGAATGGACCAGGATTTGCGCGAGCTATTGCCGGTCAAAAAGGGCGACGCAACAGCCGCTCCAGCACCGCCGCCCCCGGCGGCGCGCCGGATCGACCGCCCGATGAAGCATTGGTTCGACGAAGCGCGCGACCAGCACGAATTTGTCCAGGTCCGCAGGGTCTGGGTGACGATCGCGGTCTCGTTGCTGGTTCACGCTGCCGCGCTGCTCTTCGTGTTGCAGGACACGCGCCTGTTGGCGCCCGCGGACGAGGGGGACGAGCTGGCCAAGGACCGGTTGCAGGTACGCCTGGCCGCCATTCCCAGGCCGGTGCCCGTCCCGGCGCCCGAGCCGGCACGCGAAGTGCTGCTTGCGAAACCGCCACCGCGCGCGACCACGCCGCCGCAGCGCAAATCCCCGCCCCCGGTGGTGTTAGCCGCCCCGGCGACGGCACCGGCCTTCCCCACGCCATCGGTCCCGGCGCCGCCCGTTCCGGCGCCACCGCGGCCGAGCCCGCCCATCAACAGCGACATGTGGTCCTACATGCAGGCACGCCGGCGTGAGCGCGGCGAGCCGGCCGGGGCCGACACCGCTAACCCGCCCGCCGACCTCAACGCCAGCCTGGCGGCCAACCTCCCCGCCGCGGCTACCGGTGCCGCCACCCAACGCGACAAACAAAGAGGGGGTGGCGTTTTTGAAGTAACGCGCGTCACCTACGACGATGCTGCGTTTCTCTTCTATGGCTGGAACAAGGACATGGGCCGCAGGACCCCGCAGCTCATCGAAGTGCGGAAGGGCGCCAACATCGACATGTGCATCGCAGTCGTGCGCAGGATGATCGCGATCATTCGGGAGCATGAACAGGGAGATTTTTTCTGGCAATCAAACCGCCGTGACCATGACGTCGTGTTGTCGGCGCGCCTTGCGGACAACGCGGCATTGGAAGATTTCCTGAAGCACGATTTCGGTGCTTCGCTGCAGTGTTCCTAACCCGTTCGGATAAACCATGACGAATGCCGCGTGGCCCACCCTTCCATATGAAGCGTGGAAGGACACTTACGAAACGCTGCACATGTGGACGCAGATCGTGGGCAAGATCCGGCTCGCCCGCATGCCCTGGCTCAACCACTGCTGGCAGGTGACGCTCTATCCCACCGCGCGTGGCCTCACTACCGGCACCATGCCGTATGCCGACGCACAGCTGCAAATCGATTTCGATTTCGTCGCTCATGAACTTGACGTGCAAACGAGCCGCGGCGCGCGGCGCAGCATCGCCCTGGTCCCGATGACGGTCGCCGATTTCTATCATGCGGTGATGGCGGCGCTGGCGGCAGTCGGAATGCCCGTGCAGATCTATCGCCAACCCGTGGAAGTGCCGAGTCGAGTAGCGTTCGACACCGACGTGCAACATCGCGCCTACGACGCCGAATATGCGCAGCGCTGCTGGCGCATCATCTGTTCGTCTGCGGCGGTGTTCTGGCGGTTCCGGTCGGGCTTTTGCGGCAAGGCCAGCCCCGTGCACTTCTTCTGGGGCAGCTTCGATCTCGCGGTCACCCGCTTTTCGGGTCGCACCGCACCACCCCATCCAGGCGGCGTTCCCAACCTTCCGGATCGGGTGACTCGCGATGCCTATTCGCACGAGGTGAGCAGCTGCGGTTTCTGGCCGGGCGGGGCGCAGGCACCCTATCCCCTTTTCTACAGCTATGCCTACCCGGAGCCCGTCGGTTTCGCTGGCGCGCGAGTGCAACCGGCCGAGGCCCGGTATGATGCTTCGCTACACGAGTTTGTTTTGCCGTATGCCGCCGTGTCCGCGGCGGATGCTCCGGAGGAGAAACTGCTCGCGTTTCTCCAAAGCAGCTACCAGGCGGCGGCCGAGCATGGGCATTGGGATCGCCCGTCCCTCGAGGCTGCGCCAGCCGGATGAACTTTTGCTGCGGGCAAGCCTCCATTCTGACGAGGGCTAGACGATGAGCGCCGATCTTCTGTCCAAGACCTGTACACCATGCCGCGGCGGTGTTCCGCCGCTGACGAAGGCCGAAGCGGAAAGCTATTTGGTGAGAACGCCGAGTTGGGCATTGGTGGACGAGGGACGCGGTATCGAACGAGCTTTTCGCTTCAAGAACTTCAAGGAAGCCATGGACTTCGTTGCCAAGATCGGCGACCTGGCGGAAAGCGAAGGCCATCACCCCGATATCTGCTTCGGCTGGGGCTGGGCCAAGGTCTCCTGGCAAACCAAGAAAATAAAGGGCCTCCACGAAAATGACTTCATCATGGCAGCCAAAACCGATGCGCTCGCCGGCGTATGAGTGAGCTGCACGACACGAAATGACAGCGCCCGACCGGAGCAAGCTCGACCGCATACTCGCGGAGACACGCCGCGCCGCCCAGGAGCGCGAACAGGGCTACCGGGAACAAGCGCTCAAGATCTATCCCTGGATCTGCGGTCGCTGCGGCCGCGAATTCACTCACGTCAACGTGCGCGAGCTGACGGTCCATCATCGGGACCACAATCACAATAACAACCCGGTCGATGGCAGCAACTGGGAATTGCTCTGCCTGTACTGCCATGACAATGAACACCAGCGGCAGCTGGAAGCGGCCCAAGCGGGCGGCAATGTTCGCGCCGGTCACGGCGGCGCGACCCACTCGCCGTTCGCGGATCTCAAGTCGCTGCTGAACGGCAAGAAGCGCTCTTAACTGTGTCGGCTATCGTCGCGTCCATGCGGCCCGTCATCTCCGTAACGAATCTCTCCAAGACCTATGCTTCGGGCCTGCAGGCTCTCAAGCAAATTCATCTCGACATTCGCCACGGCGAAATCTTCGCGTTGCTGGGCCCCAATGGCGCCGGAAAAACGACGCTGATCAGCATCATCTGCGGGATCGTCAACCGGTCGGAGGGAACGGTTCTCGTCGACGGACACGACATCGTTACCGAATACCGTGCCGCCCGTTCGATGATCGGCCTGGTGCCCCAGGAATTGACAACCGACGCTTTCGAGACCGTGTGGGCGACAGTCTCCTTCAGCCGCGGCCTGTTTGGAAAACCACCCAGCCCCACCCACATCGAGAAGGTGCTCAGAGATCTCTCGCTGTGGAACCGGAAAGACAGCAAGGTCATGACCCTTTCGGGCGGCATGAAACGGCGGTTGCTCATCGCCAAGGCACTCTCGCACGAGCCGCAGATTCTGTTCCTCGACGAGCCAACCGCCGGTGTCGACGTGGAACTCCGACGCGCCATGTGGGAATCGGTGCGGTCACTCAAGGCACAGGGCGTAACCATCATCCTGACCACGCACTATATTGACGAGGCCGAGGAGATGGCCGACAGAATCGGCGTCATCAGCAAGGGGGAGTTGATTCTGGTGGAGGAAAAGGTCGAGTTGATGCGCAAACTCGGCAAGAAACAACTGACGTTGCAGCTTCACAACAAGCTGCAGCGCATTCCCCCGGAACTCGCGACCTATCGCCTGGAGATATCCAGCGACGGAAGCGAATTGGTGTACACCTATGACGCCAAGGGCGACCGCACCAGCATCGCCGCGCTGCTCGAGGCTCTTGACAAGGCGGGCATCAGCTTCAAGGATCTCCAGACCACGCAGAGTTCTCTCGAGGACATCTTCGTGAGCCTGGTCCGGGAGAAGAAATGAATCTCTACGCAGTTCGCGCGATCTATTCCTTTGAGATGGCTCGCACGCGGCGTACGCTGATGCAAAGCATCATTTCCCCGGTAATCTCGACATCCTTGTATTTTGTCGTCTTCGGCGCGGCGATAGGTTCCCGCATCCAGGAGGTTGGCGGGATCCCGTACGGAGCGTTCATCGTGCCTGGACTCATCATGTTGTCGCTGTTGACGCAGAGCATATCGAACGCATCGTTCGGCATCTACTTTCCGCGATTCGTCGGGACGATCTACGAGCTGCTGTCGGCACCGGTTTCCTATTTCGAGATCGTCGTGAGCTATGTCGGGGCCGCAGCGACCAAGTCGATCATCCTTGGCCTGGTCATACTGGCGACAGCCGGCTTGTTCGTGCCGCTACAGGTTGCTCATCCGGTGTGGATGGCCCTTTTCCTCGTACTCACTTCGGTGACCTTCAGCCTATTCGGCTTCATCATCGGTGTCTGGGCCGACGGTTTCGAGAAACTGCAACTCGTGCCGCTTCTGATCGTCACACCACTGACCTTTCTCGGTGGCAGCTTCTATTCCATCGACATGCTGCCGCCTTTCTGGCAGACGGTCACGTTGTTCAATCCTGTCGTGTACCTGATCAGCGGCTTCCGCTGGAGCTTCTACGGGATAGCCGATGTGAGCATCGCCGTCAGCCTCGCCATGACCGTGCTGTTCATGGCGGTATCGCTCGCCATCGTTGCGTGGATCTTCAAGACCGGCTACCGGCTCAAGACATAGTCCGCGGCACTCGCGCGCTTACCACCGGGACCATCCATACGGCATAACCGCGCGGGTCGCGGACGTTGGCGATCATCTGGTCAAAATATGCCTTCGCCGCCGTGCGGCTGATCGGGGTCAGGTCGCCGATTGACTCCGCGTACCCGTCACGCCACGCTTCGAGAATTGCTGCGAAGGTTTCGCGAGCGACGCGCACCGTGTCGACAATAATGTAGTCCACGGCAATCGCGGTGCATTTCAGCGCGGCAAGAATCCCGAAGGCATTGCGACCAACGAACAGGTCGGTTCCGGTCGCGGACCCGAAACTCGGCACCGCCGTATGCCAGAAATTGCTTGGATCGAGAGCGCCACGTTGAAAGTGCAGCATGCCGTAGTCCTCGGCGATCAGGTGCAGCTGGCCACCCTCGCGCGTGACCCGCACAAGCTCCGCGATCACGCGGTCCGCGTGCGGAATGGAGTGAATCACATGACGGCACACGGTGAGGTCAAAACTCGCGTCGGCAGCATCGAGCGCGAATACGCTCTGGCGCTCGAAAGTCAGCCGTGGCGCGTACCTTGCGTAGCGGGTGCGTGCGAGCTCCAGGTGATGATCGATGATATCGACACCGAGCACGCTGGCTTGGGGAAATAGCTCGGCCAGCCGCGACGCGGCTTCCCCGGTGCCGCAGCCGGCATCGAGTATCCGGGCCTGGGCCGGCAGCGCGTAACGACGCAGCAACGGGACCTCCTGCGGCCATATGGCGCGCGCCTGGGCGGCGAGGTTGCGCACCATCGATTCGTCGGCCATCTGCTTGGCCTGCGGATTGAGATCCATCCCGGCCTGCGTCGGGGGATCGACATCAGTGCGCAAGCGCGATCTCCACCCGTTTGTTGTGCCTGCCTTCGCTGCGGATCTTAAGCACGCGGATGGCACCGATCTCGGTGATGTTCCTGACATGAGTCCCGCCGCATGGTTGCAGGTCGATGCCCGGAATTCTGAGGAGCCGTATGCGTCCTCCACCTCGTGGCGGCTGCACGCTCATGGTCTTGACCAGCTCGGGTCGGGCGTCGAGGTCATCTTCGGTGATCCAGACGGTCTCGGTTTCGGCGCCACGCGCAATGAGCGCGTTCGTCTCGCGCTCGATCCGCTGTGCATCAAGCTGGCTCATGTCGATGTCAAAATCGAGGCGTGCCTTCTCCGGGGTTATGTTGCCGCCGGTGACCGGTGCCACGACCACGCACGACATGACGTGCAACGCGGTGTGCAAACGCATCAACGCATAGCGACGCAGCCAATCGATCTCGAGCGTCAGCGTTTCCCCGCATTCCGGGGATGGCATGGCCGGTGCCGCGATGTGCAGTACCGTATCCAGCGTCTCGCCCTTGCGCGTGTCGGCGATGGCGATCCGATCGCCGCTCGCGCGTAGCAATATGCCCGTATCGCCCTGCTGGCCGCCCCCCGTGGGATAGAAAATCGTGCGGTCGAGCTCGATACCGTGGTCGTGCACGGCAACCACCCGGGCTTGCGCCGCCTTCAGGTAGGCATCGCTGCGAAACAGCAGGTCAGTCGGCATGGCAGGAGGTTTCGGACGCGGCGGTCCTGGCGGCATCTTAGCAAGTCCTCGCCGCTTCGCGTGCCGTCCAGAGCTCATTGAGACGTCGCGCGAACCGCGCTCCCAGGGCTTCGTCCTCGTGCATGAAATAGACATAGGTTCGAACCAGCGACTTTGCGGCGATGCGCGTAGCCCAGGCGGCCAGATCTTGGTCGTCGTAGTGCGTCCGCCGCAGGCGCACGTACCCGCAATCCGCAGTGGCAACGAAGGGTGTGTCACCCTCGTCGGTGTCGGTCACGCAAAGCATGATGGAGCGGCTGCGAAGCGCGGCGTAGACCTCGTCGTCCTGCCATGAAGGGTGGCGAAATTCGAAGGCGACGTGTCCGGCGGCGGGCAGTTGGTCCAGAAAATCGAGGAGTCGAGGCAGGTCCTTGCGGAGATAGGGCGGCAACTGAAACAGTACCGCGCCGAGTTTGCTCCCGAGTGCAGTCGCGCGCCGCAGGAATTCGGTGACCTGCGGTTCAGCCTCGCGCAGGCGCTTGTCGTGGGTAATGCGGCGCGGAGCCTTCAATGCAAAGACGAAATGATCGGGCACCTGTTCCGACCATTGCTCGAGCATCGACATTGCGGGCATGCGGTAGAACGTGTTGTTGATCTCCACCGTCGGCAGACGTTCCGCGTAGTAGCGCAGCATCTCGCCGGCAGGATGGTGCTCGGGATAGAAATGACCCACCCACTCCTTGTACGAGTAGCCGCTGGTACCGGCCAGCAACGACATCGCCTCCCTCCTTAAGCTTCGTTGGCGAAATGCACCTTCAGCACGCAGCGCGGCCGGTCGGCAGTGACGCGCCTTTGGCCAAGACCGCTGTGGCGAGCCACGCCGCGACGACCCCCACGATTTCATCCCAAACTTGGCGTTCGGTCTTGCCGCTGCGCTGCGGAACTTTGAACGAATGGTCGCCTGCCTCGATCACGTGCAGGGTGACGGGCGCAGACATCGTCGCCATCGCGCCGCGCAGCAGATTCAAATCGCACAGCCGGTCGCGCGAGCCCTGAATGAACAGCACCGGACAGGCGATGCGCGCAAAATGCTCCGACCGCAGCGTTTCGGGACGGCCGGCAGGTTGCAGCGGGTAGCCCAGCAAGACCAGTCCGGCGGCAGGCTCACCACCGGCCACCACCAGCGAGGCAATGCGGCCGCCCATGCTCTTGCCGCCCAGAAAGAGCGCGCCGGGATTCGCGTCGGCGCGGACGCGTTGCAGCACCGTGCGCCAGGCATGCGCCAGTCGCTGGGGCGGGTCCGGGGCTTTCCGGCCAGCTTCCATGTAGGGAAAGTTGAACTTGACCGTCATGACGCCGCGCTGCGCCAGCGCCTCGTGGACAAAACTCAGCAACGGGTTGCGCATGTCCGTTCCGGCGCCGTGGGCGAGGATCAACGCGGGGGATTTGCCCGCGGTGAATCCCTCCGGGAAGGCCCAGACCGAGGACACCGCGACCCCCGGTTCGAGCTCTATTTTGTGTTCGTCCACGCGCACGGTCTGGCCCACGCGGGCAGTGTGCCACAAGGCGTTCGTCAGCTTTTCTGCAACCGCCTCACGGCGCTAAGGTGCTTAATCGCCTTGTTCGCCTGCCCGAGTCGTTCGCACAGCAGAGCCGCGTTGTAATGCGCATCCGAAAAGTCCGGCGACAATTCCAGGCACTTCTCGTAGCAAGCCAATGCCGCGGTGGAGTTGCCCTGGTCTTCCAGTGCGATGGCCAGGTTGAAATGCAGCAGCGCCTCGGCCGGACAACGCTGCAGTGCCGCCCGGTAGAGGCTGATTGCTTCGTCGCTGTGCCCGGCACTGCTAAGCAGGCAGCCGAGGTTGAGGTAGGCATCGGCGGAGCCGGGCGCCGCGGCGATCGCGCGGCGGTAGGCCGCTTCGGCTGCGGCAGGATCCTCACCCTCGAGCCGGGTGCCGCGTTCGAACCAGTAGCCGGAATCATCGCCACCCGCCCCCTTGCGCGACTCTCGATCGCCACCGTCCCAACGGGGTGACGCGGGCGCGGTAGGCTCACCTTGCGGTGGCTGCGGCTTGCTCAATACGCTGACACTCGCGCCTGCCGGCCGGATCTCGAAGTCAAGCAGGAGCTGGCCCGAATCGACCTGCCACTGGGTGTCGCCGGTGCGCACTGCCAGTTCATTGCCGGCCGCGGTGATGCGCAGCCCGCTAAGCGGGAGCTCGGAAGGGAGGGTGTCGCGCAGGCGGCGCAGCGAACGGAGGATCTTGCGCCCGGGGATTTGCGCCTCGCGCAGCCCGTGCGCGGTGCGCAGCATCACCACATCCTGGAAAGTGAAGCGGTATTCGCGGCGCTGGCCGCGGCTGGGTGACACGAATCCCGCTGCCATGAGGCTGCTTATTGCCGACCGCGAGATACCCAGCATTGCCTGGATCTCCCGCAGGGTGTACGTCGTCATGCTCTCTCGGCAATCACTTCCTGGCGCGGTCGCGTCCTTTCACGGTTTCGGCGACGGGTTCGGCGGCGCGCTTCGCAGACTTGCGAACCTTGGCTGCCGCGACGGCAGGCGGTGCGCTCGCCGCCGGGGCCTTGGCGGCCTTCTTCTTCTCGAGGCTCGCGCGCAAGGCGTCCATGAGATCGATGACTTGTGCACCGCCGGGTTCCGGTTCCGCCGAGACGGCGATTTGCTTGCCCGCGATCTTCTCGTCGATGGCAGCTTCGATACGCTGCTTTTCCTCGTCTTTGTACGCCGTCGGGTCGTAGCTGTCTTCCGAGATCTGGTCGATCAGCTGCAATGCCAGTGTCAGTTCGGGCTTCTTCACCTCGGTCTTCTCGATTTCGAGGTCCTTCATCGAGCGCACTTCGCTGGCATAGAGGAGTTGCTGCAAGACCAGGCCCTCGCCGCCGATGCGCACCTGGACCACGTACTGCTTGCCGCGCCACACCCAGGTTGCCAGCGCGCAGCGGTCGGTCTCGCGCATCGCTTCCACGAGCAGGTTGTAGGGCTTGGCGCCGCGCTTGTCCGGCGCAAGGTAATAGGCCTTGTCGTAGTAGATGGGGTCGATGGCGCTCGTCGGGATGAAGGAGACAATGTCGATGGTGTGCTCGCTCTTGTCCTCGAGCGCGGCGAGCTCCTCCGGCGTAAACATCACGTAGCGGTCCTTTTCGAATTCGTAGCCCTTCACCATGTCCGCGCGTTCCACGGGCACCCCCTCTTTCAGGCAGACGTACTGTTGCTTCAGACGCGAGCCGCAGGTCTTGTGCAGGAGGTTAAAGCGGATGCCGCCGGAGCTTTCGGTCGCGGGATACACCTTCACCGGGATCGAGACCAGGCCGAAGGTCAGGGAAAGGGAAGCGATTGAGCGCGCAGCCATCGGATCTCCTTCGTTCGAAGTTGTATCGAATCGGGTGGCTCCGTGCGTGTCCGTCCAAGACCCGCTGCCACGAGTTTTCTCGAGCCTGCAAGCCTATACCAGGATTGGATTGGCCTCAAGCTAGCTCGCCGACATTTTCAGCGCCGCCTCCAGGCTTTGTTGCGTATTGTGCAACTCGCGCCAAGCGTCGCCCCGGGCGGGCATGAGTTGCGGCACGTTGTCGCTGCGGAAATCGGGGGGCAGCACGCCCGGCAGCTCTTCCCACGTCACCGGCATCGACACCGGGGCGCCCGGCACGCCGCGCGGCGAATACGCCACGTTAAGGGTCTTCCCGCGCGCATTCATGTTGTGATCGAAGAAGATCTTCCCCGGCCGTTTGTCCACGCTCCAGTCCATGGTGATTACGTCGGGATGCTGCGCCATCAGGTGGCGTCCGATTAGTTCGCAAACCGAGCGCGCCTGCACGAACGTGAGTGTGCGCGCGATGGGCACGAAGATGTGCAAACCGGTCTTGCCCGAGGTCTTGACGAAAGATCGCAGCGCCAGGGCGTCGAGCAGATCCTTGAGCCAAAACGCGACCGTTTTGCCCGCCGCGAAAGCCTTTCTGTTGAACTCGGGCTCCGCACCCGCGGCCTCCTTGCCGGAGTAGATGTAGGGGTCGATGTCGAATACGACATAGTCGGGGTGATTGAGCGCCGAGGCCTCGAGAGCGGCGAGCGAGCCTGTGTATACGGAATCGCTCCCCCTGGATTCGGCGAGGCGGGAATGCCACACGTGGAATTCCAGGGTGCCCAGCTGACCCAGCCACAACAGCGTCGGCAGGTTGTTGCAGAGCGGGTAGACGTGGTTCTCGGTCTTGCTCTTTGAGTACACCTCTACCGTTTCCACAAACCGCGGCAGCTTCTGCGTCAGGTGTTTCTGGAAGAAGGATTCGCCGTAAATTCCGTCGGGCATGCGGATCAGCGTAAGCGGCCGATCGGCGAGATGCGGCAGCATATAGGGCGCAATCGCGGCGAGGTAGCGCAGCAGGTCAACCTTGGTGACTGCGCGCCGCTTGTTGTGCGCGGGCCAGAGGACCTTGTCGAGTTGGGAAAGGCCGATCCGATGCGCTCCAACCATCAGCGACAGGGACGACTCTTTGGTCGCGAGCTGCTGCAGCACGCTCGTCACCAGATCGGTCGAATCGCTGCGGACGGCTTCCTCCTCGGCGCTTTTCCGCCGAATGCGCTTCGCATCGAGATCGTCGCGCAGGCGCATGAACACTGGCGCGCGCAGCGTTCCGCTGGGCGTCCATTCGTGATACTGCACTTCGGCGACCAGCGTCGGCCGCACCCAGGTGGTCGGTGCATGCAAGTCCGGTCGGGTGGCAAACGGGTTCCGGGCAATCGTCAACGCATCAAGCCTGCGGCGGATGTCGGCAAGCGCACTATCGTTGAATCCGCTGCCAACATGCCCCGCGTAGCGGAGCTTGCCGTGCTCGTCCCAGTAGCCCAGCAGCAGGGCGCCGAACCCCGCGCGACGATAGCCGTCACCGGCCGTGAAACCTCCGATCACGAATTCCGCGGTGTGCACAGCCTTTACCTTGAGCCAGGAGGTCGAGCGCCGTCCCGCCTCGTAAATGCTGTCCGCCTTTTTCGACACGATGCCCTCCAGCCCGGCAGCGAGCGACGCCTGGTAGAGCGCATAGGCATCGGTTTCGGTGTGCACGAGCTGAACGTGGGGCAACGGGACCAGGCATTGATTGAGATAGCGGCGCCGATCCTCGTAGGCCACACCGCGCAGGTTGATGCCTAGGAGGTGCAGGATATCGAAGGCGTAGAACACGGCGGGCAGCGTTTGCTCGGCATCGGCAATCTCGCGCTCCGTGGAGAGTTGCGCTCGCTTCTGCATCGCATTGAAGGAAGGCCGGCCGTCCTCGAAGCCGACGAGTTCGCCGTCGACGATCGCCGGCTGCACCGGTTGCTGCGCCAGTTCGGCAACGACGGTCGGGAAGGACGTCGTGATGTCGAGTCCGCTGCGACTGCGCAGTGTGACTTTGCCGTCGTTGATGAACGCGAGCACGCGATAGCCGTCGAGCTTGGGTTCGTGAAACCATCCGGGCCGGGTCGACGGTTCGTCGGCATCGCTCGCGAGCATGGGGGCGAGCCTCGCCGGCAGGTTTTCGCGCGGCCCGTTGGGGATCAGGGCAGCCAAGGCGACGCGGCGCGGTGACGGGCCGATGCTCTGCACCGTCTCCCCCGTGAGCACCGAGCGGGCGAGATCGGCCTCGGCCAGCACCCGTTTCGGCCAGTGATCGCGATGCTTGATCAGAAGCCAGGAGTTCGGTTCCTTCGCCGTGCGCACCAGGGCGTAGGAGCCCTTGAGCTTGGTACCGGCAAGCGTGACGCTGATCTTGCCCTTCGCCATGTCGGCGCGCATGCGCTGCTCGGCGGCAGCACGATCATGAAAGTCGGGTGCGCCGCCTTCGTCGGGAGAATAGATTCCGCAGTCCCATACGATTACCTTGCCTGCACCGTATTGCTTGGCCGGGATAACGCCTTCGAAGGGGCCGTAGTCCAGCGGATGGTCCTCGACGTGCACCGCCAAATGCTTCTCCCCCGGCTCAATGAGCAAACCCTTGGGTATGGCCCAGGACTTGAGCACGCCGTCCCATTCCAGCCGGAAGTCATAGTGCAGGCGGCGCGCGGCATGTTCCTGAACGACGAACAGCAGCGGCCCGGAGCGCGGCGGAACGGCGGGCGAGGGTTCGGGAGTGACGTCGAACGCCCGCTTGCTGGCGTACGCGGCCAGGCTTTTCTTGTCTTGTGCGCGAGCCATGACGATGCGCATCGTACCGCGATCAGGCGGCCGCCGAGGCGGTGCACCGCCCGCTACCGACGTTGCATAACGGGCGGTTGATTCGGGCGGAGTCCGCCGTGCGTCTCGGTCCGGTGCCCGAGATCAGTGCGCCCGTGTCAGCAGCGGCCTGCCAAGTCCGGCGTGCGCCGTGGCGGAGCGATCTGCGCACCCGCGGTCAGGTGAGTACCGTCGAGAGTAGCCCGGCAATTCCCAGCCCGAGTGCAGCGAGCGCGTCACCGGCAATGAGCCCGCCGCCCATGAGCGAGGCCGTACTCATGTCTTCGGGGAGCGCGGATGCCTTGCCCTTGCCCTTCGGCAGGCTGTTGGCGATGCTCGCGACCACGCCGCCGGCAGCGAACCACGACGAGGTCGGCAGATTGACAAAGCCGCCGAATGACGACGCGTAAGGTGATGGCAACAGCACCGCATCAAGGAGGAAATCGGTTGCAAACCCCGCCCGGCTCGCCGCGACGAACTTCTTGTACGCCCCTCGCGATTTGATGACTTTGCGCAGAATCTCGGTCGTAAACCCGATCGCTACGCCGACCCAGATCGCCGTGCGCTGAAAGGGCTTGTCGTCGGTCAGGCTGCGCAATATGCCGACGAACTTGTAGGTCATCGCCGAGGTCCACTTCTCGGGCTGCTGGTCGGCGGGGAGCGCGGTTTGATCCAGCTGCAGCACGGGGTATGCGCTCATGAAGAGCTCGGCAAATACGACTGCCATAATGGCCCCCATCACGATCCCGGCGACCTGAAAGCGGAACTGGATCGTGCGGTTGGTGCCCAGCCGCCAGCCGGTGGAGCGATCCTGCTGCATGTCACATGCCTCGCTGGTCGACACGAGCAGCACGGTTGCCGCGATCAGGCCGATAGTCGGATCCTTAAGTCCCATCGCAGCCATCAGTATGACGGTGACCACGAACGCGGAGGAAATCGGATTTGAATCCACCATCCCCACGGAGATGCCGTTCACCAGCGCGAACACGAAGACCAGCAACACCGCAAAGGTCAGGTAACCCACCGGCTGATGCAGGACCTGCGAACCCATGACCACGATACCGATGCCCCAGAACACGACCCAGGCGACCAGTCTTTTGATGTTGGTGCGCTTCCAGTCCTCCTGCTCCGGCACCGGCCTGGCGGCGTGCTGCCGCGCGCGCCGGTAAGCGCGAAAAAGAATCAGCGACACATCGATCAGCGCCGCGCCCATGATCATTCCCAGCGCGATTAAGAATGTGATCTTGCGGAACGGCTCGCCAGGCTTCAGCCAGCCGATCATCACGAAGTAGGGGATCAGCACCCAGCCGACAAGGCCGCCGACGAGCGCAGCCAGGCCGATGCGCGCACCAACGATCATTCCGGCACCGAAGGTGGAAGTGGACAGATCGATCGCGCCGAGCAGCGTCGTCTTGGCCGCGCCGATGCCGCCGGCGATTCCCAATGCCATACCCCCGAACAGGCGCCCGACCGACTGTCGAAGCAATTCGGGATCCGTCAGCGCCCGCAAAATATTGGCGACGGCGAGGCCCGATGGGAACTTGAGCTGCAGGCGGTCCACAAGAATGGGCGTGTAGAGCATGCCGACGCCTACGCCGAACATGCCGATACAGAGCATGTAGAGGATGAGCTGCCATATCGGCGGCTGCGGCAGCCCGAGCCAGGTCATTGCTTGGATCACCACCGCCATGCCGCTCATTCCGGCGACCGAGGCGGCCGTCGTCTGGATGTAGTTCGCGCCGTGCCGCCCCGCAGCGCCGTACCCGAACGTCACCGTCGACCCGAGGATGCCGGCGAGAACCTGGCCGCCGACGAAGAACCCGAGCGAGAAATTCATGTACGACGCGGCGAGCCCTCCCAAAGGCCCCAGGACAAGGATGCCGACGGCGCCCAGCAACGCGTAGTACTTCCACGTACCAGGTCGCGGAAGCCATGCCCAGCGCGGAGCTGCGAGCTCCTGCTGCGGTATGGGCGTGGATGTCATGAGAGGGGAAAGCGTTCAAGCGCAGGGCGGCCAGGATCAACCGCGCGTTCGCGCTCGAGCAGCAGACTTTAGGTGGTGGCGTCCCGGCGGTCAACCGCACCCTGCGCGTACGCCAGCGCCCCCAGAACCGTGAGCGGCAAGAGCGAGGCCAGAAATATCAGGTGATACCAGAGGTGGAACTTGTCCCACAAGCCGTAGTGGACCGGAATGAACAGGGCGGTCAGGAGAGCGCCGAGAAACAGGGCCGGCCTGCCACTTCGCTTCGTGATCCAGGCCAGCGCGAACCCGCCGCAAACGGAGGACACCCCACCCAACAGGAGCCGAGCGAACATCATGGCGAGAGTGAAGCGCATTGCGCTTTCCACCTCGGCATAAGCCGGCCAGAGGGCCCGCAACAGGAGGTTGCCGATTGTCACGACGACAAACCAGGTGATCAGGCCAGCAACGATGCCGCCAACGGTCTTTGCCATGCGAACCCCCTCTCAAACCCGGTTCCTGCTTGTCGACGCGTGCCGCAGAGGCGTGCGTCGACGTGAGTGTACTTCCCCCCGACCGATTCACGTCGGGTAGGCGCCCATCGGCGGCTTGAGCTCCCGGCAATCGGCGAGGGACAAGGAGCCTGCCTCCGGGTGCGCGGCTGGGTCGCACGCCGCTCGCGAAGCTTGGGCGAAGTCAAGGCATTGGCAAGGTACTTGCTGAGTGCATGGTATGCGAGCAATTACTGTCGGTGGGGTCCCATACTGCCGTCGACCGTCACATGTAGCCGGCGCGCGCCACGATGCCGGCGCCGATGTTCCCGCGCTGCCAGCGGTCGCCGACGCGGGGAGTGGCAATGGCCTGCCTCGCGACGGCATCGCCGCGGACGGGCGCAGCGGTCGCCACGGTGGCCCCTCGACCACGCAGCACCGTGGGCACGAGCGCTTCGTTCGCCGCATCCACCGCCTGCGCACGCTCGGGCTCGGGCTCGGTTTCCTTTGCGTGGCATCGGTACTGCGCCAGCACGAACAAGCCTCTGCCTGGTGGGTCCTGCTGCTCGCAAACGCCTTCGTCTGGCCGCATGCGGCGCGGCTGCTGGCGATGCGCAGCGCGCAGCCGCGACGGACTGAGTTCAGGAACTTGATGGTTGACTCCGCGCTCGGCGGCATGTGGATCGCGGTCATGCAATTCAACCTGCTGCCGAGCGTGTTGCTCGCCGCAATGCTCCTGGTCGACAAGGTCAGCGTAGGCGGCCCGTCGCTGCTGCTGCGAAGTCTGGCGCTGCTGGTTGCGGGCTGCGCAGTGACTTCGGCGCTGCTCGGCGCACCGGTGGATATCGTGACGCCGATGTCCGTCATCGTCGCGTGCATACCCTTCCTGGTGTTGTACCCGCTGGCGATCAGTACGGTCAGTTACGCACTGGCGCGCAAACTCGCACGGCAGAATCAGCGGCTGGATGCGTTGGGTCGGATCGATGGGTTGACGGGTCTCGCTAATCGCCGCCAGGGCTTCGCACAGGCGGAAAAGGAACTGGCGCGCTTCCATCGCACTGGACGGCCGGCGGTGCTGCTCGTCCTGGATATCGACCGATTCAAGGAGATCAACGACCGCTACGGGCACCCCACGGGCGACGCGGTGTTGTGCGCCGTCGCGGAAACCCTGCGCAAATGCTGCCGCGCAGTCGACGTGGCCGCCCGCTACGGCGGCGACGAATTCCTGCTGGTCTTGCCGGAGACCGAGCTGCTTGGGGCGGAAACAGCCGCCCGGCGTATCCGCCGCCACCTGGATCGCCATGCCTTCGACAACGCTCCGAACCTGCGCTGCACGGTGAGCCTCGGAGCCGCCGAGACCGACGCGGCGACGACGGATGTCGAAGCCTGGATGTTGCGTGCGGACGCGGCGCTGTATCGGGCGAAGGTGGGCGGACGCGATCGCTTCGTGGGCGCGGCGACGATTGCCGCGCCGGTGCGATAACAGGCCGCCACGCTTTGCGGCTGCGGTCGCGGTCGCGTCGTGGATAATGCCCGGGGGCGACATCGCCGGCCAAACCGGGGAAAACCAATGGAAAGCAACCTGATCGCGCGCCTGACAATCCGCGAGGTTGTCGAGAACTGGGTCGTGTGGCGGGACTCCGGCGACTGGGATCGCTTCCAGGACGTTTGGCACGACGACGGCATCATGATGGCGACGTGGTTTCAGGGGCCGGCCGAGGCGTTCATCCGGGTGAGCAAGGAAGGTTGGAACAAGGGCGTGAGCATTCTTCACTTCCTTGGCGGCACATCGATCGACGTTGTCGGCGAACGCGCGATCAGCCAGACCAAGATGACCATCTCGCAGCGCGCCACCGTTGAGGGCGTGCGCTGCGACGTTGTCTGCACCGGGCGCTTCTACGACTTCTTCGAACGGCGCGGCGAACGCTGGGCGATCCGGCTGCGGCAGCCGATCTACGAAAAGGATCGCCTGGATTCCGTGGTGCCGGGCGAAGCGCCCCAACTCGATGAAACCCTGCTCGCGCAGTTCCCGGACGGCTATCGCCACCTCGCCTACGCGCAGACCCGGATCGGCTATACCGTCAAACGCGATATGCCTGGCCTGAAGGGGCCGGAAGTGGAAGCGCTGTACGCCGAGGGCCGAGCCTGGCTTGCCGGCTCGGCCCTCGGCACCTAAGGCGCGAGCGCGCCTCAGCGACGGAGGCCTGGAGACTACCTGGGATTCATGGCATTGACAAAAAGCACGAACGTTCGTATATTACGTTGCATGAGCAAGGGCGAGCAGACTCGGAGCGCAATTCTCGAGGCCGCGCTGGCGCAGGCCAGCGAGGGTGGTTTTGAGTCGCTAACGATTGGCTCGCTCGCTGAGCGCGCGGGTCTGTCCAAGAGCGGCTTGTTCGCGCATTTCGGTTCGCGCGAGGAACTGCAGGTGGCCGCCATCGAAGCTGCCGCGGCGCGCTTTACCGAAACGGTGTTTATCCCCGCTCTCGCCGCGCCGCGTGGCCTGCCGCGCCTGCGGGCCCTGTTCGAAAAGTGGCTCGATTGGACGACCCGGAGCGGCTGGGCTCACGGCTGCCCGATGCAGGCGGCTGCGGTGGAGTTTGACGACCAGCCAGGGCCGGTTCGCGATGCAGTGATCGAACACTTCGCACGCCTCGATCGGGAACTGGGCCGCGCGGTCGAACTCGCCGTTGGCCAGGGTCATTTGCGGCCGGATCTGGACGTCGGCCAGTTCGTGTTCGAGATGCTGGGCGTCATCTATGCCTATTACCATGCCGCACGGCTGTTGCACGGCGACAAGGCTCAGTCGCGAGCGCGCAGCGCGTTCGAGCGGCTGATCGCAGCGGCCTCTGTGGCCGCCTGAAATTAGTTGCGGAGAACCGTGATGAGTGCGACCTCGGCCACACCCTTAAATAGCACGATCGTGCCGGCAGTTCCGATCCAGGCGCTCGTCCGCGCGTATTTTGCGATCGCCTCCCGACTCCTCCCCGGTCTCGCACGTCGCCAGGCGGAGCGCCTGTTTACCCTGCCGCCGCGTTACGCGGGCCGCAGAACCCACCCGGTGGACGCGCGGCGGGAAACCGTCGTCGCGGGCAAGCACTCGCTCCCTGTCTGGCAGGCAGGCCCGGCGTGGGCCCCGGCCGTCTTGCTCGTTCACGGCTGGGGCGGACGCGGCGTGCAGATGGGCAGTTTTGTAGCACCCCTGCTTGCGCGCGGGTATCGCGCGGTGTGGTTCGATCAGCCAGGCCACGGTGACAACCGGCGCAGGGCCGTCGCCTTGCCGGATTTCGTGCGCGCGGTGGAAGCGCTCACCGCAACGCATGGACCGTTCGCCGCTGCCATCGGCCATTCGCTGGGCGCCGCGGCGATCGGCTTGGCACTGCGCCGCGGGATACGTCTTGGACGGGTCGTTTTCGTCAGTCCGCCGTCGTCGCTGGACGAACACGCGCATAACTTCGCTCGCCTGATAGGGATCACGCCGCGCGTGCGCGAGGCGATGCGGCGCCGCCTCGAACGTCGTTACGGCGTGCGCTTTGCCGAAATCGACCGCATCGAGGAATTGGAGGGACTGGACGTGGCGGCACTGTTCGTGCACGACTGCGGCGACACCGATGTGCCGTTCGCGCACACGCTGCGCTTATCAGGGCTTATCCCGGGCGCGCGGCTGCTCAAGACCTACGGACTCGGACACCACCGCCTGTTGCGCGACGCGGCGGTGGTCGGGGCGGTCGTCGATTTCGTCAGCGGCAACGTCCAGAGCCTGCCCGTGGAATTGCCGGCGTTGCCGCGCCCGGCGCCGCTCTATTGAAATGTGCCGCATGACCTATCCTAGGAAGCAGCCTGGCAACGGCGGACTCTATCTCGAAGATCTCCACGTCGGACAGCGATTCAAGAGTGCAACGCACGCGCTGGATGAGGCGCAGATCAAGACTTTCGCGGCCCAGTTTGACCCGCAGCCGTTTCACCTCGATGCCGCAAGCGCCAAAGGCACGTTGTTCGCTGGCCTCGCTGCCAGCGGCTGGCACACCGCCGCCATCACGATGCGGCTGCTGGTCGACGGCGGAGCGCCGATCGCCGGTGGCGTTATCGGTGCCGGCGCAGAAATCGCGTGGCCGAAACCCACGCGGCCGGGCGACATCCTGCAGGTCGAGAGCGAAATCCTCGAGGTAACGCCGTCGCGGTCGCGTGCGGACCGCGGCACGGTCATCATGCGCAGCGAGACCTTCAATCAGCGTGGCGAGGTGGTGCAAAAGTTGACTGCAAAGCTCGTCGTACCACGGCGAACGGTCGCGAGCTGATACCGAATTCGCCACTCGGAAGGAGCAGGGCCGCTACCCGCGGTTGCCGATGCGGGCGTTTGCCCCTGTCCTAGCGCAATGAAGCGAACCGGCCGCGCCTACTTGCGCTTCACCGTGAGCGTGGCTGTCTTTGTCGCACCGGCGTAGGCGGCCGTGATCGTCACCGCGGTGTTCTGCGCCGGCAGCCGGGTGGTCATGGTGAATGTGCCCGACGTCCTGCCGGGCGTAACCAAGACGTGCGAGGGCACCGACACCAAGGACGCGTTCGAACTGCTGAGCGCGATGACTGCGCCTCCGACCGCTGCTGGCGCGGTGAGTGTTACCGTCCCCGTGACACGGGTGCCCCCATTAACGCTCGTGGCCTTGAGCGTCAGAGTGGCGAGCACCGGCAGTGGCGCCGGATTGACCGTGAACGTCGTCGTCTTCGTGACGCCGTTGTACGAGGCGGAGAGCGTCGCCAATGTCTGGGTAGCGACAGCGGATGTCGTGATTCCAAATGGCGCGGAGCCCGCTCCCGCGCTCACCGTGACGTTTGCCGGCACGGAGACCGCACTGCTCGCACTCGATAGCACAACAAGCGCTCCGCCGGGGGGTGCGACCGCGGTAAGGCTTACCGAGCCGGTCGACGGGCTCCCGCCTACGACGGCATTCGGACTGGCGCTGACCGCCGCGAGCACGGCCGCTCCTGCGGCCGGTTGCCATCCGAGTTGCACGACCTCGAAGTCGCTCGCGCTCAGCAGCGAGAAGGCGGGATTCAAGATGCTATTGTCCCAGCGCGTGTCGAACGTGCCGGTGATGTACATGTCGCTACCGTTGTCGGCAACGATGAGACCGTGCTTTTGCATGGCGCGGAAGATCTTCTGCACGTTGGAATCGCTCGTGCGCAGCGCCGGATCGAGCCCGCCCACATTGGCCTTCAGGCGCAATCGTGCACCCATGGGCAGCGCACCCACTGTCGACCCGGCACGATGCGAGGCGGGGTAAACGTAGCCATTGGTCGCGCGGACGGTGACGCGGAAGGCGTGCCCGATATCGGTCACCGCGGGATTCCAGGCTTCGTCGTAGCGGACAAGGCCCGGAAGTATCGCGAGGCCCGCCGCGTCCGCCGAAGTCCAGCCGTCGGGCCGGCGATTGTTCGTATTCATGTTGAAGAACGCGCCTGAGCCGCCGTACCACTGCGCCTGGTTCGGGTCGTAATAGACGTTATAGAGCTCGTAGAGGTAATTGTTGGTACAGTCGACGATCAGCAGGTGACGGTCCTGCTGGCTGCGCTGGTCCACGTTGCCCGGCGCACCGCCCTCGACCCAGTGGGGCAGGTTGCCCGCCTGGGCCGGAATCGGGTAGAAGGGAATCCCCTGGCCGGTCGTGTAATTGACGCCGTCGCTCTCGTCCCAGTAGTCGAATGTGACCGCTTGCTTTGCCTGCGACCCGTCGACGATCGCGTAGGGCATGCCGTAGATGGCCACACTGCCGGGCGATACTTCGCCCCCGAAGTCCGGATGCAAGTGCCGCGTGCCGCCATTGTTGATAAACGCGACGTAAGACGCGGAATTTGCGTCGATCGGCGCCGTGGAAACGTCTTGATTCCACCAGTTGTCAGGCGGAAAGAGCGGCAATGGAACGCCCGGCGCTGCCCCCTCCACCGGGATCGAAGCCGGGCATTGCCCGAGCGCGACAGGAACCACCGGAAGGACGAACCCCAGCGCGAAGAGCAGATGGGCAAGCTTTGAGCGCATGCACGCGGGCGGCAGGCGCCGGGACGCGCCCGCCGCGGCCAGAAATATGCTTTTGTCATAATACGCCCGGATGCGTTCGGCTGCAACCGTAGTTATCAACGGAGCCAATCCATGCCCCACGTCAAGGCCCTTTTCTTCGATGTCTTCGGCACGCTGGTCGACTGGCGCGGCTCGATCGCGCGCGAGGCGCGGGCTGCCCTCTCCCCGATTGGCGCTGCCATCGACTGGAACGCGTTCGCCGATGCGTGGCGGGGTCAATACCAGCCGGCGATGGACCAGGTGCGAAGCGGCCGCCTGCCGTTCAGCAAGCTCGACGTTCTGCATCGGCACAATCTCGACGTCATCCTCAAGGACTTTGGACTTGACGGCCTAGACGAAGCCACACGCACCCTTCTCAATCAGGCTTGGCACCGCCTTGATGCCTGGCCGGATAGCGCTCCCGGATTGGCACGATTGCGCGCCCGGTATTGGTTGGCACCCTGCTCCAACGGCAACATTTCAATCATGGTCGATCTCGCGCGCCGCAACGGGTTCGTTTGGGATGCCATTCTTGGCGCCGAGGTGGCGCGCGACTACAAGCCAAAGCCGGCCGTCTATCTCACCGCCGTCGGGGCGTTCGACTGCGAACCTGAACAGACGATGATGGTCGCGGCGCATTCGTCCGATCTCGCCGCTGCCGCCGCGGCAGGGCTTCGCACCGCCTTCATCGCCCGCCCGGACGAGCACGGGCCGGGCAAAGGCGAACCCGCGCCGAGCGTGCCGGTCGACCTTGCCGTAGGGAGCTTGACTGCGCTGGCGGAGCGCCTCGTGGACGCCTAAAGGGCGGCGCGCGCCGCGGCCGCACCGGCATCGGGACGGACGTGACACCGCTCGGCGTCAGTCGCCTCAGGCGCGCGGTTTTCTCGCGAAGGACGGCGCGCTGAACAACGACGTTATGACGACTTTTTGTATGTCGGGTTGATCGGGAATGACGTAGAGGATGGGTGTGATCAACTCCTCGAATATTCCGCGCAAGCTGCGCGCGCCGGTCTTGTATTCGAACGCCACTTCGGAAATCTGCTCGAATACCAGTGGCTCGACTGTCAGCTCGACACCTTCGTTCCGAAAAATCTCCCGAAACTGGGTGTAGATGCAGTTCTTGGGCTCGGTCATGATTCGAACCAGCATTTTCCGGGTGAGATCGCGGAAGTGGGCGATGATCGGCAGCCTGCCGGTGAATTCGGGGATCAGGCCGTAGGTAAATAGATCGGTAGGTTTTACGCGCGTGTTCAGTCGGTCCAGGATCTTCTGGTCGTCGGCTTTCGACATCGCGATAAAGCCGTAGCCATGCGTCTGCGACATGATCTCGTCGAGCCCGACGAACGCCCCGCCGCAGATGAACAGTACGTTGGTCGTATCGATGTATTCGGTGCCGCCCAGCCGGACCGCGGTGCCTTCCATGATCTTGAGCAGCGCATGTTGCACGCTTTCGCCCGAGCTGCTTTGCCGCTGGCCATCGGTCGACTTGAGCTTGTCAATTTCGTCGATATAGACGATGCCGTCCTGGGCCTTCTCGATATCGCCGTCCGCCTTGTCGACGAGCCGCCGCAGCACCGCTTCGATCTCTTCATTGACGTAGCGGGTTTGCGCCAGCGACGTCGCTTCGGCCGTCACGAACGGTACGCCCAGGACCCTTGACAGCGTCTCGCAGAGCAAGGTCTTGCCGGTTCCGGAAGAGCCGATTAACAGCACGTTGCTCTTCTCGATGCGCGTGTTGTCTCGCTGCGATCGTGCTATTTTCTTGAAATGCGAGTAGACCGCGACCGCCACGGTCTTTTTAGCGTCCTCCTGACCGATCACATACTGATCGAGGTAGCCGACGATCGAACTCGGCTTGACTGTGCTGTCGAGCATGTTCCTGATCCCATTGTTCCGTGCCTGGCCAAGATCCGCGTGCAAAGCTTACAGGCTTCTGCGCACGATGAACAAACCGGGCAATCTGGACCGACCGGCAACGAACGGCACCATCGCGCTGGCCTCGGGCGTCGAGTCGCGACACCGGCCCGCCGAGGTCGCGCCGCGAGGCGCCCCGCGCCAGTTCAAGCGCCGACTTGGATGCGGCGGCGGGGGACGAAGGAATTTGCTTGCACAACCACGGCCGTACACGTTAGGACCACGCCTCGCGCTCACGTATTCGAATCCGGCCGGCTCGACATCAAACCACTCCCAAGGACGCCGATGAGACCGTCATATTTCGCAGCATTCGCGCTTGCGTTTGCGGCCGCCGCATTCGCCGAGGAGCGCCTGCCGACCATTTCGCCGGACCGGTACACGGACGAACAGCAAAAGGCTGCAGAGGATTTCAGGGCGGCGCGCAAAGTGCCGGTATTCGGCCCCTTCGAGCCGCTCATGTACAGCCCGGAGGTCATGAACCGAACGCGCGCCATGGGTGACTACCTGCGCTACAACTCGGCGATCGGCAATACGCTGAGCGAGCTCGTGATCCTGATCACAGCCCGAGAATGGACGCAGGACTACGAGTGGTATGTGCACTATCCGATCGCGCTGAAGGCCGGCATCAAGCCCGAGACCATCGACGCCATCGCCGATGGCAGGCGCCCGAGTGGGATGAGCGATGACGAGGATATCGTCTACGACTTCTCGATGGAGCTGCACCGGAACAAGCGCGTATCCGACCGTACCTTCGACCGCGCCGAGAAACGCTTCGGCAAGAAAGGCGTTGTGGATCTCACCGGAATCGCCGGTTATTACACTCTCCTGGCCATGGAGCTGAACGCCGCGCGCTACGAGCCCCCGAAGGGCGCCAAGAAGCTGTCCCGCTTTCCCGAGTGACCGCGTCGGCATGCCAACCCAGATTTCCGATCTTCACATCGCGCTCGAAGAAGCGCTGCCGGCGCCGAGTGAACTGCACACCGAACTACGCGCAGGGGAAAGCGAAGCCCTTCATATCGCGACTTCACGCGGCGTCGTGCAGCAAATCATTCGCGGGAGCGATCCCCGGCTGCTCGTGGTGACCGGGCCATGCTCGATACACGAACTGGATTCGGCACTCGAGTATGCGCAACGCCTGCGCGAATTCACGCCATCCGTGGCGGATGCGCTGTTCATCGTGATGCGGGTCTACTTCGAGAAACCCCGAACCCGTCTTGGCTGGAAGGGATTGATCTATGATCCAGACCTCGATGGTGGCGGCAACATCCGGCAGGGCCTTTACGACGCGCGGCGTCTGCTGCTGGAGTGCGCCCGAATGGGAATCCCAGCGGCGTCGGAGATACTCGATCTGGTGACGCCACAGTATTACGCGGAGTTGCTGTCCTGGGGCGCAATCGGCGCGCGCACCACCGAGAGCCCCCTGCACCGGCAAATGGCCTCCGCCCTCTCGGCGCCGGTCGGGTTCAAGAATCCGACCAGCGGCAATATCCAAACGGCGGTGGACGCAATTCTCGCCGCCGCGCAACCGCACAAGTTTCCGTCGATCTCCAGCGACGGCCGCGCTATCGTGGTCACGACGACCGGCAATCCCCATTGTCACCTGATCCTTCGCGGCAGTCGCGACGGGCCCAATCACAACGCCGGCAGCGTCCGCATCGCCGGCATGGCGTTGGAAAAAGCCGGCCTGCCGTCGCGGCTCATGATCGACTGCAGCCACGGCAACAGCGGCAACGATCACCGTCGTCAACCCGGCGTCGCGGCGGAGGTTGCTGCTCAGATCGCTGCGGGCTCGCGCGACGTCTGCGGGGTCATGCTCGAAAGCCACCTCATCGAGGGACGGCAAGACATCGTGCAGGGCCGCCATGGCCTGCGCTACGGCCAAAGCGTGACCGACGCCTGCATCGGCTGGGACACGACCCAGCAGGTACTGCGCGATCTCGCGGCCGCCGCGCGCCGTCGCGACCGGATGGCGCCGCCTGCGGGCAGAGGCTGACCGCTGCGCACGCCACGCGCCTGGACTCAGAACTTGAACAGGTTCATCAGGTCGCCGATGGCGGGGCGGTTGGCGGGTACGTAAGGGTCAGCGTCGCTCATCACCGGATTCGGAAGATTGTCCCGGCTGCGCTCAGATAGCGGTTGCAGGTGCCAGTTCCGTTCGATGAATTTCAGCACCGACACGTGATCATAATACGTGTGATCAACATAGCCCTTCCGCGCGAACGGCGACACCGCAAGGAACGGAACCCGTGTGCCGTCGCCGAAAAAATCGAGAATCTGGATGTACCCGCTGTCGTAGTAGCCTCCGCCTTCATCGGTCGTTACCAGAATGGCCGCCTTGCTCCAGACGTCAGAATTCGCCTCCACCTTGGCGACGATTTCCCTGACGAAGCGCTCCAGTGCATAGACGGTTGAATACGCCGGATGTCCCGATTCGGCATTGGGCGGTATTACGAACGATACGGCGGCCAACGCCTTCTCGTCGGCAAGATCGCGGAAAAAGGCATCTAGGCTCTGCAGATTGTTGCGCAGCGCGCTGGTCATGACTGCGGTCGAGTGCGTCAACGGATCGCATATGAAACAATACCGCGCCTTGGCGATCCCCGACGCGGTTCGCCCACCGCTATACCACTTCCACGATACGCCCTTCGCCGATAGCGCAGTGCCGATGTTCGGCGCGGTCTGCGGCGGGAGGAAATGCGTCCTCGGGCCGCCCTGCCGCAGCGTTCCGTCGAAGGTGTACGCTGGATCGTTATTGTTGACGAGATAGTATGTCTCCGCTGCGCAATTTCCGTCGTTGAATGTGCGGTAGGGTAGGGTCGCGAGGTAGTCCCGTATTGCCTTGACGCCGGGCTGGCTCGAATCTGCGCAAGCCGTGTACGAGCCGCCGTCGTACCCGGATTGCTTGTACCAGTTATTGGTGCCTGGCCGCGGATCGGGGTCTTCGATCTGATCCGCCGGCGGCCGCGTCGGCTTGCCGGCATCGAGATATACCCCGGCATGCCCGGTGCTGAGCGCCAGGAAATTGGCGCCCGTCCCGCCCATGACCGGCTGGTGATAGTTGTCGGCGAGCGCGTAGGTGAGCGCGAGTTCGCGGAAATACGCGGCGTCGCCGCTGCTCATGCTGTAGAAGCCCAGCGCCACGGCGCCCTGATTCGTCCCTGACGACGGATCGTCGCGCTGGCGCGAGCCCTCGCCCGAGGTGAGGGCGACCCAAGTGAACAGGTCCATCCTGCCGCCGTCTATCTGCTGCCACATCTGGAAAAACCGATGCACCGGGTCGCCGACGGGAGCGTCGTAGGCGACGTAGCGGGTGACCCGATACGGTCCGTTCGGCAGATCGGTGGGAAACCGGGTGTCGAGTGCGTAGTTCGGCAAACCCCTGGCATAGGTCGTCCCGGGTTGCGGCAGTGTTGCGAAACCTGCCGTCGTCGTGGGTATCACCGCAAAGCGATCGCGAACGCTGGCTTCCCGCTGGGCGGCCTCAGCGAAGCGCGGCCCAGGCCTGCCTTCCCGATCGACGAAGCCGCGTGACAAAAGGTTGGCTACCTTGCTCCCGCGCGCCGGCTCGTAGGTCGCAAACAGATTGTCGAAGCTGATGTTCTCGCCGACGACGATGATCAAATGCTCGATCGGCGTCTCGGTGGCGGGTGCCGCGGCGGCGGCCCCTGTCGCGAGCAACAGCAGGCAGATGCCGGCGCAAGCGCTGTTGATATCTTTACGCAATGGCGTGGAATGCGAGGCAGAAAGACGATGCAAGGCGCGCTCAGAGCCCGGCCGATTATGCGTCCTGCGGCGGTACGTCGCAAGATTTGCCGCGGCAGCCGTGAGGGTGCGATGATGCTGTGCCGTGCCGCCGATCGACTCCGCACAACATCGCGTCTTGAAAGGAAATTGTCATGAAAGTGGGCATCCTCGGCTCGGGTGACGTGGCGAAAACGCTGGCGGGCGGCTTCATGAAGCATGGTCACGAAGTCATGCTGGGGACGCGCGATGCCGCAAAGCTCGCCGACTGGAAGGCGAAACACGCCCAAGCCGATGTGGGCAGCTTTCTCGAGGCGGCAAGATTTGCGGAGCTCGTCGTCCTGGCGGTCAAGGGCACCGCCGCCGCGGGCGCCCTGCGTGCTGCGACGGCGACGAATCTTACCGGCAAGACTGTCCTCGACGCGACCAATCCCATCGCCGACGCAGCCCCTGTCAACGGCGTGCTCAAGTACTTCACGACCCTCGACGAGTCGCTCATGGAACGACTGCAGCGCGAGTTCGGCGGGGCGCGTTTCGTCAAGGCCTTCAATTCAGTCGGCAATGCCTGCATGGTCAATCCGCAGTTCAAGGGCGGTAAGCCGACGATGTTCATCTGCGGCAACGACGGGTTGGCGAAGAAGACGGTATCCGAAATCCTTGCTCAATTTGGCTGGGAAACAGCGGACATGGGCAAGGCAGAGGCGGCGCGCGCAATTGAGCCGCTCTGCATGCTCTGGTGCCTTCCGGGTTTCCTGCGCAACGACTGGGTGCACGCGTTCAAGCTGCTAAGCTAGCCAGCGGCAGTGGCGCGGAGGCTGTGGGCACTCGCGACGCTCGCCAGCAGAACATGGTCTCGTACATCGTCCCGGCTCATAACGAGGAGCGGCTGCTCGGCGCAACACTGCGCGCGTTGCACGCCGCAAATGCCGCCATCGGCGAACCCTACGAGATCATTGTCGTCGATGATGCGTCAGAGGATGCAACGGCGGCCGTCGCCGCAACTTGCGGCGCACGCTTGGTTCGCGTCGCGCATCGACAGATCGCGGCGACACGTAACTCGGGCGCGCGGACAGCAGAAGGCGATCGGTTGGTATTTGTCGATGCCGACACGCTGGTCGACGCAGCCGTCGTTCACGCCGCATTGCGGGCCATGCGGGATGGCGCCGTCGGCGGGGGCGCCGCCGCGCGCTTCGAGGGTCGCGTACCGGTATACGCCCGCGTGCTCCTGGTCGTGATTGTCTGGCTGTTCCGGGTCTGCGGCTGGGCCGCGGGATGCTTCGTGTTCTGCACGCGGCCTGCATTCGAAGCTGCCGGCGGGTTCGACGAGACGCTCTACGCCTCGGAGGAAATTGCATTCAGCGCGGCGCTCAAGCGGCAGGGGCGTTTCGTCGTCCTGCGACAGGCCGTGACGACCTCGGGCCGCAGGCTTCGCGCCTATTCCGCCTGGGAACTCTTGCACCTGCTGGCGAAGCTTGCCGTCCGTGGCCCGAGCCTGTTGCGCTCGCGACAAGGGGTCCAGATTTGGTACGAGAAGCGACGCGACGATCCGGATGCCTCGCAGGATCTTGGCATCGACCGGTGGCGAGTGTAGAACGGCAACCGAAGGAGGAAAAAGATGACCACCATGGCTAGTGCGCGTCAGGTCCACGGCATCGGCGCCACCGATACGCGCCGGCGCATCTGGGCGATCGTCGGGGGGTCGTCCGGGAATCTCGTCGAATGGTATGACTTTTACGTCTATTCGTTTACGGCGCTGTATTTCGCGTCCGAATTCTTTCCGGCCGGCGATCAGACAACCCAGCTTCTCAATGCGGCAGGCGTCTTCGCCGCAGGATTTTTGATGCGACCCATCGGCAGCTGGCTCTTCGGCCGCATTGCCGACCAGCATGGCCGGCGCATTTCCATGATGGTGGCCGTGATCATGATGTGCGGAGGCTCGCTCATGGTGGCGCTGCTTCCAACCTATGCCAGCGTCGGCATTGCCGCGCCGGCGCTGCTGTTGCTGGCGCGCCTGCTGCAGGGGTTATCCGTCGGGGGCGAATACGGCACGAGTGCGACGTACATGAGCGAGGTCGCAGTCCATCGGCACCGCGGCTTCTATGCGTCGTTCCAATATGTGACGCTGATTGGCGGGCAATTGCTCGCAGTACTGGTGCTGGTGATTCTGCAGCAATACCTGACCACCGCCGAACTCAAGGCTTGGGGTTGGCGCATCCCGTTCGCGATCGGCGCGCTTGCCGCAGTCGTTGCGTTCTTCCTGCGGCGTTCGCTCACCGAGACAACGTCCGACGCCGTCCGGAAACAGAAGGATGCGGGAACGCTCAAGGGCGTGTTCCGCTATCCGCGCTCCTTTTTGACGGTCCTTGGATTCACTGCCGGCGGCTCGCTGATTTTTTATACATTCACCACCTATATGCAGAAGTATCTGGTCAATACCGCTGGCATGGACGCCAAAACTGCGAGCAGGGTCATGACCGCGGTGTTGTTCTGTTACATGCTGCTGCAACCGGTATTCGGCGCGCTTTCGGACAAGATCGGTCGGCGCAATTCGATGCTGTGCTTCGGCGTGTTCACGGTATTGGCTACGGTGCCCGTCCTGAGCGCGCTGGCGCACGTCGCCGACCCCTACGCGGCGTTCGGCCTGGTGATGCTCGCGCTGGCGGGCGTGAGCTTCTACACGTCGATCAGCGGGCTCGTCAAGGCGGAGCTTTTCCCCATGCACGTCCGCGCGCTGGGCGTCGGGCTCTCGTACGCGATCGCCAATGCCATTTTTGGCGGCAGCGCCGAATACGTCGCCCTCTGGTTCAAGTCGATCGGATCCGAAGCGACATTCTTCTGGTACGTAACCGCCATGTGCGGCATCGCCCTCATCGCCGCCATTACCATGCCCGACACGCGGCAGCGCGGCGAGTTGACCGCAGACGAGGCGAAGATGATGGAAGCGTAGCGCAGAATGCACAGTCGGCAGCTCGTCACGTCCCGTTGCCTGGTCAAGCGCCGCGCGGAAGTTAATCTCGCGGCACTTGAATCGTGCGAGCCGCGTCCATGAGTGTACTTCCTCCATGGCCGCTGCTGTCCGCATTCCTGGTCGCGAGTTTCGTGCTCGCTGTCACGCCCGGACCGGGGGTATTCTATATCGTCGCGCGCAGCGTCGCTCTGGGACGGCGTCACGGTCTGGCCTCGGTGGCCGGCGTTGCGCTCGGCAACCTCGGCAACGCGATTGGCGCCTCCCTCGGGCTCGCCGCCTTGTTCGCCGTATCGGCAGTCGCCTTCACGGTGGTCAAGTACGCCGGCGCCCTGTATTTGCTGTACCTCGGCATCCAGGTCTTGCGCGGCGGCGCGGCGAACAGCGCGCCGCCCGCCGCGGAGCATGCGTCCCTACGCAGGGTCTTTGGCGATGGTTTTGTCGTCGCGTTGCTCAATCCGAAGACCACGCTCTTCTTCGCGGCCTTCCTGCCGCAGTTCATGCATGCGGCCGCGGCGCCGCTGGCCCAAAGTATCGCGCTCGGGTCGCTGTTCGTCGCGATCGCCGCGGTCACGGACAGCGTATACGCCGTGGCGGCAGCCCGCATCGGACCAACCCTCGGTCATGCGCACAGCGCCCGAGCGATTGGGCGCTATTTCAGCGCTGGCGCATTCATTGGCCTCGCGCTATTCACAGCGCTTGCAGCAACCGAGCGCGGGAGATAATGCGCCTTCACCCCGCCGGAGGGGTCTCGCCGTTGGCGGTTTCCGTGACCTCCGCCAGGCGTGTCGGGATCAGGACCTCGCTGTGCAGCGTCCGATGGACCGGACACTTGTTGGCGATCGCAAGCAGCTTCGCCCGCGCGCCAGCGTCGAGCGGACCTTCCAGGTCGATCACCCGCTCGATGCGATCGATGCGGCCCTCTTTGGTCTCGCACTGACTGCAGTCGCTGGCATGGATTTTCTCGTGCCGCAAGTTGACACGGACGCGCTCGAGCGGGAGTTTCTTTTCGTCCGCGTACAGGCGCACGGTTATTGCCGTACAGGCACCGAGCGCGGCGGTCAGAAGATCGTAAGGCGACGGCCCGCTGTCGTCACCACCGGCTGACGTCGGCTCATCCGCGAGCAGCCGGTGGGGGCCAATTGTGATCTCTTGCTGAAACTTGCCGGTGCGCGTCTCGCTTACCAGCACCGTGTCGCGCGGGCCGTCACCGCTTCGACGATCTGCCGAACGTGCCGGCAGATAGCGGCTCGCCCAGGCGGCGAGTACCGCTCCGACGTAACGCGCGTCCGCGAATCGCGTCAGCAGGTGATCTGCGTCGTCGAGCGAGATGAAGCTCTTTGGATGCTTGGCGGCGAGAAAAATGCGCGACGCGTTGTCGATGCCAACAATGGTATCGCGCGGCGAATGGAACACGATCAGCGCGCGGCGCAGCGTGGCGATGGCCACTGTGAGCTTCTGCTCGGCGATATCGTCGAGGAACTCGCGGCGAATGCGAAAACTGCGGCCGGCAAGCTCGACTTCAGCCTCGCCGTCGGCGTCGATCTCGGCACGACGATCGGCGAATAAATGAGCTACGTGCGCGGGGTCGGCCGGCGCATTGATCGTCGCGACCGCCACGGCTTCCGGCACGCTCGCCGCGGCGGCGAGCACCGCGGCACCGCCCAGGCTATGGCCGACCAGCAACGCGGGCGCCTGGTGCTCGCGCCTGAGCCACGCCGCCGCGGCGACGAGATCGGCGATGTTGGACGAGAACGTCGTGCTGGCGAAGTCACCCTCCGACTCGCCCAAGCCGGTGAAGTCGAAGCGCAGCACCGCGAAGCCCGCGTCGGCCAGAGCCGCGCTGATGACAACCGCCGCGCGCGAATCCTTGGAGCAGGTGAAGCAGTGCGCGAATAACGCGTATGCATGCGGCGCGACACCTGACGGGAGATCGAGGCGCGCAGCAAGCGCGTGTCCTGCCGTGCCGGGAAAGGAGATGGCTTGGCTCAGGCGACCCATGATGGCTCCTTCGAGGGGACTGGGATTTGACCCAGTGTAGCCCAACCTGCAGATCGGTCCCGGCGGCGGCTGCACGCCACTCCGGCCGGCGGTATGATGGCGCCTTCTCGAGGTGGACGGAAAAATCATGCGGCTCAAGGGCTCCTGTTCCTGCGGCGCGGTCAAGTTCTCGTTTGACTCGAATACACCCTATCCCTACATGCGCTGCTATTGTTCGATCTGTCGCAAGACACAGGGCGGCGGCGGCTATGCGATCAACATCATGGGCGAAACAAAGTCGTTCAAGCTCGAAGGCGAGAAGAACGTGAGCGTCTATCGCGCCCGGCTTCGCGAGGGCAGGAGCAAGCGCAAGAAGCTCTCCGCGGCGCGCCGTCACTTCTGCCGCAAGTGCGGTAGCGCGTTGTGGGCCTGGGATCCGCGCTGGGCGGAATGGGTCTACCCTTTTGCCTCCGCGATCGATACGCCGTTGCCGAAACCAACCGAGGAAGTCGAGATCATGCTCGACTATGCAGCTCCTTGGGCAGAGGTACCCGAGGGCATCGACCACGCGCATTTCGCCGAATACCCCGACGAGGGTATCGCCGACTGGCACCGCAAGCGCCTGCTCGACGTGCCGTAAGCGTACCTCGCCAACGCTGTAGCGCGCCGGTTGCAGCGTCTGCCGCTAACCTTGACCGCGCTGGCACGCCGGCTGCGACTCGCTGCGCCCAGGCGGGACTGCAGGAGGCCGCGCCGTGCGCGAGGTCGTGAATCGCGCGATAATCGCTACTTCCACTTCGCAGATCCATTCCCGGAGAGCAGCAATGAGTGAAATCAGAGAAGTCGTCATCCTGAGCGGCGTGCGCACGGCGATCGGCGACTATGGCGGCAGCCTCAAAGACATTCCGCCGACCGAGCTGGGCGCCAAGGTTGTGCGCGAAGCGGTCACGCGCGCCAAGATCGATCCCAAGGACATCGGCCAGTGCGTGTTCGGCAACGTAATCCATACCGAGGCGAAGGACATGTATCTGTCGCGCGTCGCTGCGCTCAACGGCGGGCTGGCTCCGGAGTCGGGCGCGCTCACCCTGAATCGGCTTTGCGGCAGCGGGATGCAGGCAATCGTTACGGCCTCGCAATACATCATGCTCGGTGATATCGATGCCGCGGTCGCGGGTGGCGTCGAGAGCATGAGCCGCGCGGCATACGCCAACGTCACGCAGCGCTGGGGTGCGCGGATGGGCGACGCCAAGGACATCGATATGATGGTTGGGGCGCTGACTGATCCTTTTGACACGATCCACATGGGCGTTACCGCCGAGAACGTTGCGACCAAGTGTGGAATCACACGTGCCGACCAGGACGCGTTCGCAGTCGAAAGCCACAAGCGTGCGGCAAACGCCATCGCCAAGGGCTATTTCAAGGAGCAAATCCTGCCGGTCGAGCTCAAGAGCAAGAAGGGCCCCACGCAATTCGACACTGACGAGCATGTGCGCAGCGACGCCACACTCGAAGGCATGGCCAAGCTGCGCGCGGTGTTCGCGAAGGAGAACGGTACCGTGACCGCAGGCAACGCGTCAGGCATCAACGATGCGGCGGCGGCAGTGGTGCTCATGGAGAAGTCCGCTGCGGCGAATAAAGGGCTGAAGCCCATGGCGCGCTTTGTTGCCTACGGTCATGCGGGCGTAGACCCGAAGATCATGGGCTTGGGTCCCGTGACCGCGGTGAAAAAAGCGCTCGCCAAGGCCGGCCTCAAGCTAGAGCAGATGGACGTTATCGAATCCAACGAGGCCTTCGCGGCACAAGCGCTCGGCGTGTCCAAGGAACTCGGCATGAATCCCGCCAAGGTCAACCCCAACGGTGGAGCGGTGGCACTCGGCCATCCGATCGGCGCGACGGGCTGTATCCTCACCGTCAAGGCGCTCTACGAGCTGCATCGCACCGGCGGCCGCTACGGCCTGAT
>DASZIB010000058.1:0-12089 GCA_035937415.1 Edaphobacterium sp. (SeqCode) | reverse complement strand
TCGCGATCCGCCTCGCCGACGGACGCATCATCGCGGGCGAGAGGGCGGTCGCCGACGCCCATCCCAACGGCCGGGCGCCGTGGACGTGGCCGGATTACGTGCGCAAATTCATGACGCTTGCGGGCGGTGCGTTGGGGCAGGAGGAGGGCGCCCGCTTTCTTTCACTCGTGCGCCGGCTGCCGGACCTGCCGCCGGCCGCGCTCATCGGGCTGACGCCGGTGTTGCCGGACGGCGCCGTCGCGCCCGCAGCGCCGACCGGTCAGGGCATTTTCGATCACGGCCTCGACTGACGGCCGCGGTCGCTCACACCTTGGCAAAATCGAACGCGTCGCCGTGGCGCACCACCCGGCCGGTCGACGGCGAGGGGAAATGGGCGGTGCACATCAGGGTCGAGCTGTCGCACACCCGGCCGAACAGCTCGCGCCGGGTGACACCGGCCTGCTTGGAGTCGTAGTCCGCCAGCATGCCGAGTTCGGGATAGCGCGCCTGCAGCGGCGGTTGAGAGAGCGTTTGCGTAGAGGGTGTGGAACCACTAGAGCTAGTGCGGATCCGGATGCATCAACATCTCAACACCGCCACGAGTTGTTTCCCGCTGGGCTGTTAGGCTATGCTCAGGCAACCATAACGAGTTGGGGCCCGCAAGGCGTGTCACGACTGTTCATTAGCCATTCCTCGCGGAACGACGACTGGGCGATCGCGTTGCGTGACTGGCTCATGCGCAATGGATGGAGCGCCGAGAACGATGTATTTCTTGATCTGGACCCGGAACGCGGCATTGTTGCGGGCGAGCGATGGGCCCGCGCGCTCGAAGAAGCGGCCACGCGCTGCGAGGCAGTGTTGTACCTCGTGTCGGAGGCTTGGCTCGCCTCCAAATGGTGCTGGGACGAATATCAGCTGGCGAAGGAACTGAACAAGAAGCTGTTCGCGCTACTAATCGACGATGTGCCCCTGGCGCGATTGCCAAGTGGGCTGACGGCGCAATGGCAAGTCGTTCGCCTCAACGGCGAGCCGTCCGAGCGCTTCCTGACGGTGCACCCACGCACGCAGCAGCCCTCTCCTGTCCATATCGCCAGGAACGGCCTTACCAGTCTCAAGCGCGGGCTGGAGAAGGCGGGGATCGGCGCCGAGACCTTTGATCTGCAGCCGGACGCGAACGAGCCGTTCGGTTGGCGCGCGACCTACCGCGGCCTCGAGGCATTGGAGGCGGAGGACGCGGCGGTCTTCTTCGGCCGCAACGCCGACATCGTGCGCGGGATCGATGCGTTGCGCGGGCTTGCAGCCCACAAGCCGCCGCGCCTCCTCGTCATCCTCGGCGCCTCGGGCTCCGGCAAGTCGTCGTTCCTGCGCGCGGGCTTGTGGCCGCGCCTTGCGCGCGATGACGACCAATGGCTGCCGCTGAAGGCGATCCGTGGGAGCCGCGGGGGCGCGATCGAGGGCGGCGAAGGATTGCTGGCTGCGCTCGAAGACGTGCACGCGCGCTTTGCCTTACGGACCACCCGCGCGACGTTGCGCGAGGTTATCGCGACGCCGGCCCAGTTCGTCGCCTTGCTTCGCGCGTTGCGTATGGCGGCGGCGCGACGCGCGCTTCTCGATCAGCCGCTCTTTCCGCTGCCCGTCCTGTGTCTCGACCAGGGCGAGGAGTTGTTCGGGGCCGACGCTGGGCCTGAGAGCGCGACACTGCTGACGCTGGCGCGTGCCGCGATCGATGCCGACGAGGCATTGCTCCTGGTGACGATCCGGTCAGACGCGTACGGCCTTATGCAAGGCGCGTCGGCGCTCGTCGGGGTTGATCAAGTGGCTCTCCCGTTGGGCCCGGTGCCACAGGGCGAAATTGGCCGCATCATCCGCGAGCCGACCGAGGTGCTGCGCCGCAAGGCGGGACCGCAGGCGCCCGCTTTCGATGCGGCAGTTGTGGAGCAACTACAAAAGGAGGTCGTCGGCGAGGCCGATGCGCTGCCGCTTCTCGCCTTCGTGCTGCAACGACTGATGCGTGAGTACGCGGGCCAGACGGTGATCGGCATCAAGGACCTGCAGCAGACCGGCGGCATCGCAGCAGCAGTCGAACGTGCAGCCGAGGCCGCGCTCGCTGATGCTGGCTACGGCCAGGACCGCGTTGCGCAGCGCGAGGTCTTGCGACGGTTGTTCATCCCGCGCCTAGCCCGTATCGACCGGGAAAGTAGGGTGCCGCGTCGCCGCGTCGCCTATCAGCGCGACCTGCCCACCGACCTGACGCCCCTCGTCCGCACGCTGACTGACCGGCGGCTACTCGTCACCAGACTAGCCCAGCCGGCTGGGCGCGACGAGGTCGGAGCCGCGACATTGGAAGTCGCGCACGAGGCGATGCTGCGGCGCTGGCCGACGCTGGCCGATCTGCTCGCCGAAGATCGCGACGCGCTGTTGATGCTCGACGGCGTGCTCGCGGCCGCCAACGATTGGAGCAAGGCCGACGTTGGGCATAAGCAGGACTTCCTCGCTCACCGCGGCTCGCGGTTGGCGGATACGCAGGCGCTCGCTATGCGCGGCCCGGACTGGGCCCAAGAAATCGCACCTGCGCACGCCTACCTCGCAGCATGCGGCGAGCGCGAAACGGTGGAGCGGAGCGAACGTGAGGCCGAACGTGAGGTCAAAGAAGCGGCAATCGCGGCTGCACAAAAGGCACTCGCTAGCGCACAAGAGGCAGTCGCCCGTGAGCAAAAGGCGCTTGCCGCCCATTCGGCGGCACAATTACGCGAGGCTAGGCTGCAACGGCGTGGTCGCTGGACCCTTGCGGGGATGATGGTGGCGGTGCTCTTAGGCCTATGGTTGGGCGGCTGGCAGTACAAGACCAATCTTCGCACACGCGCTGATCTTCTCGCCGAACAGGCAGAGACGGCACGCCGACAGGCGAAGCTCGATCGCGTGGAGACTGATCTGGCCGCCGAACAGGCAGAGACCGCGCGCCGACAGACGAAGCTCGATCGCGTGCAGGCCGATCTGGCCGCCAACCAAACCCAACTCGATCAGCGGCTCGTCGATCTCATCGCCGAGTTTGCTATGACCAGGATTTCCACTGGCAACGACGAGACGGCATTGCGCCTCGCTACTTATGCCGAACACCGCAATCTTCGACTTGCCGAGAATGCGTCCCCGACATCGCGAGCGCCATGGGTGTTTGCGAAAGTCGTTTGGGACTCCAGACTGCGTTTGTTACTGAGCGGGCACTCTGCAGATTTTAGCCCCGACGGTAACCGCATCGTCATCGCAGCCGATGACAAGACGGCGCGCGTCTGGGACACTACGACAGGCAAACAAATCTTGGCCCTGTCGCATGACGGTGCCGTGTATTCCGCCGCCTTCAGCCCGGACGGCAGGCTTGTCGTCACCGGCTCAGACAAGACCGCGCATGTCTGGGACGCTATGACCGGCAAACGAATTGCAGCCCTGCCACACGACAGGGCCGTGGAATCCGTCGCCTTCAGTCCCGACGGGAGATTGATTGCCACAGTATCTTACAACACTGATACCATTACCGCAAATAACGAGACTGCTCGCGTTTGGGACGCCATGACCGCCAAACAAGTCGCGGCCGTGCCACACAACGGTGCCGCGCGGTCCGCTAACTTCAGTCCTGACGGCAAGCGCATCATCACTGTAAATCACGATACCGCGGTCATCTGGGACGCTACGACAGGACGACAAATCACTGCTCTGCCGCGCGACGCTCCCGTGCAATCTGCTATCTTCAGCTTCGACGGGAGGCATGTCTTCACCGTAGATGATTCGAATGGGGCGCGTATCTGGGACCTCGCCACACACAAGACGGTTATGACATTCAAGAGTTTCGGCAAGGGCGATAACGCTAGCTATGTTAACGGCGACTTGAGCCTAGACGGCAAACAGGTGATTACCGTTGCCTACGACTCGACCGCGGCGCGCATTTGGGACGCCACGACAGGCAAACCGATTTGGACTTTACAGCCTGAAGACGGCATAACATTCGCCGCTTTTAGCCCAGAACGCAACCGCGTCGTTACCCTAGATAACAAGCTTGCGCGCATCTGGGACGTGAGGACGGGCAAACAAGTTGCGGCCCTCCCGCACGACGGGTCGGCGAACTTCGCCGCCTTCAGCCGCGACGGCAAGCGCGTTGTTACCAGCCCCACCAAGGAATCTGGCGAGTCGCGGATCTGGGACGCAGCCGCTGGTCGCCCAACTGCAATTCTCTCGCACAGCCGGGGCGTGGGTTTCGCCGTATTCGACCACGAGGGCAAGCGTGTCGTCACCACCGATGGCACGGCCGTGCGCCTCTGGGACGCCACGACCGGCAAGCAAACCGCGGCCCTCCCGCATGAGCGTTACGTGTATTCCGCTGTTTTCAGCCCCGACGGCAAACGTATCTTCACCGAATCTGCCACGACAGCACTCATCTGGGACGCCACGACCGGCAAGCAAGTCACAGCCCTGACACACGCTGGTAAACTGCGATCCACCAACTTCAGGTCCGACGATAAGCGTATTTTCAGCCCCGACGGCAAGCGTATCGTCACCCAATATGACAAGACTGCGCTGATCTGGGACGCGACGACCGGCAAGCAAATCGCCGCCCTGATGCAAGACGGAACCGTGCAGTCTGCTGCCTTTAGTCCCGACGGCAGTCGCATCGTCACCGCATCTGACAACGCTGCGCTCATCTGGGACGCGCTCACCAATAAGCAGGTTGCGACCCTGCCTCACCAGGGTACCGTGCGGTCCGCGGCCTTCAGCCCCGACGGCAAACGCATCGTCACCGAATCTGACAACGTTGTGCTTATCTGGGACGCGGTGACCAATAAACAGATTGCGACCCTGCCTGACCAGGGGTCCGCTGTCTTCAGTCCCGACAGCAAGCGCATCGTTACGGTAAATTCGCGATACGCTGCCCTGCGCGTTTGGGACCTTGCGAACGATAGGCCATCCCTGACCCTGCCGCACCGTGGCGCCGTGCATTCCGCCATTTTCAGCCCCGATGGCAACCGCATCGTCACTGTAACTGGCGACACTGCAGTCATCCGGGAGACTGTGACTGGCAACCCGATCGCCATCGTCCGAGAAGACGTTTTTGCCGACTTGGCTTCGGCGGCATTCAGTCCAGACGGGGAGCGATTGCTCACCAGGTTTGAGCTGATCGAGACGTGGCAGGATCCCGATGTTGAATATACTGCACGCATCTGGGACGCACACTTTGCGACGATGGATATAAAGGGTTTGCTTGCAGAAGTCTGTGAGCGTCGCCTGCGCGGCCGTACCGCTCTGACCAGCGAGGAAATGGAGCTTCTCGGCTTTGCCGACGACACGCCGGCGATCGACGCCTGTGCCTTGGCGCCTTGAGCTGGTATCGAATATGCCGTCACCGGGTTCGGCGCAGCCTGCATTATCAAGACTTAACTCGAACTGATCGCGCAAGCCCCTCGTCCTTGTAGTGTAGGAAAAGAGATGTTGTTCCGCTGAAAAAGCGCAAGAAGTCGCCGAAGAATGTGTGTAAGACCCCCGCGCATCCAAGCTGAAATCCGATCCCTTGCCGCCCAACATCGCTGCCCCTGGCATGCTGCAATTCCCGGCATGAAGGCTGAGACCGGCCCGCGTCGATCGTCACGCCTTCACGAAATCGAATGCATCCTTGTGGCGCACCACCCGGCCGGTGGACGGCGAGGGGAAGTGGGCGGTGCACATCAGGGTCGAGCTGTCGCACACGCGGCCGAACAGCTCGCGCCGGGTGACGCCGGCCTGCTTGGAGTCGTAGTCGGCCAGCATGCCGAGTTCGGGATAGCGCGCCTGCAGCGGCGAATGGATCATGTCGCCGGTGATGATGGCGTCGGCGCCGGCCTTGCCGACCTGCACCGAGTAATGGTCGATGGTGTGTCCGGGCGTCGGGATCAGGGTGACGAGGTCGTCGAACGCGTGCGCGCTCTTGACCACGTCGGCGCGCTTGGCGGCAACGATCGGCAGCACCGAATCCTCGACCCACGGGCACGCGGCCGGGTCGTCCTGCTGGCGCTTGGTCCAGTAGGCAAGCTCGCGGTCGGCGAACACGTAGCGGGCCTTGGGGAAGGTCGGCACCCAGCGGCCGTTCTCGAGCTTCGTGTTCCAGCCCACGTGGTCGGTGTGCAGGTGCGTGCACATGACGAAATCGATGTCGCCGATGCCGACGCCGGTCGCTTTGAGGCCCTTCTCGAACCGGTCCGAGTTCATCAGGTTCCAGAATGGCCGTGTCGGCCGCGGCTTGTGATTGCCGACGCAGCTGTCGATCAGGATGTTGTGGTGCGGCGTCTGCACCAGGTAGCTCTGGATGCACAGGTTGACCCGGTCGGACGCATCGAAGAACACCGGCTGCAGCCACCCGCGGTTCTCCTCGTAAAGCTCCTTGCTCAGGGTCGGAAAGAATTGGAAGGCCGGGAAGAATGGCGCCTCCTGCTCGACGATGCGATGGATGACGGTGTTGCCGACCTGAATCTGCGTGGACAAGGCGGGGGCTCCTCACTGGAGAATACGGACGCGACTGCGTAGGGTAGCACCTTGCCCGGGAGGAGGCGAAGTGCCAATCCCGGCAGTGCCGCGAACCCGAAGTTCGCACCACAATTGCCGCGAGTCCGATTGCGAACTTCGGGTTCAAAAGCGGCACTAGAATCATAGAGCTGCTAGTGTCCTTCGATTCCGAAGTTCGCTTCAGAGCGTGCGGCAAACTCGGGCGAACTTCGGAATCGGGACACTAGCCGGAAGCCCGCGTTGCAGCCCTGCACGGAGAACACCGCATGTCGCCCAAGATCGTTTTCGTGTCGCCGTCCGCCGATGTCGGCGAGATCGCCCAGCAGATGGCGCCCTCGGGTTTCGAGCTGGCGCTGGTGCGCGGCGACGGCGCGGAGCTCGCGGCCGCGGTGCGCGAGGCCCAGTACCTGCTGTGCTACCCGCACGTCAAAATGTCCGACGATTTCTACCGCGCCGCGCCGCAACTGCGGCTGGTGCAGCTGCTGAGCGCCGGCTACGACAGCGTCGACCTCGACGCCGCGCGCCGTGCCAAGGTGCCGGTCGCCAACAACGGCGGCGCCAACGCCATCGCGGTCGCCGAGCACGCGCTCCTGCTCATGCTGGCGGTGTCGCGCAAGGTCATCTGGCAGCACGGCAGCGTGTCGGGCGGCCGCTGGCGCGGCAACGTCCCGACGCCGCGCATGTACGAGCTTTACAACAAGACGCTCGGCATCGTCGGGCTCGGCACCATCGGCAAGAAGGTGGCGCGGCTCGCCCGCGCCTTCGGCATGCGGGTCGCCTATTACGACATCGCGCGCCTGAGCGAGGATGCCGAGGACGCGCTCGGCGTGCGCTTTCATTTGCTGCGCGAATTGCTGCGCACGTCCGACATCGTGTCGCTGCACGTGCCGCTCAACGCCTCGACCCGCCACATGATCGGGGAGGGGGAGTTGGCGCTGATGAAGCCGACCGCGGTCCTGGTCAACACCTGCCGCGGGCCGGTGATCGACGAGGCGGCGCTCCATCGCACGTTGAGCGCCGGAAAGCTGTTCGGCGCCGGCCTCGACGTGTTCGACCGCGAGCCGCCGCCGTCCGACAATCCGCTGTTCAAGCTCGACAACGTGGTGCTGACCGCGCATTTCGCCGGGCCCACCTGGGACAACCACGCGGCGCGCCTGCGCAACGCCTTCGACAACGTCGAGCGCGTCCACCGCGGCGAGCCGCCGTTGTGGGTGGTGCCGGAGCTCGCCGGGGGTGTCGGCGACGGGGGCGGATGAGTGGCGTCCGCGCTCGTCGCCTGGATCGAACGGCGGCCCGGCGCGGCCTTCGCCGCGTTCGCCGCGCTCCATGGGTTGGTGTGGACCGCGCTGCCGACCGCGCTCTACAAGAACCTGCCGCTCGATCTCATCGAGGCGCTCACCTATGGGCGCGAATGGCAGCTCGGCTACGACAAGCTGCCGCCGCTGCCGTGGTGGCTGGTCGAGATCGCCCATCGCCTGTTCGGCGCTGACCTCGCCTATTACGCGCTCAGCCAGATCGTGATCGTTGCGACCTTCGCGATCGTATTCGTGTTGGCGCGGCAGATCGTGGGCGGCGTCGGCGCGCTCGCCTCGGTCCTCATCATCGACGGCCTGCACTACCTCAACTACACGGCGCCCAAGTTCAATCATGACGTGATGCAGCTGCCGTTCTGGGCGTTGGCCGGGTTCGCCTTCTGGTCCGCCCTGCGGCACGGCCGTTTGCTCGACTGGCTCGTGCTCGGCATCGCCCTCGGGCTTGCCGCCTGGGCAAAATATTTCGTCGTCGTGCTGGCGGCGCCGCTGGCGCTGTTCCTGTTGCTTGACCGGGATTCCCGCCGCGCCTTGGCGACGCCCGGGCCGTGGGTGGCGCTGGCGGCCGCGCTGGTGGCGATCGCGCCGCATCTTGTGTGGCTGGTGCGCAACGACTTCCTGCCGTTCGCCTATGCGTCGGCGCGCGCGGTGCCGTCGCGTGGGCTCATCGACCACGTCCTGCACCCGCTGGTGTTCGCGCTCAGCCAAGTGGGCGCGCTCGCGCCGGCGCTGGCGATCGCGCTGCCGCTGCGCTGGCCCAAGCCCGACGCGGCCGCCGCCAAGCGCGACGATGTCGATTACCGCATCGTCACCCTGCTGGCGTTCGGGCCGGCTGCGACCACGATCGCGCTCTCGCTTTTCACCGGCCGTGGGCTCGTCGCCATGTGGGGCTATCCGCTGTGGCTGTTCATCGGCCTGTGGCTGGTGATGACGGCGGGCGCCGTCATCGACCGCGCGCGGCTCGCGCGCATCGTCGGCCTGTGGGCGATCGTCTTTATCGGCTTGGCCATCGCCTTCGTCGTCAACTACGCGGTCCTGCCGCGCATCGATCACCGCTACCGCGCCGCCTTCTTCCCCGGCAACCGTCTGGCCGCGACCATCGCCGAGCGGTTCCGCGCCGCCACCGGCGAGCCGCTGCGCTACGTCGTCGCCAGCATGTGGGTGGGCGGCAACATCGCGCACTACGCGGCCGAGCACCCGCGCGTGCTGATCGACGGCAATCCGCGGCGGGCGCCGTGGATCGATCTTGCCGACCTCAAAGCGCGCGGCGCCGCCGTGGTCTGGGTGATCGGCGAGCGCACCAGCGTGCCGGCGGAGTACCGCGCGCTCGCCCCCGACGCCAAGGTCGGGGCGCCGTTCACGCTGCCCGCCCGCAACGACATCGGCGAGGTCGAGGTCGGCTGGGCGATCCTGCCGCCGACGCGGTAGCCACATTTGCCCGTGGCGGGTTTAATGCTATAGAAACGCGTCCCCACAACCACGGTCGCACGATGGCTCTTCGTCTTTTGGCGCCTCAGTTCCTCCTTGTTTACTGCTTCGCCGCCGCCGGCCTCTACGTGCATTACCGCGGCAAGGTGCGGCACACGTTTTTCCGCCAGTTGACCGACCATTCGACCCTGATGGCGCCCTACAACGCGCTCATGTACCTGTTCTCGGCGGTGCCCAATCGGCCGGTGCTGCCGCCCGGCGATTTTCCGGACCTCGTCAGGCTGCGCGGGAACTGGCAGACCATCCGCGAGGAAGCCCTCAAGCTGTTCGACGAGGGCCACATCCGCGCCGCCGCGAAATACAACGACTGGGGCTTCAACTCGTTCTTCCGCAGCGGCTGGAAGCGCTTTTATCTCAAATGGTACGAGGACGTGCTGCCGTCGGCGGCGACCATGTGCCCGAAGACGGTGGAATTGCTCAAGACCATGCCGACGGTGCACGGCGCGATGTTCGCCCTGCTGTCGCCGGGCGGGCGGCTGGTGGCGCACCGCGATCCCTTCGCCGGCTCGCTGCGCTATCACCTCGGGCTGGTGGTACCGAAATCGGGCGAGCCGTGCCGCATCTTCGTCGACGGCGAGCCCTATTCCTGGCGCGACGGCGAGGACCTGCTGTTCGACGAGACCTACATCCATACCGCCGAGAACCTCACCAACGAAACCCGCATCATCCTGTTCTGCGACGTCGAGCGGCCGCTCAAGACGCGGTTCATGACCAACATGAACCGCTGGGTCATCCACCACCTGGTCAAGGCGACAGCGACGCAGAACGTCGACGGTGAGAAGGTCGGATTCATCAACAAGGCGTTCGCCTTCGTTTATCCGATCCGGCTGGTCGGCAAGCGCATGAAGGCGTGGAACCGGCGGGTCTATTACGCCGTCAAATACGCGCTGGTGGCCGCGCTGCTGGCCGCCATCCTGATTCCCGCCCTGATGCGGTGACTTGACGCTGCCGCCGCCTTGTCATCGGCACGGCGCGAGCGTATTGAGCGCGCTAGAGCATGATGCCGAAAAGTGGGTACCGGTTTTCGGAAAACATCATGCTCCAACAATAAGCTAAAGCGGGTTGGCGATTCGAAGAAACGCCATGCCGCTTTGGGGGTGCTCGATGAGCCTTCGCTGCCTCGACATCGACGCGTTTCGCGCGACGCCGCGCGCGCGCGAGCCGTTTGAATATCTGGTCGTGCCCGGCTTCGTGCGCTCGCAGGCGTGCGCGCGCATCAACGCCGACTATCCGAAGATTTCCGAGCGCGGCAGCTTCCCGGTCGCCCAGCTCGCGTTCGGTCCGGCGTTCCGGGAATTTCTCGACGAGCTGGAGAGCGACGAGTTCCGCACCGCGTTCGAGGAGAAGTTCGAGCTCGATCTCACCGGCCGGCCGACCACCATCACCGTGCGCGGGCAATGCAGCCGCAAGGACGGCCAGATCCACACCGACTCGCTGAGCAAGATCATCACGGTGCTGATATACATGAACCCGAGCTGGGAGGAGGCGGGCGGCCGGCTGCGGCTGTTGCGCTCGGGCGACGACCTCGACGACGTGATCGCCGAAGTGCCGCCCACCGAGGGGACCCTGCTCGCCTTCAAGCGCGCCGACAATTCCTGGCACGGGCACAAGCCGTTCAGCGGCCAGCGCCGGGCGATTCAGTTCAACTGGGTCACCTCCGAGGGCAACCGGCGCATCGCCATGCTGCGGCATCATCTGTCGGCACCGTTCAAGCGGATGCTCGGGGCGCTGCGCTCGGCGCCCGCGCCGCAGCGCGCCGCCGGCGGTCATTGATCGGCCGGGCGGGAACGCCGGTGAACGCCGAAGACCTTCGCACGCGGGATTTTCGCCGGATCTTGCTGATCAAGCTGTCGGCGGTCGGCGACGTGGTGCACACGATCCCGGTGCTCAACAAGCTGCGTCGGCGTTATCCTTCCGCGCGCATCGACTGGCTGGTCACGCCGGCCATCGCCGAGCTTGTTCGCCACCATCCCGCCGTCACCAACGTGGTGCTGTTCGCGCGCCGCGACTGGTCGGCGTTGTGGCGGCCGGCGGCGCTCGGCCGGGTGGCGAAGCTCGCGGCCGAGCTGCGCCGCGCGCGCTACGATCTGGTCATCGACATGCACGGGCAGTTCCGCACCGCGTTGCTCACCCTTGCGGCCGGCGCCCCGGTGCGCATCGGGTTCGACCGCCCGCGGCCGGACGTCTGGAGCGCGTCGGACCGGTCGTTCCCGGCGGAGACCTACAAGCACGCCTGGAAAGGAGCGCGCGAGGCCTCGTGGCTCGCCTACACGCACCACATCGGGGTGCCGACCCTCGACGTGCACGCGGTCGACCGTTATTTGACCGTCGGCCCCATGCTCGGCCTCGACGACGGCCCGGCCGACTTCTCGTTCGTCGTTCCGCCCGCCGCGGCAACGCGCGTCGACGCGCTGTTGCGCGGCAACGGCATCGCGCCGAGCGCCGACGTTCTGTTGTGCGCGCCCGGCACCAACTGGGAAACCAAACACTGGAGCGCGGAGCGCTTTGCGGAGGTGGCGCGGCATTTCCTCGCCCGCGGCGGGCGCGTGGTGCTGATCGGGTCGGAGCGCGAGCGTCCGGTGTGCGCCCGGGTGGCGGCGGCCGCGCCCGGCACCGTCGACCTGTGCGGGGAGACCACGCTGCCCGAACTGGCGGCGCTGGTTCGCCGCAGCGCCGGATGCATCACCAACGATTCCGGCCCCATGCACATGGCGGTCGCCCTCGACCGGCCGGTGGTCAGCATATTCGGCCCGACCGACGCGCTGTGGATCGGCCCCTACGGGCGCCGCG
>DASZIB010000057.1:0-28995 GCA_035937415.1 Edaphobacterium sp. (SeqCode) | reverse complement strand
GAGGAATTCCGGCGCAAGGACGCGGCGCGGGCGGATGAGCCTTCGGCGCGGACGCCAGCGGTTCCCGCGGCGAGCGCGTCTGCTGGAGCGAATGGCGCGGTCGATTCCGCCGCGCAGGCGCCCGGGGAACGCCTGGGTACGGGCCACGGGCGCAGCGAAGCCTCCTACGCGAGCTACACGTCGTTTGAGCGCGCCAGCGATACGCCGGCTGAAACGCTGGTGATCTACTACGACTCGTACGAGAACCTGCTCGCACAGGGCGTTCCCGTTGCAGCGCCGCTGGCGCGGCTACATCCCAATCCGTTCCCGGACGCGGGTCGCTTCGTGCCAGACCCGAGAACGCCGTAGCGCACAGCTGACCTCGCTTGCCAGCGCATGGGCCGCCTCGCATACTGGGCGGCCCATGTCCGCTCCCGCTACAACGAGCGACGAAGACCTCATGCTTGCGTACGCCGCCGGCGACGCGGCGGCGTTCGACTCGCTCTACGCGCGGCACAAAGGCGGCTTGTACCGCTACCTGCTGCGTCAGTGCCGGCAGGGTGGCGTCGCCGACGAACTCTTTCAGGACGTGTGGATGAACCTGATTCGCGCCCGCGCGAGCTACGCTCCGACCGCCAAGTTCACGACCTGGCTGTACCGGCTCGCGCATAACCGGCTGATCGACCACTATCGCTCAAGCGGGCACTTGACCCTTGTCTCCGTCGACGATGAGGTGCATGCGGACGTGGTCGCCGCTCTCCCCGGGCCGCGTGCGGACGAGCCGCAGGCTCGTGTCGAAGCCCGCGAGCTCGGCGAGCGGCTACGCGCTGCGGTCGCCGCGTTGCCGCCCCCACAGCGCGAAGCCTTCCTGTTGCAACAGGAAGGCGGCTTGTCGCTCAACGCCATCGCTGAGTTGACTGGCGTGGGCACCGAGACGGTGAAGAGCCGGCTGCGCTACGCGCTTGCCAAGCTGCGCGAAAGCCTCACCGATCTGGACGACGATTTGCGCGAGGGGCTGGGATGAGCGAGAGCGAACGCGACCAGCGACTCGATGCAGCGTGGCGCATCGCGAGTCGGGAGGAGCCGCCACCGGCGCTCGACGCCACGATCCGCGCCGCGGCGAGACAGGCCGTCGGCGCGGGGCCCGAGCGCAGGCGCAACAAGCATTGGTGGTATCCGCTGGCCGCGGCAGCGACCGTTGCCGTCCTCGCCGTCGGCATCGCGCAACTGACACCGCCGGAACAGGTCGCGCCGGCGGTCGTCGCCGAAGGCGGGCCAAGCGGCACGCAGCGGGATGGCGAGCGGCAATCCGCGGCGATCGCCGGGAAACCCTTCGCTCCGCCTGCAGCCACACCGAGAGCGGCTGTGCCCGGACCGGCGCAGCCCGCGCCGGCGCCGCCAGGGGCCGTATCAGCCGATGCGCTGAAGAGCGTGCTCCCAAGAGTCGTCCCTGCCAAGCCGGGGCCCGAGTCGAGCGTGGGGCAGGAGCGCGAGCTGTCGCGACAGGACCAGCGCGCAGCTTCGGCGCCCGAGGCGGCGGTCGCCGCAAACACCGCGCCGGCCGCCGCTGCGGCGGCGCCCCCTGGCACGCTGCGCAGCGAGCCGTTTCCAGCAGCCCCCGCGGCGGATGAGCGTCGCGCGGCATTCGCGGAGGAACCGACGCCGGTAGCGATCGCTCCGGCCGGCGCCGTGGGCGCGCCGCCGTCGCAGCAGGCTCGAACGGCAGCGGCGAAGGTCTCCCGCGCCGACGCCGCGCCACTCCAGGCCCCGCCTGCACGCCGCGCCGAAGAATGGGTCAAGCGGATCCGCGACCTCAAGACCGAGGGCCGGCTGGAGGAAGCCGCGAAGGAACTCGCCGCCTTCCGGGCAGCCTACGGCGAGCGCGCCGACGCGCTGCTGCCGGCGGACTTGCAGCCGCACCCGCGCTAGACGCCGCTAGGTCGCAGCCGGCCCGACGTACACGGGCGCCGGTTGCGTGAAATATGCGTGCAGGACGTGATAGACCAGCAGGTAATTCTTCTGCTGAAAGCTGGCATGCGATATGCCGGCCAGCACCGAAAACTGCTTGTCCGGATGCGGCAGCCGCTTGAAGAACTCGATCAGGTCATCAAACGCCGCGATGCCGTCGTATTGTCCGCGCAGGATGAGCGTGGGCACGGGAATCGCTGCAGGGTCGACGACCGGCAGCCGCGAACACATGTCGATATAGGTCCCGTTGGGCATCGAGTCATCGAGTGCGAGGATCGCGTCGGCAAACGCGTCGACGACGCGCTCTTCCGCGGTATCGGGATGGTCGCGTTCGAAGATCGAATGCACGAACGCGCGATCGATCAGCCGGCGTTTGCTGGCGAGGAATTCCGGCAGTTTTTTGCGGCGCTGTTCGAGCGTCGGCGCGCCGGCACCGGTCCAGACGAAGGCGTCGAGCGCGAGTCGCGCGACGCGCTCAGGATGCCGCTGCGCGAACAACGCCGCGCGCAACGCGCCCGATGAGATCCCATAGGTCATGAACTTGTCGATCCCGCGCGTGGCGGCGATTTGCTCGGTGGCCGCGGCCAGATCGTCGGCACCATCCGCGATGCCGCAATAGCTGTCGCGCGTCTTGTCAGAGCGGCCGTAACCCTCCATATCGACGCACCAGCAGGTGAACCCGCGACGCGCGAACCAGTCCATGACCGAGGAGCCGCCCCGACCGGGCACGTTCAAATCGAACGTCGGTTGCGAAGCCATCGAAGAGCCGTGAACGAAGAGCACCGCCGGCTTGCATTCCGGCGTGTCCACGTACTTCTCCCACAGAAACAGCCGCACCTCGCCAGCGGGTGTTTTTTTCCGGGCCCAGTGCTCGACGCCGGTCACCGCCTCGGTTGTGGTCATCAGCCTCCCGGTGAACGTTGGACTGCGCCGGATCGCCCGCTGCGCCCTTCGCCAAGCTCCGTGCGCCCCGGATTCCTGGTACGAACTCTAATCGATCGTCGCTCCAGTTTCACGGATCACTCGAGCCCATAATTGCCTTTCGGAGCGATAGAACGCCCCGAACGCGGCGGGCGACGAGCCGACGATCTCGATGCCTGCGCTCTCCATGTGCGACTTGACTTCGCCGGTTGCGAGCGACTCCAGGAGCGCGCGGTGCAGCGTGGCGATGATCGGCGCCGGTGTCCCCCTGGGGGCGAGCAGCCCCATCCAGACGTAAGCCTCGTAGCCGGGAATTCCCGACTCGCTCACCGTCGGCACATCGGGAAGCAGCGGCGAGCGCTTCGCGCCGGTTACCGCGAGCGCACGCAGCCTCCCCGCCCGAATATGCCCGACCATGCCCGCGATCCCTGCGATCGATACCTGCACCTGGCCGCCGAGGAGATCGGTCGTTGCCTGCCCGCTGCCACGATAGGGCACGTGATTCATCTTCATGCCGGTCATGGAACAAAGCAGCGCGGTGAACAAATGCTGGCCGCTGCCGTTTCCCGACGACGCGAAATCGACCTGGCCCGGATGCTCCTTCACATAGGCCACGAATTCCTGCAACGTTCTGACCGGGAGCGAAGGATGCACCACCAGCACTCCCGGCTCGCGGCCAAGCAGCGAAATGGGGGCGAAGTCGTCGATCGGATCGTAGGCAAGCTTGGGGTACAGGGTCGCGCTGATCGCGTTGGTCTGCGAGGCGAGCAGAAGCGTGTAGCCGTCGGCAGCCGCCTTCGCGACCGCTTCGCTGCCGATCGTCGCGCCCGCGCCGGGTCTGTTGTCGACGATCACCTGCTGCCCCAGGCGCCTTGCGAGCTCCTGCGCGATCACCCGCATCGGCCCGTCGACAGCGCCCCCCGGAGAAAACGGCACGACAACGCGAATCGGCCGCGTCGGATACGCCTGCGCTCGCGCGACCGCCGTCTGCAGCGCAACCACCGCCATCAGGGCGGCGGCGAGGGCGCGGGGCCACCGCGAATGCGGCAAGAGCATAGCCAGGTTAAGCGCCAGGCCGCTGCAGCAGCAGTCTCTTGATCGGCGCCGGTAGCGCGGCGCTCCCGACGTCGGCAAGCGGCAACCAGAGCAGGCCCGGTTCGGCCGCGGCGCGTGGCCAAGCGTGCACGGCGCAGGGTTGTGGATGCAGCGTCAGTCGGAAATGCGTAAAGCCGTGCTCGATCGCCGGCAGCTGCGGTCGGGGCGCGACTCGAGCCGCAAAACGTCTGCGGCAATGCGCGACCGCGTCGGCACCGGCAGCGAGCTCAGGCAGGCTCCACAGCCCCGCCCAAACGCCGCGCGCCGGCCGTCGCTCGACCAGCACTTCGCCGTAGCGTTCAAGCAGCAGCACCGTGATCGCGCGCTGGGGCAGGGTTCTTCGGGGCCGCGACAACGGCAGCTCAGCAATCCGGTTTTCGCGCCGCGCGATGCAGTCCACCGCAACCGGACACCCGGTGCAGCGTGGGGCCGCACGCAGGCACACCGTCGCCCCGAGGTCCATCAACGCTTGCGTATAGATCTCGATCCCGTTTGGCGGAAGCAGCGCCTCGGCGCGCCGCCACAGCGCGCGCACAAATTCCGCCTGGCCGGGAATTCCCGCCATGCCGGCGTGGCGTGTCAGCACGCGCTTGACGTTGCCATCGAGGATCGCGCCGCGTACGCCGAACGCGAACGCGGCGATCGCCGCTGCAGTCGAGCGGCCGATACCCGGCAGGCTGGCGATCACCGCCGCGTCGCGCGGAAACTTGCCGCCATGCTCGGCGACAATAACCCGGGCCGCGCGATGCAGCAGATGCGCGCGGCGGTAATAGCCCAGACCGCTCCACAGCTCCAGCACGCGCTCGATCGAGGTCGCAGCGAGGCTCGCCAGTTCTGGAAATGCAGTAAGGAAACGCTGGTAGTACGGGATCACCGTCGCTACCTGCGTCTGCTGCAGCATTGTCTCGGCGAGCCAGATTCGGTACGGGTCGCGCGTGTGCTGCCATGGCAAGTCACGCCGGCCGTGCTCTTGCTGCCAAGCGATGAGTCGCGATGCGAACGATCGCGGCAAGACGATTACCGTCCGGTGAGGCGCTGGCGGGCTTTCGCCGCGGCTTCCGAGCTCGGAAATTTCGCGACCAGGTCTTCGAGCGTTCGCCGTGCTACCGAAATATCGCCGAGTTCGATCTGGCAACTCGCGATGTTGAGCATCGCGTCGGGGACTTTCTGGCTGTCAGGATACGTGGCGAGCAGCTGCCGCTGCGTCGCGATCGCGGCGCGGAAATCCTTGAGCGCATATTGGGCGTTGCCGGTCCAGTACATCGCCGATGGCGCCAAGGGACTCTTCGGATAGGCGCGTGCGAACGCCTGGAAGCTCGTTATCGCTGCGGCGTAGTTGCCGCTCTTGAACAGATCGAGGGCGGAGTCGTAGCTGCGCTGCTCACCGGCGATATCGGCCGCCACCGGCGGGGGACGCGCTGCGACCACCCCCGGCGCGACGCCGCCTGGGGCGCCGCTCGCCCCAGTGTCGGCGCCCGCCGGCGCTGCATTCGCGGCTGGCGCGCCCGCGCCGGCGGCGCCCTCGAGCCTGCGCAAGCGCCCATCGAGATCGAGATAGAGATCGCGCTGGCGCTTCTGCGACTGCTCGAGCTCGTAGGTCAGTACTTCGTACTGACCGCGGAGCTTGGCGATATCCGCCTTGATGTCTTCGACGTCGTGGAGGAGGTCCACCAGTCCCTGGCTCTTGACCGTGGACTCGAGCGCGGTGACGCGCTGGCTGAGCGAGGTTTCGAGTTGGTCGAAGCGACCCTTGAGGATCTCGATGCGTTGCCGCGCTTCGTCGTCGTCAAACAGCGCCGCGCGCGCCGGCGCAACCGCCAGCTGGGCGGCGACGATTAGCGCCAAGGCGGCGGGCGCAACCGCAGCCGCCATGCGACCGCGCCGCATCCGCTATTCGCCGGCGTAAACCATGTCGTCGCGCCGGTTCTCCGTCCAAGCCGCCTCGTCGTGGCCAGGGTTCTTCGGCTTCTCCTTGCCGAAACTCACCGTTTCGATCTGCGCATCGGTGGCGCCGTAGAGTTGCATCATCCGCTTGACCGTGTCGGCACGCCTTTGGCCGAGCGCAATATTGTATTCGCGGCTCCCGCGCTCATCGCAATTACCCTGGATGGTCATGCGCGCCGGCCGCGTCGCCTGCAGGTACTTGGCGTGCGCCTCGATGAGCGGCTTGTACTCGTCCTTCACGACATAGCTGTCGAACTCAAAGTACACGCTACGCTTGGACAGCACGCTGCGCGGATCACGCAGGGGATTTCCCTGCGTCGCCGTGCCGGTAACCCCGCCGCCGGTCGTGCCTGTAGTTGAGGCACCGGTGCCCGGCGTTACCGCCGGTACGGCGCGTTCCTCGCCTGCGGGCTTCTCCGGGGTTGGCGTAGCGCAGCCGGCCAAGAGTGCGGCCAGCGCGGCCGCCGCCCATAACATCTGATTGCGGCTGCCTCGGTTCATTGCCTTCATGATCGATCTCCTCTTGTTGTCACTTGTGCAGCGGACCCCAAGCGGGTTCGCGCACATCGCTTGCTGCGGCAGTAAGCCGCTGCTTGACGCGACCGTCGCTGGAGACTGCGGCCAATATACCACGCCCCCCTGTCGCGGACGCATACAGAATCAGTTTGCCATTCGGCGCGACCGACGGTGATTCGTCGAGCGGACCCTGCGTCAGGACCTGCACTTGCCGCGTCGCGAAATCTTCAATAGCCACGGTGAAGTTGCCACCGTCGCGGCGCAAGAACACGAAACCCCTGCCGTCGGGCAGATGCCGCGGCGACACGTTGTAGCTACCGTCGAAGGTCATCCGTTCCACGGCACCGCTCGCGAGCGTCAGCCGGTAGATCTGCGGGCTGCCGCCGCGATCCGATGTAAAAAGGATCGACTGCCCGTCGGGTGCAAAGTTCGCCTCCGTATCGATTGCGCCCGAACTCATCAACCGCTGCACGCGGCTGCCATCGGCGTTGATGAGGTAGAGCTGCGAGCCGCCGTCGCGCGATAGCGTCACCGCCAGACGGTTCCCGTCCGGCGCCCAGGCCGGCGCGCTGTTGCTGCCGCGGAAATTAGCTAGCACTGTCCGCTGCCCGTTAGCGAGCGATTGGATGTAGATGACCGGCTTCTTGTTCTCCAGCGAAACGTAGGCGATGCGCGTGCCCTCCGGCGACCACGCCGGCGACAGCAGCGGCTCGTTGGAGGTAACGATCGACTGCGGGTTGTAGCCGTCGGCTTCGGCGACCAGAAGCTCGTAGTGTGAACCCTGCTTGGTAATGTACGCGACGCGGGTGCTGAACACGCCGGCATCGCCGGTCAGTTTTTCGTAGATGACGTCAGCGATCTGGTGCGCGGTCGTACGAAATTGTGCCGGCGTGACGACATAGGACAAACCCGCAAGCTGGGTCTGTTTGACCGCGTCGAGGAGGAAGAAGCGCACCTCGACGCGCCCCTCTGCCTGCGGCGTGACGCTGCCGACGACCACCGCGTCGGCGCCGCGCCCGGTCCAATCGCCGAAACGAACGTCGTCGGCCCGGGCGGGCCGCGGGTTGACCCCGGCGGGATCGATCAGTTTGAACAGTCCGCTGCGCGCCAGGTCAGCGCCGACGATTTCGGTCAGCGGGTACGGATAGTTGGCTCCCCCGGCAAACGGAACGATGGCGATTGGCACCGTCGTCGCGCCGCCGCCGATGATCTCTATCGTGAGCTGGGCCCGTGCCGTACCCAGTAGACCCAGGGCGAGGGCGAGCAGCGCGAGGCAATGGCGGACGGGTCCAATCATCGGTGACGGGCGCTCCAGGAATCAGCGAGTTCTGACCATGTTGTCGAGTCCAAAGGCGTCGCGGAGGCGCTCACCCGTGCGCTTTGCATCCTCGCGCGTCGGATAGGGTCCTACAACCACACGGAACAGCCCCCCTGCCTCGTGCACCTTGGCTTCGACGCCGAGCGTCCCGATTTGGTTCGCCACATAAGCGACAAAGGCCTGCGCGTTGACGTTGTTGGCAAACGCTCCGAGTTGGACAACGTAACCCCCGGCCTCCTCCCCGACCGGCATCGGCAACCCTGCGCCCGCCTCGCTGACGGCGAGCGGCGGCAGCGGCGCCGCCGCGGCCGTCGCCGGCGCGTCGCCGGGCAACACGCTCTCAACCTCGACTTCGCCGCTGCCGCGCTGTGCGATGCCGAGGCGGTACGCCGCCGCGTACGACAGGTCGATGACGCGCCCGGGATGAAAGGGCCCGCGATCGTTGACCCGCACCACGACGCTCTTGCCGTTGGCAAGCGAGGTGACGCGCGCATACGACGGCAACGGTAGCGTCGGGTGCGCGGCGGTCATCGCGTACATGTCGTAAATTTCGCCCGTCGAGGTTCGCTGATTGTGAAACTTGCGCCCGTACCAGGAGGCGAGTCCGCGCTCTCGGTAGGGGCGCAGGCTCGTCGCCGGTACGTAATCGACGCCGAACACCGAGTACGGCCGATTGGCAAAGCGGTTGAGTGGCTCGAGCTTCGCAATGGCATCGGGCAGGGCGTCGAGGTTGGCCGGCGGGTGCTCGCCCGGTCCGTCGTCCTTGTAATAGCCGCCGGGGCGGGGCGCCACCGGTGGGGGCGAGGACGATGGCGCTGTTTCTCCCGGCGTCGCTGCAACCGGTGCGGGCCTTGGCGAAGTGCACGCGACCAGCGGCAGGATGACAACAGCGCACAAGCTCCGTATTGCCGCGCCCGAACGGCTTTGACCACCGCGAATCGACGCCATATGGTCGGCGATTATACGGTCAAATGCTCGCCATTTCGGGCGCGGAAACGTTGAGCGAGCGCCGTTGCGCTTCAAGTCTTGATCAGTTTGCGATTGGCCTGCACGTTCATAAGGATGCCGAGCCCGAGGAACAGGCTGACCAGGGCCGTCCCGCCATACGAAACCAGCGGTAGCGGTACGCCCACAATCGGGAGCAACCCACTTACCATTGCCATATTGACGAACACGTAGGTGAAGAGCATCAGCGTTATTGCCCCGGCCAGAAGACGCGTGAACAGTGTCGAGGCATTCGCCGTGATGACCAGCGCGCGGCCGATCAGCAGCAGATAGAGCAGCAGCAGGACGGTATTGCCGATCAGCCCAAACTCCTCCCCGAACACTGCGAAGATGAAGTCGGTGTGGCGCTCGGGTAGGAAATCGAGGTGTGTCTGCGTCCCGTTGAGCCAGCCCTTGCCGATGACGCCTCCTGAGCCGAGCGCGATCGACGCCTGCATGCTGTGATAACCCGCGCCCAGCGGATCGCGCGCGGGATCGATGAAAGTGAGGATCCGCTCCTGCTGGTAATCGTGCAAATGCGGCCATACGAGCGGGGCTGCCGCGCCAGCCACGGCCGCCAAACCGACCATGATCTTCCACGACAGACCCGCAAGATAGAGCACATAGAACCCGGACGCGCCGATCATCAGTGCGGTCCCGAGGTCGGGTTGGCGCTTGATCAGCCACACCGGCAGCGCGATAAGCAGCGCCGCCACGATGAAGTCGACCCAGCGCAGCCGTCCCTCATGGCGTTGAAAGTACCACGCGAGCATAAGGGGTAGCGCGACCTTCATCAGTTCGGAAGGCTGGAAGCGTCCAATGCCGAGATTGAGCCAGCGCCGCGAGCCGTTGACGACGGTGCCGCCGAGTGCCACCGCGACAAGCAGCAGCACCGACGCCACGTACAGCGGCAGCGCGGCGCGCGCGAGCTGCTGCGGCGCGACGTTGGCGACGATCCACATCAACACCAGCGCGCAGCCGAGCGAGAGCACCTGACTCATGACCCGGGGGACGCTCTGATCAGACGCGGAAAACAGCGTCACCATCCCAACCCCGACGATCGCCAACGTGGCGGCCATGAGGAAGCTGTCGACGCGACGCGCCAGCAGCTCCCAGAATTTGCCGAGAAAAGCGAGGAAGCGGGTCACGGCGACGCTCCTAGTCGCTTTCGTCATCGGTGGTACGCGGCGACTCGGTCTGTGAGCCGGGGGGCGCGACACCGAGCAGATAATAATCGAACACTGCGCGCGCAATCGGCGCGGCGGCCTGCGCACCGAAGCCGCCGTTTTCGACCAATACCGCGAGCGCGATGCGCGGATGGTCGGCCGGTGCATAGGCAAGATACCAAGCGTGATCGCGCAAACGCTCGTCGACGTGGCCCGCCTGGTATTTATCACCTTTGAGCGAGAACAGCTGCGAGGTACCGGTCTTGCCCGCGGAGACGTACTGCGCGCCGACAAAGGCGCGCGCGCTGGTCCCCTCACGCGCTACACCGATCAGCGCGTTCTTGATCAACGCCAGGTGCTCGGGCTTGAGCGTCACGACGTGGCCGACGAGCGGCGTGATTTCGCGAATAGCGCCGGTCTTGACGTTCTCGATGGTCTTCACCAGGTGCGGTTGGAGGCCGACGCCGTCGTTGGCGATGGTGGCGATCGCCATTGCCTGCTGCACCGGTGTGAACGCGTTGTAGCCCTGCCCGATTCCCGCAGAGATCGAATCGCCGAGGTACCACTTGCGATGCTCCTCGCGATAATTCTTGCCGGCGAAGCGCTCGCGCTTCCATTCGCGCGACGGTAGCACGCCCGGCAGTTCGCCTTCGATATCGATGCCAGTCTTGCTGCCGAAACCGAACTGCGCCAGATAGTCGTGCGTCACATCGATATCGGTGTCGCCGGCGAGCATGTAATAGTACGTGTCGCAGGAAACGACAATCGACTTGGTCATGTCGACGTAGCCGTGCCCGCCCGGCTTGTCGTCGCGAAAGCGGTGCGTGCTGCCCGCGAGTTGATAGAAGCCTGGGTCGAAGATGACCTGCGTCGCGGTACGCTTCCCTGACGCGAGCGCTGAGAGCGCCAGGAACGGCTTGATCGTCGAACCCGGAGGATATGCGCCGCGCATGGGACGGTTGAGCAGCGGCTTGTCGGGCGAATCATTGAGTGCGTCCCAGCTCGCCGGGTCGATGCCGTCGACAAACAGATTCGGATCGAATCCAGGCTTCGACACAAATGCCAGCACCTCGCCGGTCGCTGGATCGAGCGCCACCAGCGCGCCGCGGTGTGTGCCGAACGCCGTTTCCGCGGCCTGCTGCAGGCGGATATCGAGCGAAAGCTTGAGATTGTTACCCGAGGTCGGCTGCGTGCGCGACAGCGTTCGCACCGCCCGGCCTGCAGCGTCAACCTCGACTTCCTCGACACCGGTCGTACCGTGCAGTTCACGCTCGTAGAAGAGCTCGAGTCCGATCTTGCCCATGTAGTCGGATCCCTTGTAGTTGGCGGTCTCGCCCCAGTCGTCGATGCGGTCGACATCACGCTCGTTGATGCGACCGATATAGCCGATCACGTGCGAAGCCATTTCCCCGAACGGATACTGGCGGAAGAGCCGCGCCTTGATCTCCACGCCGGGAAAGCGATAACGATTCACGGCGAAACGCGCGACCTCTTCGTCCGACAGTCGGTTGCGAATTGGCAGGCTTTCCAGGTTCTTGGTCTCGTCGAGCAGTCGCTTGAACCGTTTGCGATCGCGCGACTGGATGTCGACGAGCCCGGCGAGCTCGTCAATTGTCTCGTCGAGGTTGCGAACGCGGGAGGGTGTCACCTCGAGCGTATACGCCGAATAGCTCCGGGCGAGGACCACGCCGTTGCGGTCCGTGATCACGCCGCGATTCGGAACAATCGGCACGATGGCGATCCGGTTGCTCTCGGCCAGGGTCTGGTAGTGACGATGCTGGATAAGCTGCAGATCGACGAAGCGGACCAGCAATCCCGCAAAACCGAGCACGATAAGAGCCGCGGCGACCATCAGACGGCGGTGAAAGTGATACATGTCGCGCTCGGGATTCCTGAGCTCGGGCGAGTCGAGCACGGAGCCTGAACGACCGCGTTTGAGGAAGAGGGAGCGCATCGACGTCCTAGCGCTCCGCCGGCGACCGGGACGGCCGCTGCGGCCACTGCAGGAGCGCTGTCACCAGCGGCCAGAGCAGCGCGCCCACGAGCGGGCCAACGACGTACGTCCAGCGCGGTAGCGGCGCCCCGCCGACGACGCGAACGAGCAACACCAGCGCCGCGCACAGCAGCAGCAACACCGCGACTTGTGCGGCCTGCTGCCAAAGCGGGAAACGCAGCACCCGGCGGCGGAAATACTCGGCCGAGTACGCGAGTACCGCATACGCAAGGGCGTGTTGGCCGAACACCGTTCCGTCGGCGACGTCCATAAGCAGGCCCAGCCACCAGGCGATTCCGACGCTGATCAGACGTGGTTCCTGGATGCACCAGTACAGCAGGGCCAGTGCCAGGAAATCCGGTTTCAGCGCCAGCGCCATGCCGCTCACCGGAATCAGGTTGCCGATAAAACCAAGGACAAGCGTCAACACGACAAACCACGGCCTGACCGGAAGCAGAATCTCCTCGGGTCGCGCGGGCGTGAACGACATCAGCTGCGGCATGGCTTTCGCGGCTACTCGCGCCGTCGGTTACGGCCCTTGCGCGGCAGGTCGCTATCGGTGGCCGCCTCCGGCCGTGGCAGGAGCGCGGCGACGCGACCGAGGATGAGCACGTGCGCGCTCTTCTCGACACCGGCGAGCGGCATGCAAATCACCCGCGCGAAGATCTGTCCGGTCTCGCGTTCAACCGACACGACCTGGGCGACCGCCAGGCCCGCCGGGTAAGTGCCGTCGATACCGGAGGTTAACAACCGGTCGCCGGGCTGGACCTCTGCGTTAGGGGAAAGGAAGCGCAATTCCGGCAAGCGGCCGGTGCCGGCGCCATAGAGCACCGAGCGCACGCCGCTGCGCTCGACCCTGACCGGCACCGCGTAATCCTTGTCAGTCACCAGGGTCACCTCGGCCATGGACGGAAACACCCGCGTGACCTGCCCAACGACGCCGACCTCGTCGATCACCGCCTGCCCCGCCTTCACGCCGGCGGACTCGCCCTTGTCGACGAAAAGCTTTTGCGTGAACGGATCGCGCCCGGTGTAGAGTACCTCGGCAGCGGTCGTTGCGCCTTGGAAGCGTTGCTCGACCTCGAGCAGCGTGCGCAACCGCGCGTTCTCCTGCTGCAACAGTTCATAGCTCTGCATGGCGGGCGCCTGGACGAGCAGGGTCTGCTTAAGCGTGACGTTTTCATCGCTCAGCGTGCGCTGCGCGACGAAGTAACTCGCCGCATAAGCCAGCGCCTCCCCGGGCCACTGCACGACCCGCTGCAAGGGGTACAACGCGGCCCCTACGGCCTGACGCACGTTCTCCAGGTAACGGTAGCGCGTATCCGCGAACAGCAGGGCCAGCGAAAGCAAGCCGAAAAACGCGAGCCGGGCAAGGGGCGAGGGCCCGCGGTGGAAGAACGGCGGCGGCTCGACCGAGAGATGGCGCATTACTGCGTCGAGCGTTGGGCGTCAATCCGACGTAAAGATCGTCGACAGCTTTTCCATGTTCTCGAGCGCCTTGCCACAGCCGCGCACGACGCATGTCAGGGGGTCGTCGGCGACCACGACCGGCAGCCCTGTTTCTTCCATCAACAACCGGTCGAGGTCGCGCAGCAGCGCCCCACCCCCGGTGAGCACCATGCCCCGCTCGGCGATGTCGGCGCCGAGCTCCGGCGGCGTTCGTTCCAGCGCGCTCTTCACGGCCGAAACGATACTGTTCAGCGGATCGGTCAGCGCCTCGAGGATCTCGTTGGACGAGACGGTGAAGCTGCGCGGGATGCCCTCGGCGAGATTGCGGCCCTTGACTTCCATTTCTTTCACTTCCGAGCCGGGAAACGCCGAACCGATGGTTTTTTTTATCGTCTCCGCCGTAGTCTCGCCGATCAGCATGCCGTAGTTGCGACGGATATAGTTGACGATCGATTCGTCGAACTTGTCGCCGCCGACGCGCACGCTGCCAGAGTACACCATGCCGCCCAGTGAGATCACGCCGACCTCGGTCGTGCCGCCGCCGACGTCGACCACCATCGAACCGGTCGCTTCCGAGATCGGCAGATCGGCACCGATCGCCGCGGCCATCGGCTCCTCGATCAGATAGACCTTCGACGCGCCCGCGCCCAGAGCCGACTCGCGAATCGCCCGGCGCTCAACCTGAGTCGAACCGCAGGGCACGCAGATGATGATGCGCGGGGAGGGACTGAAGAGCTTCGAATCCAGCACCTTCTTGATGAACTGCTTCAACATCTGCTCGGTCACGGTGAAGTCGGCGATGACTCCGTCCTTCATCGGCCGGATGGCGGTAATGTTGCCCGGCGTGCGGCCGAGCATCTGCTTGGCGGCCAGGCCCACTTCCTGGATCACGCGCTTGCCGTTCGGACCGCCCTCCTGGCGAATCGAAACCACCGAAGGCTCGTTTAGGACGATGCCCTTGCCACGCACGTAAATCAGCGTATTGGCCGTCCCCAGATCGATGGCGAGATCGTTGGAAAAGTAGCCCTTAAACGATTCGAACATGAATACTTTCTTGCAGCGCGAGCAGCCGGCTGCGGCTCAGACAATCCGATTATGATAACCTAATATGCTTCGCCTCTAAACCGCTTCTGGCGCCAAAAACGGCTAAAGCCCCCGAAAATGGCACTTTCCGCTGAAGAAGTTCAGCGTCTCGCGTACCTGGCCCGGATCGAGATAACCCCGCTCGAGGCCGCCGAAGTGCGGCAAAAGCTCGACGGCATCCTCGAATTGATCGACCGCATGCGCGCGGTCGACACGACCGGCGTCGTGCCGATGGCCCATGCCCAGGAGGTGACGCTACCGCTGCGCGAAGACGTCGTCACCGAGACCGACCAGCGTGAGCTCTACCAGGCCGTGGCACCCGCCATTGCCCAAGGTCTCTACCTGGTTCCCAAGGTCATCGAATAGAGAGCGTGCACACCGCTCCGATAGCCAGCCTCACGCAAGCGCTTGCAACCCGGCGCTTGTCGAGCGTCGAGCTGACGACCACGCTGCTTGACCGAATCGCCGCGTGGAATCCGCGGCTTAATGCGTTTCTCGCGATCGATCGCAAGCGCGCGCTCGCGCAAGCGAAGGCGGCCGACGCACGGCTGGCCGCGGGCGACGCTACGCCCCTGACGGGCATCCCGATCGCGCACAAGGATGTCTTGATGACCGCGGAGTGGAAGACCACCTGCGGTTCGCGGATGCTGGAGAGTTTCGTTGCGCCGTACAGTGCCTTCGTCGTCGAGCGTCTCGCTGCTGCGGGCATGGTGCAGGTCGGCAAGACCAACATGGACGAGTTCGCCATGGGCTCGTCGAACGAAACCTCGTATTTCGGCCCGGTAAAGAACCCGTGGAACGTCGCTTACGTTCCGGGAGGCAGCTCCGGAGGCTCTGCCGCCGCGGTGGCCGCCCGGCTCGTCCCCGCGGCGACCGGCACCGACACCGGCGGTTCGATTCGCCAGCCGGCGGCGCTGTCGGGCGTCTGCGGCCTGAAGCCCAGCTACGGCGTGTGCTCGCGCTACGGCCTGATCGCCTTCGCGTCAAGCCTCGATACACCCGGCCCGTTCGCCCAGACCGCCGAGGATTGCGCGTTGCTGCTCAATGCAATGGCCGGTCACGACCCGCGCGATTCGACCAGCCTCGATCGCCCGCGCGAGGATTACACGCGTCTGCTCCGCGCTGCGGCGGGCGCGAAACCGCTCTCGGGCCTGCGCATCGGCCTGCCCAGGGAATATTTCGGCGCGGGCGTGCACGCCGACGTCGCCGCAGCGGTAACCGCCGCGCTGGCCGAGTTCCGCAAACTCGGCGCAAGCACGGTGGAAGTGACGCTGCCGAATGTCGATCTTGCGGTCCCAGCGTACTACGTCATCGCGCCGGCGGAGGCATCATCGAACCTGGCGCGTTTTGACGGCGTGCGCTACGGCCATCGCGCGGCAAAGTACGATGACCTTACTGACATGTACCAAAAAACTCGCGCCGAGGGCTTCGGCGCCGAGGTCAAGCGGCGGATTCTCGTCGGCACCTACGTGCTGTCGCACGGTTACTACGACGCGTACTACCTCAAGGCGCAACAGGTGCGGCGGCTCATCGCCGACGGTTTCCAGCGCGCGTATGGGCAGTGCGCCGTGATCATGGGCCCGACCACGCCGACCGCCGCGTTCCGGCTCGGTGCCAAGACCGCGGATCCGGTGCAGATGTATCTGAACGACATCTTCACCGTCGCCGGCAATCTGACTGGCGCCCCGGCGATCTCGATTCCCTGCGGCTTCGACCGCGACGGACTGCCGATCGGATTGCAGCTCCAGGCTAACCCCTTCGCGGAGGCCCTGATTCTCAATGCCGCGCATCGATTTCAGCAGGCAACCGATTGGCACACCCGCGCGCCGGCCGACTTGACGCTGGAGACGGCACGATGAGCTGGGAGGTGGTGATCGGGCTGGAAACCCACGCGCAGCTTTCCACCCGGGCAAAAATTTTCTCCGGCGCGGCCACCGCGTTCGGCGCACCGCCGAACTCACAGGCCTCCGCTGTCGACATCGCATTGCCGGGCGTGCTCCCTACGCTCAACCGGGGCGCGGTCGAGCGCGCCATCAGGTTCGGCCTCGCCGTCGGCGCGGTGCTCAACAAACGCAGCGTGTTCGCGCGCAAGAATTACTTCTATCCCGACCTGCCGAAGGGTTATCAGATCAGCCAGTACGAGATCCCCATCGTGCAGGGTGGATCGATCACGATCACGACCAAGACCGGTGACAAGGCCGTGCGCCTGACACGGGCGCACCTCGAGGAAGATGCGGGCAAATCACTGCACGCCCTCGAGGTAACTGAGGTACCCGTCGGCAATGCGCGCTGGAGCCCCACCGAGCAAACCGGTATCGATCTGAACCGCGCAGGCACGCCGCTGCTCGAGATCGTCTCCGAGCCCGATTTGCGCAGCGCGGAGGAGGCGGTCAGCTACGCGAAAACCCTGCATGCGCTGGTGCGCTGGATCGGCATCTGCGACGGCAACATGGAGGAAGGGAGCTTCCGCTGCGATGCGAACGTATCCGTACGCCGGATCGGCGAGACGAAGCTCGGCACGCGCTGCGAGATCAAGAACCTCAACAGTTTCCGTTTTCTCCAGCATGCCATCGAATTCGAAGCGCGGCGGCAGATCGACCTGATCGAGGACGGCCACAGCGTCGTGCAGGAGACGCGCCTCTACGATCCGGACAAGGGCGAGACCCGTTCCATGCGCTCCAAGGAAGACGCCCAGGACTACCGCTATTTCCCCGACCCGGACCTGCCGCCGCTGGTGATCGACGCCGCGTGGATCGAGCGCGTGCGGTCCGAGCTGCCCGAATTACCGGCAGCGAAAAGAAAGCGGTTTGTGGACGACCACTCCCTGGCGCCAAGCGACGCTGCCACGCTTTCGTCAACGTTGCTGCTGGCGATTCCCTACGAGGACGCTTTGCGCGCGGGCGCCCAGCCGCGACTTGCCGCGAACTGGATTCTCGGCGAATACTCCGCCGCGCTCCATCGTGACGACGTCGAGCAAGACCCGCCGGTGTCGGGGCGGCAACTTGCTGGGTTGCTGAAGCGGGTCCAGGACGGAACCATCTCCGGCAAGATCGCGAAGGAGGTTTTCGATGCGATGTGGGCCGGCGAAGGCGACGCCGATTCGATCATCGCGCAACGGGGGCTACAGCAGATATCCGACGCCGGCGCGATCGAGAAGGTGGTCGCCGCGGTGCTATCCGCTAACCCGGCAATTGTGGCCGAATACAAAGCCGGCAAGGAGAAGGCGTTCCAGGCGCTGGTCGGCAAGGCGATGGCCGCGACCAAGGGCAAGGCGAATCCGGCGGAAGTGAATGCGCTGCTGAGAAAGAAACTGTCCGCCTGATCGCGTGAATCCGGGCTTCCGGATCTCGCTCCGCTATTGCATCAACGGCTTATACCGCGGCCGGTGCGGCCGGGCGCCTTCCTCGCCGAGCCGCTTGCGCTTGTCGGCTTCGTAGTCCTGGTAGTTGCCTTCGAAGAACACCCACCGCGAGTCGTCTTCAGCAGCGAGAATATGTGTCGCGATGCGATCGAGGAACCAGCGATCGTGCGACACGACGAGCGCGCTCCCCGCGAACTCGGTCAGCGCATCCTCGAGCGCGCGCAGCGTTTCCACGTCGAGGTCATTGGACGGCTCGTCGAGAAGCAGCACGTTGCCGCCCTTGAGCAGCGTCGCGGCAAGATGCAGTCGGCCGCGCTCGCCGCCGGAGAGCGCTCCCACGTTCTTCTGCTGATCGGGGCCCTTGAAATTGAAGCGGCCGAGATACGCGCGCGACGGCAGCTCGAATTTGCCGACGGTCAGTATGTCCTGGCCGCCGGAGATAGCCTCCCACGCTGTCTTGTCGTTGGGCAGCGACTCGCGCGTTTGGTCGACGATCGCGAGCCTTACCGTCGAACCGACGGCGATCTCGCCACGATCGGGTTTTTCCTTGTTCGCAATCATGCGAAACAGCGTCGTTTTGCCGGCGCCGTTGGGGCCAATGACGCCGACGATCGCGCCGGCGGGCACGATGAAGCTCAGATCGTCGATCAGCAGTCGGCCCGCGTAACCCTTGCTCACGTGCTTGAATTCAATGACGGAGTCGCCCAGCCGCTCGGCGACGGGAATGAAAATTTCCTGCGTTTCGTTGCGCGTCTGGTGCTCATAGGACGACAGCTCCTCGAAGCGCGCGATGCGCGCCTTGTTCTTGGCCTGGCGCGCCTTGGGGTTGGTGCGCACCCACTCCAGCTCTTTGTGCATCGCCTTGATGCGCGCAACCTCCTGCTTCGCCTCGGTCGCCAGCCGTTGCTCCTTCTGCTCCAGCCATGAGCTGTAGTTTCCCTTCCACGGGATGCCGTAGCCGCGGTCGAGTTCAAGGATCCATTCCGCCGCGTTGTCGAGGAAGTAGCGATCGTGCGTTACGGCGATCACCGTGCCGGGAAACTTCTGCAGGAACTGCTCGAGCCATTCCACACTCTCCGCATCCAGGTGATTGGTCGGCTCGTCGAGCAGCAGCATATCGGGCTTGGACAGAAGCAAGCGACATAGCGCGACCCGGCGCTTCTCGCCGCCCGAGAGCTTGTCGATCTTCGAGTCCCACGGCGGAAGCCGCAGCGCGTCGGCGGCGATCTCCATCTGCACGTCCGAATCTGCGCCGGATGCGGCGATGATTGCTTCGTACTTCGCTTGGTCCGCCGCGAGTTTGTCGAAGTCGGCGTCCGGCTCGGCGTAGGCGGCATAGATTTGTTCCAGCTGCGCCTTGGCGGCAAGCACTTCCTCCATGCCCTCCGCGACAGTTTCGCGCACGGTCTTGGTCGGATCGAGCTGCGGCTCCTGGGGCAAGAAGCCGATGCGCAGATTCGGCATCGGTGTCGCCTCGCCGTCGTACTCGTGGTCGACGCCGGCCATGATTTTGAGCAGGCTCGATTTACCCGACCCGTTGAGCCCCAGCACGCCGATCTTGGCGCCGGGAAAGAAGGAAAGCGAGATGTCCTTGAGGATCACCCGCTTGGGGGGCACGAGCTTGCCCACCCGGTTCATGGTGTAGACGTATTGCGCCATCGGGAGCCTGCGACTCGAACCAGCGAAAGGGCGAGATTATCGCAGGTCTTGCCGCGTCCCTGCGCACCGTCGCGGCGACCGCGGCCGGCGCCTGCGGGTGAAGCGGGCGGCGGAGGGGTACCCCGGGCCGGCTATTTGCTCGCGGGGGACGATGCCGGCGCGCTCGATCCGCTAGGCGGTCTGCCGGAATTACCCTTCGCGGCCTTTGCGCTAGCCTCCGCATCGCTGGCCGCCGCAGCGCGTTCCTGATCGGCAAGGATCTCGTGCCAGCGCTGCTTGATCGTGTCATATTTGGTTGCGGCCAAGCCGAGCTCTTCCTGTTTCTGGCGGATCAGGACTGCCTGGCGCGAAATCTCGGCGTCGACCGCTGCGGACTCGTGCTCCAGCTCAATCGGAATCGGTTTGCCGCCGTAGCTCTGCTTCCGCTGGGCAATGGTCTGCTGCCGGCGCGTGAGGTCGGCGCTGTAGGCCTGCGCGGACTTGATCTGTGACTCGATGGTCGAGATCGCGCGCGCCTTGGCGATGTCGATCTCCGATTCGCTCGTATAGGATTGCATCAGCGCCTTGTCCTTGCGCGCCTGATCGTCTCTCGTCTTGGCAAGCGCGCGCTGGCGCTCGTCTTCTTCCGTCTGGGCCTTTACCTGCTGCGGCGAGAGGGGTGGGTCGATTTTCTTTACCTGGCGACCCTGCTTGTCGAGCACTGTCGCCCCTTTTGCCGGGGTTTCGGGCGGTGCCTGATCGCTGTAATGCACGACGCCCTGGTCGTCGACCCATTTGTATGTGCCGGCGGCCCACGCGCCTGTGGCGATTGCCACGATGGCCATGGCGCCAAACCCCACACCGAAAATCCACAGTACCTGCTTCATGCCTTACTCCCGCTTTCGCTTTACGTTGTTTGGCTATGCCGATCGGTCGTCGTCCCGTCGCTCACGCCGCCGACCCATATTGTTCCCTATAAGCGTGCACCGCCGCCGCGGCTGCAGCCCGCTCGGGTCGCGCGGCGAGGAACGCCAGCAAATCCTCCAGCGTCGCGATCGCAATCACCGGCAAGCCGAATTCGTGCGCGAGTTCCTGCACCGCCGAGCGCACGCCCCGGCCCCGTTCCATTCGGTCGAACGCGATCAGGACGCCGGCGGGTTGCGCGCCTTGTGCCCGAATCAGTTCGATAGCCTCGCGCTTTGCCCCACCGTCCGTAATCACGTCGTCGACGATCAGGACGCGGCCCCTGAGCGGCGCGCCGACGATCACGCCACCCTCGCCGTGCCCCTTGGCTTCCTTGCGGTTGAAGCTAAAGGGCAGATTATGACCCTTTTCGGCCAATGCAATAGCGGTCGCAGCCGTAAGCATAATTCCCTTGTAGGCCGGACCGAACAGCTGATCGCACACCAAGCCGGACGCCAGGTACGCCTCGGCGTAATACCGCCCGAGGCGCCGCAGGCTCTCGCCGTCGTTGAACAGGCCCGCGTTGAAGAAATAGGGCGTCTTGCGCCCGGCTTTGGTGACGAACTCTCCGAATCGAAGCACGTCGCATGCCAACGCAAACGCTAGGAAATCCTGACGGAACGAGGTCATCGGTAGAATGGGGTCACGTCAAGCTTCCTAAAGTGCCCGGCGGCAAGCCGCTGTTCGCTGCGCGGCGAAACCTAACCCGGCTCATTCTACAATGCGCATCGTCACGCTGAACGTCAACGGCATTCGGTCGGCGGAGCGCAAGGGCCTTTCGCGCTGGCTTGCGCGCGTCGAGCCGTGGGACGTGGTCTGCCTGCAGGAGATCAAGGCGGACGTGGACGACATACCGCGCTCGCTGCTGACGCCGCGAAAAGCCCATGGCCATTTCCTCCCGGCTGCGCGCAAGGGCTACGCCGGGGTGGCGTTGTACACCAAGCAGTTGCCCAAGGTGTCCACCGGCTTCGGTTCCAAGGAGTTCGATGGCGAGGGTCGCTACCTCGAAGCCGATTTTGGCCACGTCGCCGTCGCCAGCGTGTATCTGCCCTCGGGCTCAGCGGGACCGCATCGGCAAGCCTCCAAGTTCCGCTTTCTCGAGACATTCCTGCCGCACCTGTTGCGGCTGCGCCAGCGGAAGCGCGAGATCATCCTTTGCGGCGACTGGAACATCGCGCACCAGGCGATCGATCTGAAGAACTGGCGCAGCAACCAGAAGAACTCCGGCTTCCTGCCTGAAGAGCGGGCGTGGCTTACGCGGGTCTTTGACGAACTCGGCTTCGTCGACGTTTTCCGCTGCATCAACCGCGACGCGGACCAATACACGTGGTGGTCCAATCGTGGCCAGGCGTGGCGGAAGAACGTGGGCTGGCGCATCGACTACCAGATCGCGACACCGGGCATTGCGGCCACCGCCCGCGCGGTATCGATCTACAAGGCCCGGCGCTTTTCCGATCATGCGCCGCTCATCATCGACTACGAGTTCGAGTTGCGTTGATCCGCATAAGCGACCTCACGCTCGCGCGGGGCAGCAAGCGGCTGCTCGAAGGCGCCGCGCTGACCATTCACCCGGGCCACCGGGTCGGACTGATCGGTGCCAACGGCAGCGGCAAGTCTTCCCTGTTCGCGTTACTACGCGGCGAGCTTGATGCCGACGCGGGCGAGGTGTCGCTGCCGCCATCCTGGGTGATCGCGCACGTGGCACAGGAAACGCCGCCGGTGAGGATGCCGGCGCTCGAATTCGTCCTCGACGGCGATGCCGAGTTGCGCTCGGTCGAGCGCGCGCTGGCCGACGCCGAAGCCGACGCAGGGACGGCCGGCGAGCAGCTCGCGGAACTGCACCATCGGTACGAGGCAAGCGGCGGCTACGGCGCGCGCGCCAGGGCCGCGACCTTGCTCTCGGGCCTCGGTTTCCCGGAGTCGCGCCACCGTGATCCGGTGGCGCGATTTTCCGGGGGATGGCGCATGCGCCTCAATCTGGCACAGGCCCTCATGACGCGTTCCGACTTGCTGCTGCTCGATGAGCCGACCAACCATCTCGATCTCGATGCGGTGCTATGGCTTGAGGAGTGGTTGCAGCGTTACCCGGGCACACTGCTGCTGATCACGCACGACCGTGACTTTCTCGACGCCGTCGTGACGTCCATCGTGCACCTCGATGGGCGCAAGCTGCGCCTGTATACGGGTAACTACAGCCAGTTCGAGCGCGAACACGCGCTGGCGCTCGCGCAACAGCAGGCAGCGTACGCCAAGCAGCAACGGCAGATCGCGCACCTGCGCTCATTCATCGATCGCTTTCGCGCCAAGGCGACGAAAGCCAAGCAAGCGCAAAGCCGGATCAAGGCACTCGAACGCATGGAGCTGATCGCCGCTGCCCACGTGGACAGTCCGTTTTCATTCACCTTTCCCGCGACGGATATCCACGCGCGACAACTCGTCAAGCTCGACCACGCAACGGTCGGTTATTCCGGCGCGCCGGTCGTAACAGGCGTCGACTGGGCGATCCTGCCCGGAGAGCGCATCGGCCTGCTGGGGCCCAACGGCGCGGGCAAATCGACACTGTTGCGGGCTGTTGCGGGCGAGATTCCGTTGCTCGGCGGCCAGCGACTGAGCGTGCAAGGCTTGCGCATCGGCTACTTCGCGCAGCACCAGCTCGAGCAGTTGCGCCTGGAAGAAAGCGCGCTATGGCACATCCGCCGGCTCGAACCGGCAACTCGCGAGCCGGAACTGCGCGATTTTCTTGGCGGTTTCGATTTTCGCGGTGAGCGCGTGCTCGCGCCGGTGGCGCAGTTCTCCGGCGGCGAGAAGGCCCGGCTGACACTTGCGCTGCTGGTGAGGCAACGCCCGAACCTGCTGCTGCTCGACGAGCCTACCAACCATCTCGACATCGAAATGCGCGAGGCGCTGACCGAGGCACTGCAGGATTACGAAGGCGCCCTAATCGTCGTCGCGCACGACCGGCATCTGCTGCGCGCGACGGCGGACGAGCTATGGCTCGTCCTCGATGGCACTCTCGCGCCGTTCGACGGCGATCTCGACGACTATCGCGACTGGGTCCGGACGAGGCGCACCCGCGATGACAGCGATACGGCCGACAAGTCGGCCGACGGCACGGCGGCGCGCAAGGCGCAGAGGCGGGCCGAGGCGCTCGAACGCCAGCGGCTTGCCGAGCTGCGCCGGCCTTTGCAACGCAAGATTGCCGACGTCGAGGCGCAAATGCAGTCACTCGGTATGGAGAAGCGCGACCTGGAGACATGGCTCGCCTCCGCCGACGCCTACGCTGAGAGCAGCAAGGAACAATTGATCGCCGTGCTCGAACGTCAAGGCGATCTCACCTGGCAGCTCGCGCGCGCAGAAGAACAGTGGCTCGAACTGCAGACCCGACTCGAGCAGATAGCTTAGTCAATCCGCAGGGGGAGCAGGACTTCCGCCGCGATGCGCCAGGTGCCCGCGTCGTCCCGTTGCCAGACGTGCACGTAGTACCCAGCGCTCTCCTGCATCGCCCAGTGCCCGTGCACGCGCACATAGCTGCCGTAGGTGTACCCGAGATCGTCGCTGCCGGCGACGCCGCCGCCTTCGGGCGTCCAGCGCAGGCTGCTTCCCTGGGCGGCGAGCGCCTTACGCACGGCGTCGGCTCCAAGCAGGGCGTAACTGCCGTCGCGAAATAGCCGCACCGAACTCGCCAACAAATCGAAATACGCCGGGGCATCAGCTGGCTCCGGGTCGAGGCTTCGCTGATCGCGTTCGAGCGCAAAGAGCGCTTCCTTGCCGCGCGCGCGCCAGATTGCCGCCGACAGCGAGCGCGGGGGTGGCTTGCTCAGGTCGCTCGCGGGCAATTGCAGAGAATCCGGTGCGGGCGACGCGGGCGTCGACACCCCCGCGTCGAGCGCGACGCGCCATGTCCCGTTCTCGCGCTTCCACACCGAGAAGAAATAGCCGTACTGGGTCGGCGCACTCGCGTCGCGCTGATTGCGCAGCGCGTAGGGTCCGGTCGTAAAGCCCAGATCGCCGGAGCGCGCGACGGCGCCGGCCTGCGGCGACCAGTCGAGAAGAAAAGCCAGCGGATCCGCCGGCGCCGTCCGGGCCAGCATGCGTTCGCGCATCAGGCCCGGGCCGGGCCGGAAATCGATACCGTCCTGCGCAAAATATTCGAGAAACGAGGCGCGGATACCGCGCTCGGTCGAAGCCCGGGCAAAGGAACGCTCGACGGCAAACAATTCCTCCCGCATGGCGTCGGGCGGTGCGATTGGCGCGCCCATACAGGCGGTAAGCAGCAATACGCCGCCTACAGAAGCGAGCTTTGCTCGATAGCGCATACAAACCCCCGTTTGTCGCTGTTCCACGTTACCCTCGGCGATCGCGCAAACGCCGCACGAATTTCAATCCCGACCACGTCGCATCGATGGCGCAGACCTTGACGTCAACCAGTCCGGCGGCCAGGCCGATCCGCCGCACGACGTCCTCGGTCAGCTCCGTTGCCACGCCCGATGTCTTCTTCGGCCATGCAATCCAGACCATGCCGGCATCGACGAGTCGTGGCCCGAGCTTCGTGAATGCCGTGCTGAGCACGCGCTCGGTCGTCGCGAACACGAGCGCGCAATCGAAGCTTCCATCGCGCGCGGGTCGTTCCAGCGCGGGGGCACCCGCAAGCAACGCGTCGAGTCTCGGCGGCGCATGCAGTGCCACGAACCGCATTCCGGCCTTGAGACCCAGTTTCTGCGGCAACGGCGTTCCCGAATAGCCTGCGCTCCTGGCATTCATGGCGCGATCAACCTGCAGTGGCAGGTCGAAGGAACAGATACAACCCGAAGCCCAGCGTATCGCGGCCCCAGCGCAGGTAGGCGTCGCGCCATCGGTGGATGCGGTCGAGCATCGCGGCAACGTCGGGGTCCTCCGGCTTCTCGATTGCGTAGCGCTCGATCGAGCTGCTGTACTTCCATTCGTATTCGTCCCATTCGTCGCCGGACGCGACCGTTGCATGCAGCGGGATCAGCCCTGCGTCAACGCCGGCCTCGACGTTGCCGCGGTGGTCGCGAAGTTCGTCCGGCGTGGCCGCGAGATGCGCCAGGTACTCCGCTGCCGGCGCCTTCGCCCAGTAACCCTCGCCGATGAGAACATAGCCACCGGGGCGCGTCCACTGCGCGAGCCTGGCGCAGATGCCCGCAAAGCCACCGGCGATGCCCCCGCTACCGAGCATCGCCGTGAGGTCGAACGCAGTGGGCTCGGGCCGGTACTGCGCGATGTCGGCCTTGAGCAACTGCAGCCGCTCAATTACGCCCCGTGATTGGGCACGCTCCCGCGCCGCGTCGAGCATGGGCGAAGCACAGTCGACGGCGGTGACCCGCGCCTGAAAGCGTTCGATGATCCGCAGCGACAGCTCGCCACGGCCGCAGCCGAGATCGAGAACGCGAGCATCCGCCACGAGCGGCAGGAGATCGAGGATGCGTTCTATCTTCGCCGGCGCGATCGGGTTGCAGTAATCGTGATCGCGGTGGGCGATCGCGCTGAATTTGTCTCGATTCACCGCGCCGACTCCGACTCACCTGGCACGGGCTCGTTCCAGGGAGCGACACGCAGCAACAGCGCCATGCCCGGTAGCGCCAGCGCTGTACACACGAGAAAGAAGGCAAACCAACCGATCTGTTCGACTATCCACCCGGTAGTCGCGTTGACCAAGGTGCTCGGTACCGAGGCGAGGCCGGTGAAGAGCGCGAACTGCGTGGCCGTGTAGCGGCGATCGGTCGTCCGCGCGATGAACGCAATGAACGCGGCGGTTCCGAGGCCCACGCCGAGCGCCTCGAAGGCGATCACGGCGGCCAACAGCACGCGATCGGGCTCGTTCACATACGCGAGCCAGGCAAAACCCAGGATCGACACCACCTGGACGACGCCGAACAACCAGAGTGCTCGGTTAATGCCGATTCTGAGCATCCAAAGACCGCCCAGCAACCCGCCGATCACGCTCGCCCCAAGTCCGACATTCTTGGCGATCAGCCCGATCTCCGACTTGGAAAAGCCCATGTCGAGATAAAACGGCGTCGCGAGCGCTGTCGCCATCGAGTCGCCGAGCTTGTAGAAAAAGATGAATGCCAGGACAAACGCCGCTTGTCGCCAACCCGCGCGCGTAATGAACTCGTGGAATGGTTCTATGACCGCCTCGGCGAGCGTTTGCGGCGCGGGTCGCGTCTGCACAGGTTCGCTGACGAGCAGTGTGTTGATGATTCCCGGAAGCATGAACAGCGCGGTTACAACGAACACCGTCTGCCACGGGAAATGATCGGCGAGCACGAGGGCCAGCGCCCCGGGCACCAGACTGGAAATGCGATAGGCCTGGACGTGGATGGCGTTGCCCAGCCCCAGCTCCGCATCGGGCAACAGTTCGCGTCGGTAGGCGTCGAGGACGATGTCCTGTGTTGCCGCGAAAAACGCGACCGCGGCGGCGAGATATGCGATGGACCACAGGTCGAACCGCGGTTGCAGCGCGCCGAATGCCGGAATGGCGACGATCAGCAGCAGCTGCATTGCCAGCATCCAGCCGCGGCGGCGGCCAAGAACTGGCAATGCATAACGATCGACCAATGGGGACCAGAGAAATTTCCATGTGAAGGGAAAGCGAACTAGCGCGAACAGCCCAATTGCGGTGAGATCGACGCCTTCCGAGCGCAGCCACGCCGGCAACAGGTTGATGAGCAGGTACAGTGGCAGACCCGAGCTGAAGCCGGTGAACACACAGATCAGCATGCGCCGGTTGCACAGCGACTGGCGCAGGCTCGGCTTGCTTTCGCTCATCGGCCGCATTGTAACGGCCGCCAAGCCAGCGCGCGCATTGTCAACGGCGGCGGAAGCGATAGATTGCCAGCGCTCCGAGCAGATTCGGCAGAAGGCTCACGCGCCGGGTCTGGTGCAGCACTACGCGTTCGAGCACGTGGAACGCGCGCGCATCGCAGAACGCGTCGAAGTCGGCGACGGTGCAGAGGTGTATGTTCGGTGTGTCGTACCACTGATAGGGCAGTGTCTTCGACACCGGCATCCGGCCCCGCAACACCTGCGCGCGGTGCGACCAGTGACCGAAATTCGGAAAGGTGACGATCGCTTCGCGCCCGACCCGCAGCATTTCGAGCACGATCTCTTCGGTGTGCCGCACCGCCTGCAATGTCTGCGACAGGATAACGCTATCGAAGGTCTGATCATCGAATCCGGCAAGGCCGCTTTCGAGGTCGCTCTGGATGACATTGATCCCGTTGCCGATTGAGGCGAGCACGCCGGCGTCGTCGATCTCGATGCCATAACCGGTCACGCCGCGCGATTCGCGCAAGTACGCGAACAGGCTGCCGTCACCGCAGCCAAGATCGAGGACGCGTGCGTGCGGGGCGATCCAGCCGGCGATGGTGGAGAAATCGGCGCGGGCGGCGAGCTTCATCCAGCCTCCCGCGCCAGGTACGTGCGCACGACGGCGTGATACTGCGGGGTGTCGAGCAGAAAGGCGTCGTGCCCGTGCGGTGCATCGATCTCCGCGTAGGAGACGTTGCAGCGATTGTCCACGAGTGCCTTGACGATTTCGCGGGCACGCGCCGGTGAGAAGCGCCAATCGGTCGTGAAGGAGATCACCAGAAAACGGCATTTGGCGGGCGCGAGCGCGCGCGCGAGATCGCCGCCAGCGGCGAGCGCCGGATCGAAATAGTCGAGTGCCTTGGTGATACGCAAATAAGTGTTGGCATCGAAGTATTCGGAGAATTTTTCGCCCTGATAACGCAGATACGACTCGATCTCGAATTCAGGCCGAAACGAATACTGGATGCCATCCTTGAGCTGGCGTCCGAATCGCTCGCCCATTTGCTCGTCGGAGATATACGTGATGTGGCCGACCATGCGCGCAACGCGCAACCCGCGGACCGGTTTGACTCCGTGCGCGTAGTAGTGGCCCGCGTGGAATTCGGGATCGGTCATGATCGCCGCCCGCGCGACCTCGTTGAAGGCGATGTTCTGCGCCGAGAGATTGGGCGCCGCCGCAATGACCAGCGCGTTGCGGACGCGTTCGGGGTAGCGAATCGCCCACGACAGCGCCTGCATGCCGCCGAGGCTCCCGCCCATGACGGCGGCGAAGCGCTCGATGCCGAGATGGTCTGCGAGCCGCGCCTGCGCATCGACCCAATCCTCGACGGTGACGATGGGAAAATCCGACCCCCACGGTGCACCCGTGGCCGGGTTGAGCGACGCGGGCCCCGTGGAGCCGAAACAGCTGCCCAGATTGTTGACGCCGACAACGAAAAAGCGCGCGGTATCCACCGGCTTGCCGGGGCCGACCATGTTCTCCCACCAGCCCTCGCTTTCGGGCTGACCGGCGTAGGTGCCAGCGACGTGATGCGAAGCGTTCAGCGCATGGCAGACCAGGATCGCGTTGGAGCGGTCCGCATTGAGCGTGCCGTACGTTTCGAACATCAGTTCGAACGCCGGCAGCGTCGCGCCGGAGGAAAGCGGCAGCGGGTCCGCGAATGCGGTGCGCTGCGGTTGAACGACGCCGACGGTGCCGGGCGATTGCGTCACGATATCCGATAAAAAACCCGATCAGCTCGCGCTAACCGGGTCGGCACACTGAAACCTGCATCCTCGCCGCTTT
>DASZIB010000056.1:0-1877 GCA_035937415.1 Edaphobacterium sp. (SeqCode) | reverse complement strand
GCGCGATCGTGCAGTCCGCGGTGTTCGACGCCGTGAACGGCATCGAACACCGCTACACAGCGATTCATGTCCAGCCGGCCGCACCGCGGGGGGCATCCCGCGCTGCAGCAGCGGCAGGCGCAGCGCACGAAGCGCTCGTTGCACTGTTCCCCTCGCAGCAGGCGATGCTCGACGCGCAACTCGCCACCTCACTCGCCGCGATCGGCGACGACTCGGACGGTCACAGCAAGTCGATCGCGAACGGCTTGGCCTGGGGTCAGACCGTCGCGGACCAGATCGTCGCCTGGCGCGCCGGCGACCATTTCTCGGACCCGCTACCCGTCTATGTGCCGGGAACACAGCCCGGGAACTGGCAACCGACACCACCCGGCTTCGGCACGCAACCGCTCTTCCGGCAACTCGCCGTGACGACGCCGTTCGCCCTCACATCGCCGTCGCAGTTCCGACCCGCCGGACCGCCCGCGCTGTCGAGCGCCCGCTATGCGGCCGACTTCAACGAGGTGAAAGCGTTCGGAAACGCGATCACACCACAGCAAGCGGCGACGGCAGTCTTCTGGAACAGCGACACCGTGACAGCGATCTGGGATCGCGTCGCCGATCAAGTCGCGCAAGCGCACGACCTCAACCTGTCTTCCGCTGCCCGATTGCTCGCACGGCTGAACATCTCGCTCGCCGACACAGCGATCGCAATCTGGGACGCCAAGAACCACTTCGATACCTGGCGTCCGGTGACCGCGATCGCGCACGCAGACACCGACAACAACCCCGACACGGCGGCCCAGCCGGGCTGGGCGCCATTGCTTGCCACGCCAGTGTTCCAGGAGTATCCGTCGGGTCATTCGGGCGTCAGTAGCGCAGCCGCGGCGATCCTCGCGTCCGTCTTCGGAGACGCCACATCGTTCACGGTCACCTCCGCCGGTGTGCCCGGAGAGGTACGCAGCTTCACGAGCTTTTCGGAGTCGGTGGCTCAGGTCAACGACGCGCGCGTCTTCGCCGGCATTCACTTCCGATTCGCTTGCGAGGACGCCAACCGGGTCGGCTCCAAGGTCGCCGATTTCGTGAACCAGACCATGTTCCTCCGCGTCCACGGATCAGATCACAATGACTGAGACAAACCAAATCGGCCCTAATGGCCACCGTAGAGCACGCGCCGCGCCTTGTTGCCATCTACCACGGACGAGGCGCCGCGAGCGCCGCCTCGGGCCGCGAACTCGTTTGCGAGGAGGCTAGCCGGCCGCGGCCTTGCTCCAAGACCGACGGCCGTCAGCAAGGCATCCGATCAGACAGTTGTCCACACGCCGGCGAGTACGCAACGACAGATGTCTAGCTCGTCAAACACTGAGCGTCCGCGTCGAAGAGCCAACTCAATAGCGCCGACAACAATCCCCAGGCGGAGGCCAAGGTCGCTTTCGGATGCGAGAACAATGTCTGCGGCATCGTCGAGAGAGAAGCCCCCCTCGCTATGGGTGCATGACCGCAACCGGCGCACCGTCGCAGCGGGCGAGGTAGCCGCGTGGCAGCTCTTCGAGCTCGTAGCCTGCGCCACGCAGGGCGTCGCGCCAGCTTCCCGTAACCGCGGCGGCGAACCCGCCGAGCGCAGGCCAGTCTGGCGTCTGCCGCAACCGCTCGCGGAATAGGTGCTCAGTACCGCGCCCCTTCACCGTTGGTGCCGCGACACGCGTTTGGTCGAGGTGCTGGAGCTGCTCGGCGAGGTCGCGCACCGCCTGGAGCGCGGGCAGCGTCGAGGCGCAGCGCAGTACCCGCAAGCGCATCGGCGGAGACGAGCCTTCCGGCCGGTCGTGATGCCTTTCAGCGGTTGCGCAGCGGAGGGGCAGAGGCACTCGTGACGAAGATCCGACACGATGTCGCCTGAGTAC
>DASZIB010000055.1:0-4068 GCA_035937415.1 Edaphobacterium sp. (SeqCode) | reverse complement strand
CCCGGGTTCGACCAGCTCGTTACCGGTGGAGATGACGGCGAGCATCGGCTGACTGCTCACGCGGATGCGCGCCATGCCGGCCGAGGCGGCGATGGCGATCTCCGGGGCGCGCAGCCGCACACCCGAGGACAGCAGCAGCGTCCCCTGGCGCGTGTCGCTGCCGCGGCGATGAACATGCTGCCAGGGCTCGACACGCGCGCCCGGCGCGAGCGCTACCTGCCCGCGCGCGACGCTGAGTTCCTCGACGGGTATCACGCCGTCGCAGCCCACCGGGAGCACCGCGCCGGTCATGACCTCGATGCAGTCTCCCGCGGCGGCGAGTGTCAGCGGCGGGTCGCCGGCGGCCTGCGTCGCCTGAACGCGGAACGAGCGCGTGCCGGCGCCGACCGTCTGGCTGTCCAGCGCAACGCCATCCATAGCAACGCGGTCGAAGGGCGGTTGGTCGCGCTCCGCGTAGATGTTCTCGCGCAGCACCGTGCCGGCGCATTGCGCGAGCGGCAGCGACTCAATGGGCAGGCACTGCAGGTGCTGCCCGATCAGCAGGTCCGCCTCGGCCGGTGTGAGCACTCAGCTCTTCTTGTCGGTCCTTGCCTTGAAGACCTTCACTTGCTCGTTGAAACGGTCGGCAACGCTCTGCAGCTGATCGATTGCGGCGTTGTGTTTCTGGGCCGCGACGTGCTGCAGGTCGGTTTTCTGCTGCGGCTTGAGCTGGTCACCACCTTTGGTGATGGCTGCGTCGAGCTCGTGGTCGATGCAGGTCACGTAGTCGTTGATCGCCTTGTCGTAGGCCTTGACCGTTTTCTGTCCCGCGACCATTTCCTCGAGGGTCGCGGAGGTGCCGTCCGGGAGCTTGTCCGGAGCTGGCGGGTAGGGGCAGTCGGCGTGCACCGGTGCCGCCGTGAGCGCCGCGGTGAGCGCCATCGCAAAAAGTGCCTTCATAACCAGATCCCTGAAAAGCCGTGAATCGGACCGCTATCTTAAGAGGCGCTAGCCGCCCAAGGCTACTTTCCGCCTGGGGCGCCGCGCTGCGCGCCCGGCCTGCGCCGCGGCGGACACCGAAAGCAATCCCGGGCGTGATCGTTAACGACTCCAACCGCCTGCAGGAACGCATACGTGATGGTCGTGCCCACGAAGCGAAAGCCGCGTTTCACGAGGTCCCGGGAAACCTGGTCGCTCAGCGGCGTGCGCGCCGGTAGCGCGCCGCTGCGCGGGCGGTTCACGATCGGCTTGCCCGCGACGAACGACCACAAGTAGCGGTCAAACGAGCCGAACTCGCGCTGCACCGCGAGGAACGCCCGCGCGTTGGTCACGGCGGACTCGATCTTCAAGCGGTTACGCACAATGCCGGCATCGCGGCGCAGCTTGGCGCGCCGGCGCGCATCGAAGCGCGCCACCCGGCGCGGCTCGAAGTTGGCGAACGCCCGGCGGTAGCCGGCGCGCTTGCGCAGGATGGTCGACCACGACAGGCCCGCCTGCGCGCCCTCCAGGGTCAGCATCTCAAACAGCAGACGGTCGTCGTGCACCGGCCGTCCCCACTCCTCATCGTGATAGCGGACATAGTCCGGGTCGGCGCTGCCCGCCCACCAGCAGCGCCGTTTGCCGGCGTGGCGCCCGGTGGAGAGCGGTGTTGCCTGAGGTTTGTGTCTCACAATCGGCTATTCCTCTGTATAACCCGCCTCGAGCTGAGGATTTCACTGTCAATGTTCGAGCCGCAAGCGCAGACTGCCTGGGTTGTCGAGGGCACGCTTCGCTCAAAGCCGACAGCCCGCTCGCGCGAATCCCGCACCGCGAGCGTCAACCCCGATGAAGATTCTCGTCGAGAGTCGATCAAGCATCGGCCTGTGCGAATGTGTCAATAGGAGAAACTAGTGAACCCAACGTCCTTGCCTTTTGCGAACGATTCTAGCCCGCACCGCACCGCCGGTGATCTGATCAACGATTACCGCGCGCGTCGAGCCCTCGAGGAAGAGGAGCGCGCGCAGCGAAGGCGCATCGACCTGGAAGAGCAGCGCTCGGATCTGAATCCACCCAATGTGCGCATCCGGGCGTGGGAGAAGGTGCACGGGTTGCGTATGCCGGCCGATTCAGCCCACCCCATCCTCGAAGTCATTGCCGGCGACACTCGATTGACGCTTGCTGAAGTGCGGGAAGAGCAGCAGGCGCGCGCCGAGTCGACGCGACGGCCGCAGAAGCCGAACGAGTCGACGGCCGCATGAGTGACTACGAACTCACGATGAACGGTCGAGGCCAAGGAAAGCCGTCAGCTGATCGACCTTAATGTGGCGCGGCCGGCTCCCGGCCGCCTGCGGCGGCGTCGGGAGCCGCCTTAAGACTTCTCCACCGCCACGATTAGTCGAGCGCGTTTCCATGTCGACGCCTGCATGTAAACACGTGCAGAAGCGAGTCGAGATACGTAGTCGTTGAATGCATAGCGCCCGAATAGCGTGCAGGCGATTGCCGGACTGTCGATTGCATATCCGCGCACCTTGTACGTGGGAAAAAAGTGCATCAACTGCGCCAGAGTGAAGTTCATCACGCTGAAACGATCGGGAGGGAGCCTGACCGAAGTAAGGTCGCTGTGCCAGACGAAAATGAGCTTCCCGCCCGGTTTCAAGCATGCCATCAGACGCCGCGCATCCTCGGCGCCGTCCGCTGGATTCTCGAAGGCATTGAAGTACATGAACCAGAAGCAGAATACGTAGTCGTACTGGGTCGACCGGGCAAACTCGAACGCATCGTCGCAAACCCAGTTGCAGAGTGATCCGTACTTTCGTTTGCAGTAGTCGATCGCCTTCGGGCTCCGGTCAAGGCCGGTTACAGCGAGGCCCTGGCCGGACCAAAGTCTAGAGTAGAGCCCGTTACCGCAGCCGACGTCGATTAACGTCGAGCCGGCTGTCATCGCAAATTTCCGCTGCAAACCAGCCACGAAGCGCCTCTCTCTGCCTGGGTGGTGGTGATAGAAGTAAGGTTGTTCCAGCGTCTTTTCGGAGTAATAGTCGTCATACGCTCGCCACTCTTGGTTTGTCCGATCCGACAGCTTGGTCGGATAGGTTGTTGGCTTGGTCACGTTTCGCGCCCCCAGTGAACACCGTCCCCGAATCGGCGGACAGCTGTACCGATGCTCGATCAATTCCGACGACCTGCAAACAGGTCAGTTTAACAGCCGATGAGTGGCACCGTCAGGTGACTCAGCGGTGACTCATTGATTTACTCGGCGCTGCGCGCCTCGCCCCTGCGGGGCCGCCCTTGCGGACGTTCACCGCCACGGCGGCGTGCTCGCGGGCTTCGCCCGCTCGTCCCTCGCTCACCGCTCGGGACCGCCACGCGCTTCGCGCGCGGCGTCCAAGCCGGCTCGAGGACTCGCCGGCTTGTCGAACTCCCGCACCGCCTGCGGCGGCGTCGGGAGTTCGAACCCGCCTGACCGCACGCAATAGTCCATTGGCCCCGTACTGTTTTTTCGAGCTTAGCGCGCCCGGAGAGATTCGAACTCCCGACCCTCAGGTTCGAAGCCTGATGCTCTATCCAACTGAGCTACGGGCGCGGCGCGCGGATTCTACTGCGAACCCCCGGGCTTGAGTAACGGCGGGCGCATTCGCCATGCGCTGGTGCTGCGGGCAGAATGCACGGCAAATCTGCCGCACGGGACGCTCCACATGACCCTGTTCGACCTGTCGGGCAAGGTGGCCCTCATTACCGGCTCGAGCCGCGGCATCGGCAAGGCGATCGCGATGCAGATGGCGCTGCACGGCGCGCGCGTCGTCATCTCGAGCCGCAAGCCCGAGAGTTGCGAGGCAACCGCGGCGCAGATCACCGCCGCCGGCGGCACGGCGCTCGCCCACGCCTGTCACGTGGGGCACAAGGAGCAGCTGCAGGCACTGGTCGAAGCCGCCATCGCCAAATGGGGCCGCATCGACATTGTTGTATGCAATGCGGCCGCGAACCCGCACTTCGGCCCCTCTGCGGCCACCCCCGACGAGGTGTTCGACAAGATCATCCAAACCAACCTGCACAGCAACCTGTGGTTGTGCAACATGACGCTGCCGGCGATGGCGGAGCGCAGGGACGGAG
>DASZIB010000054.1:0-182539 GCA_035937415.1 Edaphobacterium sp. (SeqCode) | reverse complement strand
GATTGTCGCAATGCGTTTCATCGTATTTACTCCGTCGCAGGTGTACGAATTGGCGCGGGCACCTGCACGCATGATAAGCGAAGGCTGCGCCATTGCCAAACGCGCAGCGCCTTGCGAAGGGTACGGTCACCATACCGGATTAGGCAGAAAGCCGGCGCAGCCAGCGCGCGCGAAGCCGCGGCGAGCGCACGGCGCCGCAACCGAACCGGACAGGGTAGAATGATGCGGCCGCCCGGAAACGGACGGCCGTTTTCTCGCCGCGACATCCCCCGTCGACCCCCATGTCGTTCATCATGACGCCGTCCGAGATTGTTCACGAGCTGAACAAGCATATCGTCGGTCAGGACGCCGCAAAGCGGGCGGTCGCGATCGCGTTGCGGAATCGCTGGCGCCGGCAACAGGTCGGGGAGCCGTTGCGGCAGGAGATCACGCCGAAGAACATTCTCATGATCGGCCCGACCGGTGTCGGCAAGACCGAGATCGCGCGCCGCCTCGCGCGTCTCGCTGACGCGCCGTTCATCAAGGTCGAAGCGACCAAGTTCACCGAGGTCGGCTATGTCGGTCGCGATGTCGACACGATCATCCGCGATCTCGCGGAGACCGCGATCAAGCAAACGCGGGAAAGCGAGACACGCAAGGTACGCGACCGCGCCAGCGAGGGTGCCGAGGAGCGCGTGCTCGACGCGCTACTGCCGCCGGTTCGCGAAGTCAACTTCGACGACATGAAGCCGACGGATTCAGCGACGCGGCAGAAATTCCGCAAGATGTTGCGGGAGGGCAAACTCGACGACAAGGAGATCGATGTCGAGATATCCGTGCTGCCGGCACAAATGGAGATTCTCGCGCCGCCGGGCATGGAGGATCTCACCAGCCAGATCCAGGGGATGTTCCAGCAGATGTCGGGCGGGCGGCGCAAGGTGAAGCGAATGAACGTCGCCGAAGCGATGAAGGCCCTGATCGAGGAGGAGGCAGCCAAGCTCGTCAACGACGACGAGCTCAAGACGAAGGCGCTTACCAACGTCGAGCAGAACGGCATCGTGTTCCTGGACGAAATCGACAAGATTGCGAGCCGGCAGGAGACTGTCGGCGCGGATGTCTCACGGCAGGGCGTGCAACGCGACCTGCTGCCGCTCGTCGAAGGCACGACGGTCGCGACCAAGTACGGCATGGTCAAGACCGATCACATCCTGTTCATCGCCAGCGGTGCATTTCATCTCGCCAAGCCGTCGGACCTGATCCCCGAGTTGCAGGGCCGCTTTCCCATCCGCGTCGAATTATCGTCGCTTTCGGTCGCGGATTTCGAGAAGATCCTCACGGCCACCGACGCCTGTCTGACGCGGCAATATCAGGCGCTGCTTGCAACCGAGCGCGTTGCGCTCAATTTCGAGCCCGATGGCATCAGGCGGCTTGCTGAAATCGCCTTCGCAGTCAATGAAAGGCAAGAAAACATCGGGGCGCGTCGCCTGTACACGGTCATGGAACGCCTGCTCGACGAAGTTTCGTTCGACGCGGCGAAGCTTGATGGCCAGACGATTACGATCGACGCCAAATACGTCGACGATCGCCTTGCGGGTGTCGCCCAGGATGACAATCTGTCGCAGTACATCCTCTAGGGTGCGGAGGTCGGCGCGGCTGGTCGCGCCGCTGCTTAGAGCAGCCCGCGCCGCGCCAGGTTTTGCATCAGCGCGCCACTGCCGAAGCTCCACGGTGGAATCCGGTCGCTGCGATTGACGCGGTTGACGAGCGCGCCGAGCGTCGGCGTGGCCACCGTCACGATGTCGCCGACCACATGCGTGAAGCCCTTGCCCGGGCCAAGCCGGTCCTGCGTCGGGGCGAACATGGTACCCAGAAAGAGTACCAGGCCGTCAGGATACTGGTGGTTGGCGCCGATCGCCTGCCCGACCAGGTCGAGCGGCTCACGACTGATCATCGCCATCGAGCTATGCCCTTCGAGCTTGTAGCCTTCCGGACCATCGACGCGCATCGCGAGTTCGCACCCGCGCACCGTGTCGATCGTGAACGTTTCGTCGAACAGCCGGATGAACGGGCCGATCGCGCAGGAAGCATTGTTGTCCTTGGCCTTGCCAAGCAAAAGCGCGCTGCGGCCCTCGAAGTCGCGCAGGTTGACGTCGTTGCCAAGCGTCGCACCGACCGTGCGGCCGCGGCTATTCACCACCAGCACGATCTCGGGCTCGGGATTGTTCCATTGCGACCGGGGATGGATGCCGATCTCCGCGCCCACCCCGACCGCCGCCATCGGCTGCGCCTTGGTGAAGATTTCGGCGTCGGCACCGATGCCGACTTCGAGATACTGCGACCACGCCCCTTGCTCGATAAGCACGTCCTTGAGCCGCTCGGCTTCGGGCGACCCGGGTATCACTCGGGCGAGATCGTCGCCGATCACCGCCACGATCGCCCGGCGTACCGACTCCGCCTTCGCCGGATCGCCGCGCGCCTGTTCCTCGATGACGCGTTCGAGCATGCTCGAGACAAACGTCACGCCGCTTGCCTTGATCGCCTGCAGGTCGCAGGGTGCGAGGAACCAGGGCGTGTCGTTGTTGCGCCGATTCCACGCCGAGTTGGCGAGCATCTCCGCGAGCGACGCGGGCAAGGCCTGGGCGCTCGCAGCGCGAATCGCGGCCACCGGGTCGTCGACCTCGAAGAACGCGCTTGCGGTTGCGGCGACGCGCGACAGATCGACTACGGTGTCGCCTCGCACGCCAACGAGCGCGGGACCTTCGTTAGCCGGTAGCCACGCGCGCCCGATCAGCAGTGCGCGTTCACGATCGTCGGGCAGGCACGCCGCAACGCTTAGTCGCTCATCCATGTTTTCCCCTGCCATGGCGGGCACGGGTATGATCCGCCCTCGACCCCTTCATCCACCTGCGGGCCCCGCTGATGCTGACCACCGCCCAACGCGACGAGGCCGCCCGCCATCTTCTCGCGGCGCGACGCGCCCGGCAATCGGGTCCGCGCCTGCCCCAATCGTGTCGCCCGACCGCGCTCGACGATGCGCTCGCCATCCAGCGTCGGGTGCAGGAGTTGCTGGGTGCCGCGACTGGCGGCTGGAAGTGTTCGGTACCGACGGCGGAGCGCGCAATCGCCTGTGCGCCGATCTTTGCGCCGACCCTTACGCGGGTTTCGCCGTGGCGAGTCGTCGGGGCCGACGGGGTCGCCCGCATCGAGCCGGAAGTCGCTTTCGTGCTGGGACGCGATCTGCCGCACCGCAGCGCAGCCTATGGCGAAGCCGAGGTGCGGGCGGCAATCGCCACGACATGCCTGGTGCTCGAATTGCTTGGATCGCGTTACGCCGACCCCACGGCAGTCACCTTTCCCGAGCTGCTCGCCGATCATGTCTCGAATCAGGGCCTGTTCATCGGCCCAGCCGTCCGCAACGGATTGGAGCGGCAGCTGGAGGGCTTTGCGATCGTGGTTGAGACTCCGAGCGCCAAGCTCTATGAGCGTGAGGGCAGGCATCCGGACGGCCATCCGCTGCGGCCGTTGGTCTGGCTGGCCAACTTTCTGGCTGCTCGACCCGAGGCTGGCGGACTCAAGGCCGGCGCGATCGTCACGACCGGCTCGTATGCCGGTGCACTCGAAGTTCCCATCGCCGCGCCACTCCGCGTGCAGTTCGGCGACCTCGGCGCGCTCAATGTCGAACTTGTTGCCGCGTGAACCCCGAGGCGGTTCGATTTGCGCTGTTCACGCCGTCGGACCATGGGCGATTACGGCATTCGCAGCGGTGCACGAAGCAGGTCGCCGGCACCTTCCGAATGGGCGCTACGCCGCCTAGCGCGGCTCGCCTTGCGCCACGCTCACCTTCGGCCCGATGCCACCCGCAAATCCGTTTCGGCGCTACGCCGGCGCGCGCATATAACGATACTTCTCCGCACAGCGAATGATCTGGAGGTTGGTGGGGAACTCCAGACAGACACGCGCGTCGGCGCGCGTCCACGGTCGCCGTTTGGCTTGTCTCGCCGGCGGTAATTTTGCCGGAACGGGCGCCGCGGCCTCTGGCGCCGCCTTCTTCGCCTGGGCCGTGGCGTCAGTCGGGTAAGCGGTGGCGAGAAATGCTCCACATGCAATTGCTGCGACGAGACGTTTCATGATTGGCCATCCTTCAGGTTTTGAGCTCGCACGCAAAGCGGCTAGCGCAAGACGAAGAGACCGATCTTGCGATTCTTGACCGCCATGGTAACGAGGCGGTCGTCCCCGCCGTCCTTGAATTCGAGCTTCCACAGATACACGGCGTAACCCTGCTGATTCAGCCGGCCGACGAAAGTCACGCTGTAGCCCTGCTTCAGCCGGGGCCCAAACTGCGTGTTGACGCCGTCGAGCATCGCCTGACTCATGCCGGACCGGAAGGATGCGTCGCCATCCTCGACGAAATTCGCCAGCGATTTGGTTTGGATCGCGCCGAGCATTTTCTGCAGCGTCGCTTCCATTTCCTCCGGTTCCTGCGCCGATGCGGCCGGCACGGCCGTCCCGACCAAGAGGAGGATACAAAAAAGCACTTGGCCGAGCGTGATTGGCGCACCTGCGCCGCGTGAAATTGGCTTCATGACCTGCTCCCTTGGCGCGATGATACGCCACTGCATAGCCAAGGGAAAAGCCGCCGTGGGCCAGGCGGCGCGGCCTCCCGGTGCCGCTCAGTCGAGCGTGCTGCGGAAGAATCGCAACCCGATCGCGATCACGGCCAGCATGAAGACCGCGATCGGCCAGGCGTCGGGCATGACTTCGCTCCAGTCATTGCCCTTCAGCAGCACCCCGCGGATGATGCGCAGGAAGTGGGTGAGCGGCAGCGCTTGGCCGATGAGCTGTGCCCATCCCGGCATGCCGCGGAACGGGAACATGAAACCCGACAGCAGGATCGACGGCAGGAAGAAGAAGAACGTCATCTGCACCGCCTGCAGTTGATTGCGGGCGACCGATGAGATCGTCAATCCCAGGGTCAAGTTGGCGGCGATGAACAGCAGCACGGACAGGTAGAGAATTGCATAGCCGCCCAGCATCGGCACTTTGAACAACCATTCGGCCAGCGCGAGCACCAGCGTGACCTGGATCAACCCGATGAGGATGTAAGGCACGATCTTGCCGGTCATGACCTCGAGCGCACTCGCCGGCGTCGCGAGGAGGTTTTCCATCGTTCCGCGCTCGCGCTCGCGGGTGATCGCAAGCCCGGTCATCATCACCATCGTCATCGTCAGGATGACGCCCATAAGGCCCGGCACAATGTTGTACTGCGTTACCGCCTCCGGGTTGTAGCGCGGATGGATGCGCACTTCGAATGCACCGGGCGTTGGTGCCAGGCCGGCCAGCGGCCCGGTCAGATCGTGCGCAAGGACCGTTTGTGCGAGCTGATTGAGCGCCGCAATCGCGTTGACGGTTGCCGCCGGGTCGGTCGCATCGGCTTCGACCAGCAGCGCGGGGCGCTCGCCGCGGACAAGCCGCTTGGAAAAGTCCGCCGGGATACTCACCACGAACTGCGCCTCGCCGGTCGCGAGCATGCGGTCCGCGTCTGCCTCGCTGCGCGCTTCGCCGATGAACGCGAAATAGTCACTGTTGCGCAATCCCGCGAGGATGCTGCGCGAGAATTCGCTTTGGTCGGCAATCAAGGCCGCGGTCGGCAGATGCTTGGGATCAGAATTGATCGCGAAGCCGAACAGAGTCAGCTGAATGATCGGGATTCCGACGATCATCCCAAAAGTGAGCCGATCGCGCTTGAGTTGGATGAACTCCTTGCCAACGATACCGAGCCAGCGCGAGATTGAGAAATAGTCGCCCATCAATGTACTTCCGTGATTGGCGCTTCACCGGCATTGCGCATCAGGTGGATGAAAACGTCCTCAAGTCCCGGTGCGACCTCGGTCCAGGTTCGTCCGGACTCGGCCATGAGGGGTTCGAGTTCGCGGCGCAACTGCTCTGCGTCGGAACCGGCGATGTGCAGTGCCGTGCCGAAAGCCGCAACCTCTTCGACCGCCGGCAAAGCCCGCACGCGCTTGGCCAACGCCACCAGGTCACCCCCGCTCACGGACCAGGTATGGAGCGACTGGCTTGCAATCACTTCCTGCGCCGTGCCCTGCACCAGCAGGCGGCCGTAGAGGATGTAGCCAAGCTTGTGACAGCGCTCGGCTTCGTCCATGTAATGCGTGCTGACCAGTACCGTGATGCCGCGCGCCGCGAGGGCGTGCAGCTCTTCCCAGAAATCGCGCCGCGCCTTCGGGTCGACGCCGGCGGTCGGTTCGTCGAGCAGCAACAGTTGCGGATCGTGTAGGAGGCACGCCGCGAGCGCCAGGCGCTGCTTCCAGCCTCCGGAGAGAGCACCGGCGAGCTGGTTCGCGCGCTGTGCCAACCCGAGGTGTTGAAGGGTCTCATCGACTCGCTCCCGCCCGTTGTGCATGCCGTACATGCGCGCGATGAAACGCAGGTTCTCGCGAATCGTGAGATCCTCCCAGAACGAGAAACGCTGCGTCATGTAACCGACGTGGCGCTTGATCTGCTTGGTATCGCGGACGATGTCGTAGCCCAGGCATGTACCATTGCCACTGTCGGGCGTAAGCAGACCGCAGAGCATCCGGATCGACGTCGTTTTTCCGCTCCCGTTGGGGCCGAGAAAACCGAAGATCTCGCCGCGGCGCACGGTGAGCTCCAGGTCCTTGACGACGTGGTTCTCGCCGAAATGCTTGTTGATGCCGTGGACGTCGATGACGACGTCCGCAGCGTGCGCATCGCTCATTGTGGCGGCGGCAACGTTACGTCGACCGGTTGCCCGGCATTGAGCGCGGCCGCGATGGCGGGCGCTGGCCGCGCCTCGACCAGGTAGACGAGTTTTGCCCGGTTTTCCTTGGAATAGAGGACTGGCGGCGTGTACTCGGCGCGGTCCGCGATGAAGGAGATCGTGCCCTTGATCGGGCCGCCGCAGCCGTCACAGGTAAAACTCAGGGTCTGCCCGGGTTTCAGCCGGCCGAGCAGCGTCTCTGGAACATAGACGCGGATCTTGACGTTGGCCGGCGGCAGCAGGCTTACCACCGGACTGCCCGCGGGGACGTAATCGCCCACCACGTAATACGTATCGTTGACGCGGCCTGCCTGCGGCGCCACCACCACTCGCTGCGCCAGATGCCAATCGCTCTGTGCCAGTGCCTGGCGCGCGGCTTCGGCGTCGGCTTGCGCAGCGCGAATCTCATCGGGTCGTCCGGGTAGGTTGGCCGTCTGCACCGACGCCCTGAGCTGGGCCACGGCCGCGTCGTCGCTCTTCAACTTGGTGCGCGCGTCGTCCAGCGCCGCTTCGCTGATGAAGCCGGACCGGAACAACGATTCCTGACGCTTGAGATTGGCGGCGGAAAGCTCCCGCGCGGCCTGTGCCTGACGCAATTGTTCGGCGACGGTCTCGACTTCCGGCGGCCTTTTCCCGGTCTTCAGATTTTCGAGCCGCGCCTGCGCACCGCGCAACTGTTCCTCAGCTTGGCGCCGCGCGGCGACCTCGTTCTCGCGCTCGAGTGCGAACAGCGGCGCACCGGCGGTTACCTGGTCGCCGCGCTGCACCGAGAGCTGCTGCAAGGTCCCGGCGAACTGCGCGCCGACGCGGACATACTCGCCCTCGACATAGCCTTGCAGCGGCCGCTCTCCTTGCGGGCCGCACGCGGCGAGTGAGACCATGCAGAACGCCGTCGCGCAGCAACGGCTGGAAGCGGACAGCATTGTCATTTTTCTGGCGAGCTCGGTGCTAGGATACCGCAGCGCCAGCCACTCCAGTCACGACGCGGGCCGGGACCCGGTCGAGACGCGAACGCGGAAGGAATCAGTATTGAATCGAGCAGCCGTACGGTGTTGACGCCGGCGTCGTCAGCGCTACGCCAGCGGCCGCCTCCGTCAGCGCCGCGCGCACATAGTTGTGCGCCGCCGCCGGGTCCTCGGGCCGCGTCGAGGGACGGTCGTCGATCGCGCCGGCATAGACAATAGTACCCGCGGGATTGATCACGAACATGTGTGGCGTGGTCTTGGCCTGGAAGAGCTTGGCGGCCGCGCTGTCGGGATCCATGAGCACTGCCTTCTGCGCCGCACCGCGGGCCTGCATCCACTCGTCGAGTTTCGCGGGCGGCAGGTAGTCCGAGCCCGAACGGTTTGACGAATCAATCGCCAGCCAAACGACGCCGCGTGCACCCCAGGTTTGCTGCAGCGTCTGCATGTTCCCCGTGTTGTAATGATTGCGCACGAACGGGCACGCCGGATTGGTCCATTCGAGCACGATGTACTGGCCCTTGAAGTTGCTCAGCTGGACGGTCCTCCCGTGCGTGTCCATAAGCGTAAAGTTCGGCGCGCCCTGCCCTACCGTCGTGGCGAGCGCCGGCAGTGCCGCTCCGAACACCAGTACGCTCATCAGCGTGCGCCAAGTCATGTTGCCTCCGTCGAGAGAATTCGCTGCCTTGTTAGGGTTGGGTCAGCGCGTCGGTGATCATGCGCTGATGCAGGATCTCGGGCAGGAGCAGAGGCTCGCGCCCTGGCCGGTAGAGAACATACACCGGCAAACCGCTGCGTCCCAGCGCCGCCAACGCGCGCCCGATCGTCGCGTCGCGGCGAGTCCAGTCGGCCCGCAGCAACACGACGTTGTTATGCGCGAATGCCTGCTGCACCGCGTCCGTATTGAGGACCAGGCGCTTGTTGACCTGGCAGGTAACGCACCACGCGGCGGTGAAGTCGACAAATACCGCGCGGCCGGCCACGGTAAGCTGCTGCAGGCGATCCGGTGAGTAGTCCTGCCAGGGTCCCCGGTCGGTGGCAAGTTGCTTCGCCGGCGCCTCGCCGCCGGCGACTGCGCTCACGACCGGCCAGCCGACCACGATAATGCCTGCGACGCTTGCCAGCGCCGCCCACCCCCACGCGCGGGTCGCGCCAGCACGCATGGTCTGCCAGGCCCAAAGCGCAAACGCGAGCAGCAGCAGGACCACGAGCAGCCGCGCGACCGCGTCGTTGTCGAGCTGCGCGCCCAGAACCCAGGCAAGCCATATCACGGTCGCGTACAGCGGAAATGCGAGCAGTTGCCTGAGCCGCACCATCCATGCTCCGGGCCGCGGCAGCCTGGCTCGCCACGCCGGAAAACACGCAAGCAACAGATAGGGCAACGCCATGCCTACACCAAGCGCGGTGAATACGGCGATGGTTGTAACCGGTGTCGCGGTCAGCGCCCAGCCGATCGCCGCGCCCATGAAGGGCGCTGAACACGGCGAGGCTACAATCACGGCGAGCGCGCCCGAGAGCACGTCGTTGACGTAAGCGTTGCGGGCATTCCAGCCGGAGATCGCCGACGGCAGGACGGGGCCGATCTCGAACACGCCCGAAAGATTCAGCGCCAGCACGAAAAACAGGGTCGCGAGCCCGACCACGACTGCCGGCGACTGCAGCTGAAAACCCCAGCCGAGCTGCTGACCGGTTGCGCGCAACGCGAGCAGAAGGCCCGCGAGCAACCAAAAAGAAACCACGACGCCACCGGCGAAAGCCACACCATGCCGGCGCATAGCGCCCACGTCGCCGCCGTGCATCGCGAATCCCAGAACCTTGAGCGAAAGCACGGGAAACACGCACGGCATCAGATTGAGCAACAGCCCCCCGACGAACGCGAACGCGAGTGCCGCCGCGAGTGTAGTTGCGCCCTCGGCGCCGTTCGCCTGCAGCGGCAGTCCCGGCGTGGCGGCGCTTACTGCGGCGGTCGTGTCCGCGCTGGCGAGATCGGGTGGCGTTCCGGCGATAATCGTTCCCTCGAGCGGCGCATCGACGCGCACCGCGCGGCCCTGGCGAAAGCCGTGGCTTGCGGTAAGCACGCCGGTGAGGCGCGCGAAATCGCCAACCCGCTGGCTCGCCACGGGCAGCGTCAGCTTGAGCGTCGTGCCGTCGCGTACAAGCGTTTGCGGCTTACCGGCCTCGATCTTGCCTTCGCTGAGCGGGAACAGGCGCAACTCTCCGGGGTCGTCTTCGCTCGACGCAGGCGCGAGTGCAAGTTCGATCTGCTGCCCATGCCCGGTTGCTGTGACGCTCCATCCTGCGAGAGGCTGCGGCAGCGCCGCGCGTGCCTGTGCGATCGCGTCGCCCCAGCGCGCGTCTGGTGCCGGGTTGGCCGCAACCGGCAAGAGCAGGGCAAGATCGGCGCCTTCGGGAATGCATATCTCCTTGCAGACGAGCCAATTGGCGCGCAGGTTGAGCGTTGTGGGCCCTGCACTCGAAAACGCTGGCGCGACCGCAATGTCGGTCAGCAGCAGGACTTCGCCTTCGTAGCCGTAGTTGACCAGGGGGCCCACCGGAAGCGCGCGCGGCGGCGGCCATTGCAGCGGGCCGGCAGCTAGCCCCGGGGGCAGCTTCCAATCGAGCGTGGTTGGCAGGCCCGAGTCGCCGGGGTTCTGCCAGTATGTATGCCACCCCCGGTCCATCTTCAGCCGCAGTGCGACCGTCAGCTGCCCGCCCGGCTGCAGCGCCGTCGCGGCGGGAACGAGCTCCGCTTCGACGTGCTCGGTACGCACCGGCGCTGCGGCGGCGATTGTCGCGACGCCCGCGGTGAAGAACAAAGTGCCAAGGTAGCGCAGCAAGGGGGTCATGGACGGACGCGCGAACAGGCGCGGCGATGCGTCTTTGGCTGGCGATTCCCGGAGTGGTTCCCCGGGTACGCTAGAATTCTACCAGCCTGGCCGCCGGCTATCGTCCGCGTCAAGGTTCGCCCGGCGCCCGCCGTCATGGAAGCCTTCCTCGTTTCACTGCTGGTGGTCGCCGTCGGCGAAATGGGCGACAAGACGCAGTTCCTCGCACTGGTACTCGCCGCGCGCTTCCGACGGGCACTCCCGATCGTGTGCGGTATCTTCGTTGCGGCGCTCGCCAACCACACGCTGGCTGGGCTCGTCGGTGCCGGAGTACGGCAGGCCGTCCCGGCGACGTATCTGCGCTGGCTGCTCGCCGCGTCGTTCCTCGCCGTTGCACTGTGGGCTCTTGTACCCGAGCGGCAAAATGGGCGTGACGCGGTGCTGCCGAGTCGTCTCGGCGTGTTCAGTTTCACGGTGCTCGCATTCTTTCTCGCCGAAATCGGCGACAAGACTCAAATCGCCACCATTGTGCTCGCGGCGCGCTTCGACAATCTTTTCGCGGTCATCGCCGGAACCACCCTGGGTATGCTGGCCGCCGACGTGCCCGTAGTCTGGCTGGGACACGCCGCTGCTTCGCGGATCCCGCTGCGGGCGCTGCGCCTGGCGGCGGCGGGCCTGTTCGCCGTCCTTGCGGTCGTGACGCTCTTCGCCTGACGTTAACAGGCCCGCGGGGCGATTTCTTCCTGCCGGTATAATCGCCTGCTTTGCATTCGTTCGCCGCTGCCGCGGCCGCCCCATGCAACCGTATCGCCCCGCCGACATCGAAGCTGCCGTGCAGGCGCACTGGACGTCCGTGCAGGCCTTCCGCGCCCGCGAGGATTCTGTCAAGCCGAAGTTCTACTGCGTGTCGATGCTCCCCTATCCGTCGGGCGTTCTGCATATGGGACACGTACGCAATTACATGATCAGCGACATGATGTACCGGCATCTACGCATGAACGGACACAACACGTTGATGCCGATGGGCTGGGATGCATTCGGGCTGCCGGCCGAGAACGCGGCGATGAAGAGCGGCGTGGCGCCGGCCCGCTGGACCTACGACAACATCGCCTACATGAAACGGCAGATGCAGGTGGTCGGGCTGGCTATCGATTGGTCTCGTGAGCTCGCGACCTGCAAGCCCGACTATTACCGCTGGAACCAGTGGCTGTTTCTCAAGATGCTCGAACGCGGCATCGCGTACAAGAAAACCGGTGTCGTCAACTGGGACCCCGTGGACCAAACCGTGCTCGCCAACGAGCAGGTGATCGACGGGCGCGGCTGGCGCTCCGGCGCGCTGGTGCAAAGGCGCGAGATCCCGATGTATTACCTCAAGATCACCGATTACGCCGACGAGTTGCTCGACAATCTCGACCGGATGACGGGTTGGCCCGAGCGCGTGCGGACGATGCAGGCCAACTGGATCGGTCGCAGCGAGGGCGTGCGCTTCGCCTTTCCGCACGACATCCGCGAGTCAGGCGGCGCACTCATCGGCGACGGCCGGTTGTGGGTGTTCACCACCCGCGCCGACACGATCATGGGCGTCACGTTTTGCGCCGTCGCGGCCGAGCATCCGCTCGCTGTGCACGCGGCGCAGTCGCGTCCGGACCTGGCCGTCTTCGTGGAGGAATGCCGACGCGGCGGCGTGATCGAGGCCGAACTCGCCACCATGGAGAAGAAAGGCATGCCGACAGGCCTGCACGTCAGGCATCCGCTGACCGGCGAACCCATCGAGGTCTGGGTTGGCAACTACGTGCTGATGGCCTACGGCGAAGGCGCGGTGATGGGTGTCCCCGCGCACGATGAGCGCGATTTCGCATTCGCCAAAAAATACGGCTTGCCGATCAGGCAGGTGATCGCCGTCGACGGCGAGATGTTCACGACCGCCGCGTGGCAGCCCTGGTACGAAGACAAATCGCGCGGCGTTTGCGTCAATTCGGGCAAGTACGACGGGATGCGCTACGAGGCAGCCGTCGCCGCGATCGCCGCCGACCTCGAGGCACTGGGCCTGGGCGCGAAGCAGATCACCTACCGGCTGCGCGATTGGGGCATATCGCGCCAGCGCTACTGGGGCACGCCGATACCAATCGTGCATTGTCCGGCCTGCGGCGACGTGCCGGTACCGGAAGATGACCTGCCGGTAGTCCTGCCCGAGGACTGCGTTCCGGACGGCACGGGCAATCCGCTTGCCAAGCGCGCCGATTTCGTCGCCACGACGTGTCCCCGATGCGACGGTCCGGCGCAACGCGAGACCGACACCATGGATACCTTCGTCGACTCGTCTTGGTATTACATGCGCTACGCGTGCCCTGGCGCGGCGACGATGGTCGATGCGCGCAACGAATACTGGAACCCGATGGATCAGTACATCGGGGGCATCGAGCACGCGATTCTGCACCTGCTCTATGCGCGCTTCTGGACCAAGGTCATGCGCGACATGGGCCTGGTCGGCTTCGACGAACCCTTCACGCGACTGATGACGCAGGGCATGCTGCTCAATCACAGCTACTTCCGCCGCACCGACCACGGTGGCATCGACTACTTTGCGCCGGAGGACGTCGACCCCGTGCGTGACGGCGAGGGTCGCATCACGGGCGCAGTGCTCAAGAGCGACGGCCAACCGGTCGAGTACGGCGGCACCGGGACGATGTCCAAGAGCAAAAGGAACGGGGTCGACCCACAGGAGTTGATCGCCAAGTACGGCGCCGACACGGCACGCATGTTTGTCATGCACGCCGGGCCGCCGGAGGACTCGGCGTTGTGGTCGGACGACGCGGTCGAAGGGGCGTACCGCTTCCTGAAGCGCCTCTGGGCCTACGCCCAGCATCGGGCGGATGCCCTTGCGCGCGTGCCCGTCGCGATCGACTGGGCGCATGCGCCGCCGCCCCTGCGCGAGATCCGCCGGGAGCTGCACATGCATCTCAAGCAGGCCGACGACGATTACCGCCGCGTCAAGTACAACACGGTCGTCTCCGCGGGGATCAAGATGCTGCACGCGCTCGATACCGTGCCAGAGGAAGCGACACCGGCAGCGATCGAACTGGTGCGCGAGGGCCTGTCGCTGCTGCTGCGCGTGCTCAACCCGGTCGTGCCGCACATTACCCACGCGCTCTGGGAACAGCTTGGCTATGCCGTCAAATACGGCGACATCCTCGACGCGCCATGGCCGCAGGTCGACGCCGCCGCGCTCGCCCAGGACGAGATCGAGCTGGTGCTGCAGGTAAACGGGAAGTTGCGCGGCAAGTTGCGCGTGTCTGCGGTCGCGGATTCGGCGACGATTGAAAGGGCAGCCGTTGCGAGCCCCGAGGTGCAAAAACAGGCGCAAGGCGCCACACCACGCCGAATCGTCATCGTTCCAGGGAGGCTGGTCAATGTCGTCGTCTAGGACCGCCCGTCAAAGCTGTTGTCGCCGCACGCTGCGCGGGGCAGGCGGAATGTTCGCTCTCGCGCTGCTCGCGGGTTGCGGTTTTCATCTCCGCGGCGAAGCGCACTACGCATTCGAAACGCTGTTCCTGAACTCGCCTGCAGCGCAGCCGCTCACGGCGGACCTCAGGCGCTCGCTGGAGAGCATCGGCACCGCACAACTGGTGGCAACGCCGGAGAAGGCGCAGGTAATTCTCGACATCGCGAGCGTCGAGAACAACAAGCAGATCCTGTCCCTGTCGAGCGGCGGCAAGGTGAGCGAGTTCCTGCTGACCAAACGGATCCTGATCCGCGTCCGCGATGCCGCGGGTAACGACTGGCTGCCCACGTCCGAGCTGCTGGTGCGCCGCACCTATACCTACAACGACACCGAGGCGTTGGCCAAGGAAGCGCAGGAGCAGCGGCTCTGGCGCGAGATGCAGGATGACGCCGTGCAGCAGATCGTGCGCCGCCTGCAGGCCGCCAAGAAACCGGCGTAAGCGCGCGCCGACGCGCTACCCAACGAGCCTTCACGCCGACAGTGCAAGTCCGCCTGCCCCAGCTCGCTGCGCACCTGGCCAAGGGCCTCGCCCCGCTCTACGTCGTTCACGGCGACGAGACCTTGCTGGCGATCGAGGCGGGTGACCAGGTCCGTGCCGCCGCCCGCGCACGCGGCTTCGAGGAGCGCGAGGTACTCGTCGCGGACCCCGGTTTCAAGTGGGATGCGTTCGCCGCCGCAAACCGCAACCTGGGCCTCTTCGGCGCGCGCAAGATCGTTGATCTGCGCATTCCCTCCGGCAAACCCGGGGTCGACGGTGCGCGCGTGCTTGAGGATTGCGCAGCGAATCCCCATTCCGACACGCTGACGTTGATCACGTTGCCGCGCCTCGAGCGTGCCGCGCAGTCCTCCGCATGGTTCTCCGCACTCGAGCGCGCGGGAGTCTCCGTCGCCGTCCAGCCGCTCGAACGCGACGAGCTGCCGCGCTGGCTGGCCGCGCGTCTCGCGCGCCAGAAGCAGCACGCGTCCGCGGACACGCTGCAGTTTCTCGCCGACACCACGGAGGGCAATCTGCTCGCGGCGCAGCAGGAGATCGAAAAGCTGGGCCTCCTGCTCCCCGAGGGCGAACTCGATCCCGACGCTGTCCTGGGCGCGATCGCCGACGTCGCGCGCTTCGACGTGTTCCAGCTTTCCGAAGCATGGCTCCTCGGCGACGCTGCCCGTGCACTGCGCATCCTGGCCGCGCTGGAGGCCCAGGGCGAGGGTGTGCCGCTACTCATCTGGCAGCTTGGCGAGGATCTGCATGCCCTCTCGTCGGTGCTCACTGCGACCGCGGAAGGCACGATACTCGCCACCGCGGTGCGCGCGGCGCGGGTGTGGGGGAAACGACAAGCGGCGCTGGAGAGCGCGGCGCGACGCGTCGCGCCCGCGGCGGTTCCCTCGCTGCTGCAGCGACTAGCCCGGATCGACGCGCTGGCCAAGGGCATCGGTCAAGGCGGCGTCTGGGATGAACTGGCCGACATTGCGCTCGCGATCGCCGGACGCCCGCTTCGACTCACGGCCACCACGACGTACTAAAGCCATTTCCGCCGCCGCGCATCGTCGGGCCTGGGTCGTGGCGACCACCATGGTCGGCACGGTCTCGACGATCCTCGCAGCAACGATCGTCAATGTCGCCTTCCCGGCGATGATCCGCGAATTCAACATCGGCCACGATTCGCTGCAATGGGTCGCGACCGGATTCCTCGCCGCAACAACAACGACGATGCTCGCCACGTCGTGGCTGGTCGAGGCCTTCGGCCAGCGCGCGACATTCGTCGCGACGATGGCGGTGTTTCTCGCCGCGTCGCTGCTCGGCGCGTCGAGTTGGAACACTGAATCGCTGATCGCTGCCCGCGTGTTGCAGGGTGCCGCGGCAGGCGTTATGCAGCCTTTGGCGATGATCGCCGTGTTCGAGGTATTTCCGATCGAACAGCGGGGGCGGGCGATGGGGATTTTCGGCTTCGGTGTGGTGCTTGCGCCGGCGGTCGGGCCGGCGCTCGGCGGGGTGCTCATGGAGGCCTTCGGCTGGCGGGCGATCTTCCTGCTATCGCTTCCGTTCTGTGTCGCGGCTCTGCCGCTCGGCTGGCGCTGGCTGTCCGCAGCGCGCGCGTCCGGGCCGCGGCGTCCCTTCGACTGGGCCGGAACCCTGTTGCTTACCGCTGCGCTCGTCGCTTTGCTCAACTTTCCGGTCATCGGCCACCGCCGCGGCTGGCTCTCGTCCGTCGCGCTCGCCGATGGCAGCATCGCACTGGCGCTGACGCTCGGTTTCGTCGCGTGGCAATTTCGGGCCCCTGCCCCCCTGCTGGCGGTGCGCCTTTTGGCAAGGCGCGGCTTCCGCGCCGCCTTGTTGGTGGCCGTCGCCTATGGGCTCGGGCTGTTTGGCACCACCTACCTGGTGCCGGTGTTCGTGCAGGATATCGCCGGCTATGGGCCCGCCAAGGCGGGCAACCTGCTCCTGGCGCCGGGTTTCGTGCTGGCGCTGGCGATCGCGCTCGCCGGCCGGCTAACCGACCGCGCAGCGCCGCGATACGTCGTCGCAGGAGGCCTCGCGTGCTTTGCCCTGTCGAGCCTGTTGCTTGCCTTTGCGACGGGCGCGACGGCGTTCTGGCTGCTGGCGCTGTGGCTGACGATCGGCCGGGTGGGTCTCGGGTTCATCATTCCCGCGCTCAATGTCGGCGCGGTGGAGTCGCTGCCCCCGCAATTCCTCGGCCAGGCCTCCGCCGCGGTCAACTTCGCGCGGCAGCTCGGCGGCGCCGTCGGCGTCAATCTGCTGGCGGTCCTGCTCGACTGGCGGCTGTCCGCCTACGGTGCGACAGGAGAGGCGACAGCGGCCTTCCGCGATTGCTTTTTGGTGGTTACGATCGCGTTTGCGGCAGCCGTGATCCCGGCGTCTTCGATCAAGAAGCACTCTCTGGGGTAGGAGGTAGCCATGTACCGAAAGATTCTCATTGCCTACAACGGCGCGCCCGAGTCTCGATCCGCGCTCGACGAAGCCGTGCGACTCGCTCCCGATGCCTCGGTCGAGGTCCATCTCGCCGGAGTGGTCCATTACCCTTCGGCATACCTGCTCGCGGGCGAATACGTGCCGGAGGTCGCGCTGGCCGACGAGCGCGAGCACATGGAAGCCGACCTGAAGGACGCCCATGCGCTGCTTGCCGCGAAAGGCATACGGGTGACCGACCACCTGGTGGTGGGCGAACCGGTCGACGTGATCTGCAAGCTCGTGACCGAACTTGGGATCGATCTTCTGATCCTTGGGCATCCGCGCAGCAAATCGTTCGCATTGCGCTGGTGGCGCGGCTCGGTGGACGCGATACTCATCGAGCGCGTGCGCTGCAGCATCCTCGTCGCGGCGGACGCCCGGGGCGCTGGCGGTTAGCGTAGGCCAGCACCGACCACGACGTCGCCGTAGTACGCCTCCGCTTCGGCGCCGCCTGGGTCGAGGTCACCTTGCTTGTTCTCGCCGAATACGCGCTTTTAGTCGTCGACCGGATTTCATCGCCAATCCCCCCAAAGCGCGTTTATGGCCGCAAGCATCCCCGGTCCCGCCGATTCCGTGCGCAGGATGCGCGGACCCAGCCGCACGGGCCGAAATCCCGCGGCGCGCGCCGCGGCTGATTCCTCCAAAGTCAGTCCGCCTTCGGGTCCCACCAGCAGTTCAACTGTGCCGAGCGGCCGGTCCAGGTCGCCGAGCCCGTCGACTGCGTCCGGCGCGAGCAGCAGGCGCAATTGCGCCGCCGATGGCGTGCGTAGCCACGTCCCGAGCGCGGAGGGCGGGTGTACCTCGGGTAGCCGATTGCGCCCTGATTGTTCGCACGCGGAAATGACAATCTGCCGCCAGCGCGCAGCGCGCCGGGAGGCGCGCGCCTCGTCGAGCCGAACCACGCTGCGCGTCGCGACGACGGGCACGATTGCGGTGACGCCGAGCTCCGCCGCCTTCTGCACCGCGTAATCCATCCGGTCGGCTGCCGCGAGCCCCTGCACCAGTGTGACTGCCAGCGGGGATTCCCGCTCGATATCGCGATGCTCGAGGACGCGCACCGCGACCGCGCGCGGGCTTGTGCGCGCCAGTTCCCCGCCGTACTCGCCGCCCGCGCCGTCGAAGAGTGTCACGGCAGCGCCTTCCTTGAGCCGCAGGACGCGCAGCACGTGGTGCGCCGCACCGACAGGGAGGGTGATCTCGGCGCCCACCGCAAGCGGCGGCGGACAGAAAAAACGCGGCGTCACGCGCGGCCCGATGTCGCACACGCCCGGAAAACGCGATGACGATCGCCGCCCACCGCAGCCCATGCCTGCGGTCGCGACCTGCACGGGAGCGCACACGACATGCTAGGATTTTGCCATACCACTCGTGGGAGTAAGACGATGGCCACCGCTCCTTCTATCTGCGATTTCGATGCACCGGCGCCGGATTTTGAGCTGCTCGCCACCGACGGCCGCCGCTACCGCCGCGACGGACTCGCCGCACCGAACGGCCTGCTGGTCATGTTCATCTGCAACCATTGTCCCTTCGTCAAGGCAGTGCTCGACAAGATCGTACGCGACGCCGCAGAATTGAAGAACCATGGCGTCGGATCGGTGGCAATCTGCAGCAACGATGCCACCGACTATCCTGAGGACTCCTTCGACAACATGAAGGCGCTCGCCTTGCGCCTGCGATTCCCGTTTCCCTATCTCTGGGACGAGACGCAAAGCGTCGCCAAAGCCTATGGCGCGGTGTGCACGCCGGATTTCTTCGGCTACAACGGCAAGCTGGCGCTGCAGTATCGTGGCCGCCTCGATGAATCCGGGCGTGCCGCCAAACCCGACGCGCCGCGCGAACTGTTCGACGGGATGCTGCAGGTGGCGCGCACGGGTCGTGGCCCAGCAGCGCAAACGCCATCTATCGGCTGCTCGATCAAGTGGAAGACGCAGAGCTAGGAGAGGAAAACAGGAACTCGCGCAGGGCGTCGAGGACGGTGTCGGGCGCTTCCGTCATGAGGCTGTGGCCGCAATCGGCTACGGTCACGACCCTTCGGTCGGGCAGCGCGCCGGTCAACGCCGCGGCATTTTTCGGTGGCGCCATGAGGTCGCGCTGGCCCAGGACAAGCAGCGCCCGGCAGCGCACCCTGCCCGCGGCGGACAATCCCCCGACATAGCGATGGCACGCGAGCAAATCGGCATAGAGGACGCCGGGCCGCGAGCGCTCCATCAGGCGCAGCGCGTTGCCGATCATCCAGACACCCGGCAGCGGATTGCCCCCCAGCTGATGTCCCGCTGCGAAGCTCCAACCGGTGATGAGTTCATAGGCGACATGATCGTCCGCCCTGGCCGCATCGAGTAGCACGTCCGCCACCGGCATGGGCGCCGCGACTCCCAGCAGCGCAACCTGGGCGACGCGCTGTGGCTGTCGCGCCACGGTCTCGAGCACGATCAGCGCGCCCAGGCTGTGGCCGATCAGCCCAACCCGTGTTACGGCCAGGGTATCAAGCAACGCGCCGAGCCATTCCGCTGCCGCCTCGACCGACACCGGCGGCTCGCCCGCGGTCCGGCCGTGCCCGGGAAGGTCGATTGCCAGCGCGTTGCAGCCGTGATGCGCGAAGTAGCGCGACTGCAATGCCCACACGCTGTGATCGTTTGCCGCACCGTGGACGAACACGAGCGTTGGGAGCGCGGCGTCAAATGGCCGCGCGCCGGTGTAGGCGTAAACGGAATTTCCGCCGACGTCGCAGCGCATCAGCCCTTGCTCGCGGCGTAGAGCGCACGGCTCAGGTCTTCGATGAGATCGTCGATGTCTTCCAGCCCCACCGACAGCCGGATCGTGCCTTCGGTGATGCCGGCAGCGCGCAAATCCTCGGCGGAGATGCGGAAGTGCGTCGTCGACGCCGGGTGGATGACCAGCGACTTGGCGTCGCCAACGTTGGCCAGATGCGAAAAAATCCGCAGTGACTCGACGAATTTGCGTCCCTGCTCGCGCGTGCCCCGGATCGAGAAGCTGAACACCGCGCCGCAGCCTCGCGGCAGCAGCTCCTGCGCCAGCGCGTGGTCGGGATGCTGCGGCAGCTCCGGATAGGCAACCGACTCCACCATTTCATGCGTGGCAAGAAAGGCGACAATCCGGCGCGTATTCTCGATGTGGCGCTGCATGCGCAACGGCAGCGTCTCGATGCCCTGCAGGATCTGGAACGCAGTCATCGGCGCCATGCAGGCGCCGAAGTCGCGGATGCCTTCGCGCCGCGCGCGCAGCAGAAACGCGGCAGTGGTGGATTCTTCGGCAAAAACCATGTCGTGAAAGCCGGCGTAGGGCTCGCTCAGCGTCGGAAACTTGCCGGCACTTCTACCCGCCTCCGCCCAGTCGAACCTTCCACCGTCGACGAGGAGCCCGCCGATCACCACGCCGTGGCCGGAAAGAAATTTGGTCGCCGAATGATAGACGAGGTCCGCGCCGTGCTCGAACGGCCGCAGCAGATAGGGCGTCGTGAACGTCGAATCGACGAGCAGCGGCAGGCCGTGCTCGTGTGCGAGCTGCGCGACACGGGTGATATCGAGCACCTCGAGGCCCGGGTTGCCGAGCGTCTCGCCGAACAGCAGGCGCGTGGACGGGCGGATGGCAGCGCGCCAGGCGGCTTGGTCGCGGGGATCGACAAACGTGGTGTCGATGCCGAACCGCGGCAGCGTAAAGTCGAGCAGGTTATGCGAGCCGCCATAGAGCGAGCGCGAGGCGACAATGTGTGACCCCGCCCCCATCAGCGTGACGATGGCGAGATGGAGCGCGGCCTGCCCGCTCGCCACGGCGATCGCTCCCACGCCCCCCTCGAGCGCGCTGATGCGCTCCTCGAGCACCGCACAGGTCGGGTTGGAAATGCGCGAGTACACATGCCCCGCGCGCTCCATGTTGAACAGCGCCGCCGCGTGATCGCTGTCGCGAAACACGAACGATGCCGATTGATAGATCGGCGTGGCACGCGCGCCTGTCGCCGGATCGGGGCGCGCGCCCGCGTGCAACGTCAACGTGTCGAAGCGGGTTGTTTTGGGCTTGGTCATCGTCGGCGCGACAAGCTCGGCGCGTCGGCCAGCATGCGTGCCGGCTATGGTAGCGCATCGGCGGCGCCGGCCGCGATACCACTTGGCGCGACGCTCGCGCGAGCCTAAACTGAGCGCTCTCGGAATGGCAACCCCCAAGGAGAATGCGATGCAGCGCAAGGCCACCGCTCGCTGGCAAGGAACCGCCAAGGAAGGCGCCGGTACGATCTCAACCCAGAGCGCTACGCTCAAGGACACCCCCTATTCGTTCGTCGCCCGCTTCGGCGACGGCAAGGGTACCAATCCCGAGGAACTGATCGCTGCCGCCCATGCGGGCTGCTTCACGATGGCCTTGTCATTCATGCTTAACAATGCCGGCTTCACAGCGGATGCGATCGACACCGAGGCCGTGCTGACGATGGATCAGGTCAATGGCAACTGGACCATCACCTCGATTCACCTGACGACGCGGGCGCGGGTGCCCAAGATCGATGCGACGAAGTTCGCCGAGGTCGCCGCCAACGCCAAGGCCAACTGCCCGGTCTCGCGGGTCCTCAACACCAACATCTCGATGGATGCCAAGCTCGTCTGATTGAAGTCGCGATGGCCACCGCACCGCTGCCGCCGCCCAAGGGGCGCGGCGCAACCTTCAACCCCGCCAACCGCTTTCGGCGTGATGCGCGCGCGGCCGACGACGACGGCTGGTCGCCGACTGCCGAGGGCGAGCGCGACGACGAAGCAGCGCCGCTCAAGACGACCGTCTCGATCCAGAATGCGCGCACGATCATCGCCCGCAACGATTCGCCGGACATCCCGTTCACCCAGTCGATCAACCCGTACCAGGGCTGCGAGCACGGCTGCGTCTACTGTTACGCGCGGCCCTCCCACGCCTATCTCGATCTCTCGCCGGGACTCGATTTCGAGACGCGGCTGTTCGCGAAGCCCGATGCGCCCGCCCTGCTCCGGGCCGAACTGGCGAAGCCTGGCTACCGTTGCGAACCCATTGCGCTCGGCACGAACACGGATCCGTACCAACCCATCGAGCGGGAGTGGAAGATCACGCGCCAGCTGCTCGAGGTGCTGGCTGAGTGCGAGCATCCGCTGACGATAACGACCAAGGGCGTGCTGATCGAACGCGACCTCGATCTGCTTGCGCCGATGGCGGCAAAGAATCTCGCGCGTGTCTATGTCTCGATCGCGATGCTCGACCGGGATCTGGCACGCCAGCTCGATCCGCGCGCGCCCTCGCCGCAGCGGCGGCTGGCGATGATCAAGGCGATCGCCGGAGCCGGCGTGCCGGTTGGCGTGAGTGTCGCGCCGGTGATTCCACAGCTCACCGACAAGGACCTCGAGGCGATTCTCGAAGCGGCGGCAGGGCACGGTGCGCGTTGGGCGACCTGGGTCATGCTGCGCCTGCCGCGCGAGGTGAAGGAGCTCTTCCGCGACTGGCTCGCGCAATACCATCCGCTGCGCGCCGCCCATGTCATGAGCCTGGTGCAGCAGGTTCGCGGGGGCCGCGATAACGACCCCGCGTTCGGCTCGCGCATGCGCGGCGAGGGGCAGTTTGCCGAGCTGATCGCGCAGCGCTTCGCGCTGGCCTGCAAGCGCTTGGGGTTGAACGAGGAGCGCGCGCTGCGTCTGGACACGACGCGTTTTCGGCCGCCCCGCTCGCCGGCCGCGAGCGCGCAGCTCGATCTGTTCGCCTGAGCGGCGGCGCGCGCTGCGACACGGGTGGTGCGACCGCCCGCGGTGGCTTCTTTAAGTCGCGTCGGGGGTGGTCCAGCCGGATGGCCGGCGTCGCTACAGCCTGCATGCGCGGGGAGCGCGCCCGCGCGTTACGTTACACTTGCGGCCACACGCTGGCTCGAGCCCGTTACCACCGCCGCCCGTTCGCGGTGGGACGCGAATCCCGGAGGAAGTGCCATGAAGAAGCCGCTCTACAAGCATCTCTACGCGCAGGTGCTGCTGGCGATCGTCTGCGGAGTCATTCTCGGCTACTTCTGGCCTGCGACCGGCGAAGCGATGAAGCCGCTGGGCGACGCATTCATCAAGCTCATCAAGATGATCATCGCCCCGATCATCTTCTGCACCGTCGTCACGGGCATCGCCGGCATGGAGGACATGAAGAAGGTCGGGCGGGTCGGCGGCAAGGCGCTCCTCTACTTCGAGGTTGTCAGCACCCTGGCGCTCATCATCGGGCTGCTCGTCGTCAACACGCTGCAGCCCGGTGCCGGTTTCAACGCCGATCCGGCGACCATCGATACCCGGAACATCGCCAGCTTCACGAGCGCGGCCAAGTCGCAGAGCACCGTCGAATTCCTCTTGAACATAATTCCCAACACGGTTGTCGACGCGTTTGCCAAGGGTGAGATTCTGCAGGTGCTGCTGTTCTCGGTGCTGTTCGGGCTGGCGTTATCCGCGGCGGGAGAGAAGGGCAGGCCGGTGGTCAAATTCATCGACGAGTTCGCGCACGCGCTTTTCATCGTTGTCGGCTTCATCATGCGCGCAGCGCCGATCGGCGCCTTCGGGGCGATGGCGTTCACGATCGGCAAGTACGGCCTCGCCTCGCTGGTGCCCCTGGCCAAGCTCATGGGAAGCTTCTATCTCACGTGCCTTATCTTCATCCTCGTCGTGCTCGGCCTCATCGCGCGCTTCGTTGGCTTCTCGATCATCCGTTTCATCGTCTACATCAAGGAGGAGCTGCTGATCGTACTCGGCACCTCCTCATCGGAATCGGTACTGCCGCGCATGATGGCGAAAATGGAAAAGCTCGGCTGCTCGAAATCGGTGGTCGGGCTGGTCATTCCCGCCGGATATTCGTTCAACCTCGACGGCACGTCGATCTACCTCACCATGGCGGCGATATTCATCGCGCAGGCGACCAATACCGACCTCACGCTGTTCCAACAACTGACCATTCTCGCGGTGTTACTGTTGACCTCGAAGGGGGCCGCCGGCGTGACCGGCAGTGGCTTCATCGTTCTCGCGGCGACGCTGTCGTCCGTGCCGACGATCCCGGTCGCGGGCCTGGCGCTTATCCTTGGCATCGATCGCTTCATGTCGGAGGCGCGAGCGCTTACCAACCTCATCGGCAACGGCGTCGCGACCATCGTCGTCTCCAAGTGGGAGCGGGAGCTGGATCACCAGCAGATGGAGCGCGGATTGCGACGCGACGTCGAAGAAGAGCTCGAGAAGGAAGCGCGGCTGAGGCACGCCGCGGCCAAGACGGCGGAGAGGGCGGCATGACCGCGGGCCGGTCATGAAGGCCGAAGCGCGGTTGCAGGAACTCGGGCTCGTTCTGCCGGCGCCGATGGTGATCCCACCGGGTGTGCGCCTCCCGTTCGCCAAGGTACGCGTGCGCGGCAATCGGGCTTTCGTTTCGGGCCACGGGCCTCAGGATCCCGACGGCTCCCTCGCGCCGCCGCTGGGCAAGCTTGGGCGCGAGCTCAACGTCGAACAGGGTTACCGGGCCGCTCGCTTGACTGCGCTCTCGATCCTCGCAAGCCTCAAGCTCGAACTGGGCGACCTCGACCGTGTACAAGCCTGGCTGCGCGTGTTCGGCATGGTTGCCTCGGCACCGGGATTTACCCAGCAGCCGGCGGTGATCAACGGCTGCTCCGACCTGATCCTGGAACTCTACGGACCTGACCAAGGCAGACATGCCCGATCCGCGGTCGGCATGGCGGAGTTGCCGTTCAACATGCCGGTTGAAATCGAGGCCGAGCTCGAAATCGAGGTATAGCGCTGGCACCGCGGCGCGCTAAGCAAATGCGCGGGGCTTGAGCTTGCGCCGCCGCGCGGCCGCTGGCCCCGCTGGTCATGACTATGGCTTCTTGGGGGCCGCGCTGGCGATCCCGTCGGCATTCTGGCGCGTGGTTCGGCGCCGTCCCGCGACCCCGGTGTCACGGCGCAGCTGCCAAGCCCATTTGACCACGTCGAGCAATGCCCGGACGATCGGATCGTGCTCGCGCGAGCGCAGATAGATGAATTGCAGCGTCGTGTCGATCCGCACGTCCTGCCAGAGGCAAACCTGGTTTGTTTGCGCCATCTGCAGCGCGACGTCTTCGCGTATGAGCGCCAGACCGACACCGGAGGCGACCAACGAGCTCACGACCGCCTCGTCGTCGGCGCCGATCAGTCTGGCCGGCGCGACACCGTGCTCGCGGAAAATGGCGGCCGCAAACTGATGATGCGTGCTCACCGGCGGCGGCATGATCCACGGCAGCTCGCTGATCTCCGGCCAACCGGCCTGCTGCACGCGATCGCGCCACGCTGCTGGCGCGGCGATACGGTACGCGAGTTCGCGCAGCGCAATGCCCGCGAGCTGCGGATTCGGCATGTGGCCATAGTAAAAACTCGCCTCGAGCGATCCGTCGCGCACGCGCTGCATCGCTACGCCGGTGATCTCGTGCTGAAAATCGATTTCGAGCAAAGGATAGCGCTCGAGCGCGACCGCCATGAACTCGCCCAGGCGGATGAACGCGGGGTCGGATAGCGTTCCAACGCGCGCCCTGCCCGATACGGCGCCGGTCAACGCCCGCGCTTCGGCCTGGAATGTCTGAGTCGCGGCAAGTATCTTTTCCGCCTCGACAAGCAGCCGCTTGCCCGCGGCAGTCAGCGTCATCCCCGTCGAGGTGCGCTCGAAGAGCGCCAGACCGAGCTCGTCTTCCAGCGCCTTGATCTGGGCGGACAACGCCGGCTGGCTGATATGCAGCTTCGCTGCCGCGCGGGTGAGATGGCCGGCTTCGGCAACGGCGGCGAAACTGCGCAGGCGATTGAAATCCATGGCGGTGCTGCTGGCAACCCCGCCATTGTAGCAAATACATTCCGCAACAATGACTTACGCTCGATAACGGCAATCGATCAAGTGCATCTGAAGAAGCGATTGGATTTTGGCCACGGCTGCCCCTATCTTGTTGGTGTTGCAATGCAGCAAGGAACGGCGCGATGGCTCCAGGACGAGGCGCGCAACCGCACGCGGCGCTCACCGATTTGTTGGCGGCGTTGACCGCGCAGGGCCTGGGTGGGCCGCGCGCCGAAGCCGCGCGCGCCCCCGGTACCGCACGGCGCGGCGGACCCTCGCATGGGCATTGCCGGACGTCTGAAAACGCAAAGGAATGGTAATGAAACCGATTGCTCGATTTTTCGACTGGTTGAATGCTAGCCTCGCCGAGGGTGAAGTCTTGCGTCGCGAGGCGTATCTCGCGCAAGCGAGCGATCACTGCGATCTCGAATACCGGATCCGCGAGCTCGAACGCGAACCGTCGCGAGTGCGCGATTGGTGGTGACCTGCCGCCGCGGCTTGCCTTAATGGCTCTCCCGGCCCACCTTCGCACCGGAGTTGCCCACCAGGAAATCGAGGTCGACACCCTGATCGGCCTGTAGCACGGTGTCGCAGTAGAGCTTTACCCAGCCGCGGTCGGCGTGCGGCTTAGCCTGCTTCCAGTGCTTTTTCCGCTGCGCGAGCTCGGCGTCGGAAACGTGAAGCAGCAGCTTGCGTTTCGCCACGTTGAGCTCGATCAGGTCACCATTGCGGACGAGCGCCAGCGGACCACCGGCCGCCGCCTCGGGCGCGGCATGCAGCACCACTGTGCCGTAGGCGGTGCCAGACATCCGGGCATCCGAAATGCGGACCATGTCGGTCACTCCCTTCTTGAGGAGCTTTGCGGGCAGCGCGAAGTTTCCGACTTCCGGAAAACCCGGGTAGCCCTTCGGTCCGCAGTTCTTGAGCACGAGGACCGAATCGGCGTCGACGTCGAGCCGCGGATCATCGATGCGCCGGTTGAGGTCGTCGATATCCTCGAATACGACCGCGCGGCCTTTGTGCCGCATCAATTTGGGCGTGGCGGCAGAGGGCTTGAGCACCGCGCCGCGCGGCGCCAGGTTGCCGCGCAGCACCGCGATGCCGCCGTGCGGCTTGAACGGCTTGGCGAGCGGCGTGATCACCGCTTCGTTGTAATTGACTGCGTCCTTCACGTTGTCCCAGAGCGACTTCCCGTTGACCGTCAGAGCATCCTTGTGCAGCCGCGCGACGATCTCCTTGATCACCACCGGCAGGCCGCCGGCGTAGTAAAAGTCCTCCATCAGGTACTCGCCCGATGGCATCAGGTTGACCAGGCAGGGCGTGTCGCGGCCGAGCCGGTCCCAGTCCTCCAGGGAGAGATCCACGCCAACCCGGCCGGCGATCGCGAGCAAATGCACGACCGCATTGGTCGAACCACCGATCGCGCCATTGACCACGATCGCGTTTTCGAACGCGTCATGCGTAAGGATCTTCGACATGCGCAGGTCTTCGTGAACCATCGTGACGATCCGGCGCCCTGCCAGCCGCGCGAGGACGCGCCGCCTGGAGTCGACCGCGGGGATCGCGGCATTGGTCGGCAGGCCCATACCCAGTGCTTCGACCATTGACGCCATCGTTGAAGCTGTCCCCATGGTCATGCAGTGGCCGGCGGAGCGCGACATGCACGACTCGGCTTCGACCATGTCGCCCTCGTTCATCGCGCCCGTCTTGAGCATTTCGGTGAATTTCCAGACGTGCGTGCCTGAGCCGATGTCCTCGCCCCGAAACTTGCCATTGAGCATCGGACCGCCGGACACGCCGATCGTCGGCAGGTCGCAAGACGCCGCGCCCATCAGCAGCGCGGGCGTCGTCTTGTCGCAGCCCATCAGCAGGACGATGCCGTCAAACGGGTTGGCGCGGATCGATTCCTCGACGTCCATTGCGACCTGATTGCGAAACAGCATTGTCGTCGGCCGCATCAGCGTCTCGCCAAGGCTCATGACGGGAAACTCGATCGGGAAGCCCCCCGCGTCGAGCACGCCGTCACGCACGTGCTGCGCGAGCTCGCGGAAGTGCGCATTGCATGGCGTCGCTTGCGACCAGGTATTGCAAATGCCGATGACTGGACGACCGTCGAACTGGTCGTGCGGAATACCCTGGTTCTTCATCCAGGAGCGGTGCACGAGCCCATCGCGGTCGTGACGGCCAAACCAGGCGGTCGAGCGCAGTGGCGGTCTGGTTCGCGAAGCTTTCTTGGGCATGAATCCTCTATGGTCACGCGGCCAGCCGTTCGCTTCCCCGCTACCCTGCCGCGCACCTAGGTAACTGCGCCTACTACGCCAGGCCGGTACGCTGGCGCGCCGGTCGGGCGGCGGTTTTCGCTTGCGCCCGCCGGTCCGTGTCAACCTGCGCCGCGATTACATGACCGCGCCGAGGTACCATGGCACAAACTCATTCTGTCCGTAGCCGTGCCGTTCGCTCTTGGTTTTCGTTCCCGACGCGGTATCGAGCACCATCTGGAAAAAGCGTTCCCCCATCTGTTCGACGCTGGCTGTGCCATCGACGATCTCGCCGCAGTTGATATCGATATCCTCTTCCTGCCGGTTCCACAGCGTCGTATTCGTCGCGAGCTTGAGCGATGGCGCCGGGGCACACCCGTACGCCGAGCCGCGCCCGGTGGTAAAGCAGATCATGTTGGCGCCCCCCGCAACCTGGCCGGTCGCCGACACCGGGTCGTAGCCCGGCGTGTCCATGTAGACGAAGCCTTTAGCCGTGACCGGTTCCGCATACTCGTAGACCCCTACGAGGTTGGTCGTCCCGCCCTTCGCGACCGCGCCGAGCGATTTCTCCAGAATCGTCGTCAATCCCCCAGCCTTGTTCCCTGGCGAGGGATTGTTGTTCATTTCGCCCTTGTTGCGCGCGGTGTAATCCTCCCACCACTTGATGCGGGCGATCAATTTCTCGCCTACCTCGCGCGACACCGCGCGCCGCGTCAGCAGGTGCTCCGCCCCGTAGATCTCCGGCGTTTCCGAGAGAATCGCCGTGCCGCCATGACGCACCAGCAGATCGACCGCGGCGCCCAGCGCCGGATTGGCGGTTATGCCGGAATAACCATCCGAGCCGCCGCACTGCAAGCCGAGGATGAGGTGGCTAGCCGGCACACGCTCGCGGTGCACGTCATTCGCGTGCGGGAGCATTGCCGCGATCAAATCCACCCCTTTCGCGATCGCCTTTGCCGTTCCGCCGCTGTCCTGAATAGAAAACGTGCGCAGCAGCGGTCCCTCGCTGAGTTCCTCGGCGCCGAGTAAGGCGCTGATCTGGTTGGCCTCGCAACCCAGACCCACGATAAGCACGCCAGCGAAGTTCGCATGCCGCGCGTAGCCGCCGAGCGTACGGCGAAGCACGTGCATGCTTTCGCCGTTCACGTCCATGCCGCAGCCGCTGCCGTGCGTGAGGGCGACGACGCCATCGACGTTGGGAAATGCGTCGAGGCGGCCGGATTTGAAGGCATCGGCGATACCGTGCGCGACCGTCGCCGAACAGTTGACCGTCGACAGAACGCCGACGTAGTTACGCGTCGCCACGCGGCCGTCTGCACGAACAATGCCCTGAAAACTCGCGGGCGCGTCGACGTAGCGCGTGGGCTTGGCGTCGGTGCCAAACGCGTAGTCGCGCGCGAACTCGCCCATCGCCAGATTGTGCAGATGTACATGCTCGCCAGCCGCGATCGCGCGTTTGGCAAAGCCGATAATCTGGTTGTAGCGCTTGAGAGGCGCACCCTGGGCAATCGCCCGGGTCGCCACCTTGTGCCCGGGGGGAACCAGCCCGGTTACCTTGACATTCTCGTCGAGCAGCACCGTCCCGGAGACGAGCTGCTGGCGCGCGATGACCACGTCGTCGTCTGGATGCAGGCGTATAGTCAGCGAAGTCTTGGTCAGCATGTATCTGCTCCAACGTCAGGGTTAGCCCAATTTAGGCAGGGTTCGGGCGGCGGCGTTGCCTTGGCAACGCCTGTATCTAGGCCGCGATCAACTGCACCTTGGTGCTGCGGGTCTTGTCCTTGGCGAGCTCGAATGCCTGCACCGCCTCGGTTAACGGAAACTGACCCGACAGCAGCGGTTGCACGTCGACGCGACGCGTGGCGATGCACTCGACCGCCCAGTCGAACTCGATGCCCCAGCGAAATGCGCCCTTGAAGTCGAGCTCCTTGACCAGGATCTCGTTGACGACGAAGGGCAGTGCTTCGTGCGGCAGTGTTCCGACCTGGACGATGGTACCGCCGCGCTTGACGGCGGCAACGCAGGCCTTGAGCGCGGCAAAGCTGCCCGACGCCTCAAAGGCCACGTCAAATTGCGGCTCCGCCAGCCGCTCTGGCTCCTGGTCCGCACGAATCGTGCGCGTGGCTCCAACCTCGCGCGCCATCGCGAGCGGTCGGTCGAGGACGTCGGACGCGGTCACTGCGATCGCGCCGGCGAGGCGCGCCGCGATCAGCGTGAGGCAGCCGATCGTGCCGGCGCCGGTGACCAGCACGCTCTTTCCAAGCAGCGTGCCGGCGCGCGCAACTGCGTGCAGTCCGACGGCGAGCGGCTCGGCGAAGGCAAGCTCGCCAAGGCTTACGTCGCCCGCGACCGGATAGCACTGGCGTTCACCCAGTACGAAATACTCGGCGAACATGCCCTGCACGTGTGGAAAGAGGCTCGCGCTACCGAGGAAGCGCATGTTGCGGCAGAGTTGCTCGCGGCCTTCGCGGCAATAATCGCAGCGCCCGCAGGCTTGCGATGGGCTCACCGCGATCTTGTCACCGGGCTGCACGCGCGTGACCCCCGCTCCGATTCGCGCGACCACGCCCGAGGCCTCGTGACCGGGGATCAGCGGCTCGCGGATGACAAAACTCCCGTTCCTGCCGTCGAAATAGTAGTGCAGGTCCGAGCCGCAGATGCCCCCGGCACCGAGGCGGATCAGCACTTCGCCTGGCCCGACCTCCGGCTGCGCCGCGGGCTCGATGCGCAGGTCTTCCTTGGCATGTATTCGGCAAGTCAGCATCTTGCGTTGCTCCTGGTCGCGGCGTCGCTTCAATGCCGGGCGTCCCAGCTCTTGCCGAACCGCTTGTACGCCCGGTCCAGATGACGCTGCATCGCGGTGCGCGCCCCCGTCGGGTCGTGCTTGATGATGGCGTCGAGGACCAGCCGGTGTTCCGCGATCGCGCTCGTCCACAGCCTGGGGTTGTCGTAATGATGCTCGAGTCGCGTGAATAAAGGCCCCATGCGCTCCTCCCATAGCATCTTGACCACCGCGACCAGTGCGCCGTTCCCGGTCGCTTCGGCGATGCGCAGGTGGAAGATCCGGTCGCCGGCCAGCGGCTGGCGCTTCTCCTTGTCCTTGACGCTCTGCATCTGCTGCAACGCGTCCTCGATGGCAGCAATCTGGGGTCGCTTGGCAGTCTTGGCCGCCCATGCGGCGCACTCGCTTTCAATGATCCAGCGCGCGCGCAAGAGCTCGAATGGCCCAAGCGCCGCCTGCACCGGGGTCCCCACCTCGCCATCGCTGCGCGGCCCGAGCACGTAAATGCCGGAGCCAATCCGTACCTCGACGAGCTCCTCGACCTCGAGCGCGATCAGCGCCTCACGCACCGAGGGCCGCGACACGCCGAGCTGCCGCGCGAGGTCGCGCTCCGGCGGCAGCCGCGCCCCGGCCGGAAATTCCTTGGACCGGATCAGGGTACGGATCTGGTCGGCGATCTGCCGGTAGAGGCGGCGGGGTTCGATGCTCTGGATCGGCATGGGCTGCCCGAACTTGGCGCTGTCGTGCGCGCCCGTGTCCAGCGCATAGCTTACGCAAAATCAGGTGCTTTGGTCAAGTGGTCTGACCAATTTTTTGCGTTGCGATTGGACTATGATGGACGCTTTTTTGGGGTCGGTGCTGCAGCGGTGCGCAGTCCGGACGGGAGGAATGGCGTGGGACGCTTGGCGGGCAAGGTGGCGCTGATCACCGCTGCCGGTCAGGGCATCGGCAGGGCGACTGCGGCGGCGATGGCGCGCGAAGGCGCGGAGGTCATTGCCACCGATGTCAATCCCCAGCTGCTCGCAACCCTGGCCGGCACGCCCGGAATCACGACTCGCGTCCTCGACGTCCTCGACGACGCCGCCATCAAGGCCACGCTGGCCGAGTTGCCGCCGCTGTCCATCCTGTTCAACTGCGCCGGCTTCGTGCACAACGGTACGATCCTCGACTGCGAGCCGAAGGATTGGGACTTTAGCTTCAATCTCAATGTGCGCGCGATGTACATGACCATCCGGTGCGCGCTGCCGAAGATGCTCGCACGGCATGCGCAAACCGGGAGCGGAGCGAGCATCATCAACATGGCCTCGGTGGCCGGGTCGATCCGGGGCCTTCCGAATCGATTGGCCTATGGGGCGAGCAAGGCGGCGGTGGTCGGCCTTACCAAGGCGGTGGCGGCGGATTTTGTCGCCAAGGGTATCCGCTGCAACGCGATTGCGCCGGGGACGGTCGACACGCCGTCGCTTGGCGAGCGGATCAACGCCCATGCCGATCCGCTCGAAGCGCGCAAGGCTTTCATTGCCCGCCAGCCGATGGGGAGGCTCGCCAAACCCGAGGAGATCGCGCCGATCGTGGTGTTTCTCGCCTCCGACGAGTCGGCTTTCGCCACCGGAAGTGTCTACTCCGTGGATGGCGGGATGACGATTTGACACGCTTTGGGAATCGCCATTCGCGTTTCGACTGGCTCAACACGAATGGCGCAATACAGAACCGTTTGCCCTGAGCTTGTCGAAGGGCAGACTTCGACGAAGGCATGACCATGAAACTCGTACGCTACGGCCCACCCGGCAAGGAGAAGCCCGGACTGATCGATGCCGAGGGCAAGCTGCGCGATCTGTCGCGCAAGGTCAAGGACATTGATGCAACGGCACTCGCGCCCGGCGAGCTGGCGAAATTACGCAGGCTCGACCCGAAGAAGCTGGTGCAGGTGAAGGGCCGGCCGCGGCTCGGTCCCTGTGTGGCGACGCCGCCGAAGTTCGTCGCGATCGGCCTGAACTATGTCGATCATGCCAAGGAATCCGGCAACCCGATCCCCGCCCACCCGGTCGTCTTCTTCAAGGCCGAGACCTGCATCGGCGGCGCCAACGATCCCATCATGCTCCCGCCCGACTCGACGCATACCGACTGGGAGGTCGAGCTCGGGGTGGTGATCGGCAAGCTCGCGCGCCATGTCGACAGGAAGGACGCATTCAAGCACGTCGCCGGCTACTGCATTATCAACGACGTCTCTGAGCGCGAGTACCAGATGCAACGCAGCGCAACGCAGTGGGGGAAGGGCAAGGGCTGCGACACCTTCGGTCCGGTGGGTCCGTGGCTGGTCACCGCCGACGAAATCAAGGACCCGCAAAACCTAGATATGTGGCTTGCCGTGAACGGCATACGCAAGCAGACCGGCAACACCCGGACCATGATCTTCGGCGTCGGCGACCTCGTCGCCGACGTGTCGAAATACATGACGCTGCTGCCCGGTGACATCATCACCACCGGCACCCCGCCTGGCGTCGGCATGGGAATGAAACCCGAGCCGCAGTACCTCAAGGCAGGCGACGTCGTGACGCTGGGTATCGCCGGTCTGGGCGAGCAGCGCCAGAACGTGATCGCCTACAAACGGAAGCGTTAGGCGCGGCGTGCGTGCCCCACCGCGGACCCAATACGCGCGCTCCGCCGGAGTCCACATCGCGTATCAGGTGCTCGGTGGCGGACTGCTCGATCTGGTTTATGTACCGGGCTGGGTGTCGCACGTGGAGCAGGCGTGGGAGGAGCCCTCGCTCGCGCGCTTCCTTGAGCGCCTGAGTTCGTTCGCACGGTTCATCACCTTCGATAAGCGCGGTACCGGCTTGTCGGATCGGGTCCCCGACGAGCAGTTGCCGACCCTTGAGGAGCGGATGGACGACCAGCGTGCCGTGATGGACGCGGCGGGGTCGCAGCGCGCCGCGGTTCTCGGCGTCTCGGAAGGTGGCAACCTGGCGACGCTCTTCGCCGCGACGTACCCGCAACGCACGACTGCCCTGATCATGTCGGGCACCTACGCCAAGCGCATCTGGAGCGAGGATTATCCGTGGGCACCGACGCCCGAGGCCCGAGCACGCGAGTACGAGCACGTCGCGCGCGAATGGGGCAATCTCATGGACATCGACAAGTATGTGCCGAGCAGCATCGGCGACCCGGTGTTTGCACAACGCCTCGCCAAATACTTCCGCATGTCGGCGAGCCCGGGCGCGGCAGTCACACTGTTGCGCATGAACACCCAGATCGACATGCGCGCCGTGTTGCCAACGATCAGGGTCCCGACGTTAATCCTGCATCACGTCGGCGACCTGGACGTCAAAATCGAGGAAGCACGCTACATCGCCGCGCGTATCCCCGGGGCCAAATTGGTTGAGCTGCCGGGCGACGATCACCTGCCATGGTGCGGCGACCAGGATAGGTTTCTCGACGAAGTGCAGGAATTTCTCACCGGTGTCAGGCCGCCGCCGGTTGCCGACCGCGTGCTGGCGACGATCATGTTCACTGACATTGTCGGCTCCACCGAGCTCGCCGCCCGCGTCGGCGACTTGGCTTGGAAGAGTCTTCTCCAGCAGCACGACGCGCTTGTGCGCAAGGAGCTTCTGCGCTTTCGCGGCCGTGAGGAGAAGACGACAGGCGACGGATTTTTCGCGACATTCGATGGGCCCGCCCGCGCCATTCGTTGTGCTGCCAGCATCCGCGACAACGTGCGTCAACTCGGCATGGAGATCCGCGCCGGCTTGCACACCGGCGAGATTGAGCTCGGCAATGATCAGGTAGGTGGCATAGCCGTCAACATCGGCGCCCGGATCGCGGCGAGCGCAGAGCCAGGCGAGATCCTGGTCTCGAGCACGGTCAAGGACCTCACCGCCGGATCGAGCGTAAGCTTCACCGAGCGCGGCGTGCACACGCTCAAGGGTGTGCCTGGGCAATGGAAACTGTTCAGCGCCGCGTGAGCCGCGCGCGAAGGTCACGATGAGAGCCGCGTCATCCTCTGCGACCGGATCGGCGAGGCGGCCCTACTCCCGCGACGACTATCTCTATCCGCCGCTCGCATCCTACCGCAGCGGGCATCTCCGGCTTGATGACCTGCATCGGATGTATTGGGAAGAATGCGGGAATCCGCGCGGAGTGCCGGTCGTCTTCCTCCATGGAGGGCCTGGCGGCGGCAGCGCGGTCGATGATCGGCGCTACTACGATCCGGCGTTCTACCACATCGTGCTCTACGACCAGCGCGGCGCCGGGCAGTCGACGCCGCTGGGTGAGCTAACGGAGAACACGACGCAACACTTGGTCGCCGATTTGGAGCGGTTGCGCCTTCACCTCGCCGTTGAGCGCTGGCTGGTTTTTGGCGGCTCATGGGGCTCCACGCTGGCGCTGGCGTATGCCGAAGCGCATCCGCAACGCGTGCTGGGGCTTGTGCTGCGCGGGATCTTCCTGGCGCGCGCCGGGGAGATTCGCTGGTTCATGCACGATATGCGTTTTGTATTCCCTGAGGCGTGGCGCGCTTTCGCAGGCTTTCTCCCGGAGACGGACCGGACCGATATCCTCGCCGCGTACTACCGCCTGCTGACGCACCCTGATCCGGCAGTGCATTTGCCGGCGGCGCACGCCTGGAGCCGCTATGAAAGCTCATGCTCGACGCTGCTTCCCGATCCGGAACTGGTCGCGCATTTCGATGCCGACGCGGCGGCTCTGGCGATTGCGCGCATCGAGGCGCATTACTTCATGAACGGGCTTTTTCTGTCTGCGGATACCCTGCTTCGGAGCGTCGGGCGTCTGCGCCAAATTCCGTGTTGCATCGTGCAGGGCCGCTACGACATCGTCTGCCCGATCTGCACTGCCGATGAACTGCATCGCGCCTGGCCGGAGGCGGAGTACGTAATCGTGCCGGACGCGGGACATTCGGCGCGCGAACCCGGGATCGCGCGCGAGTTGGTTGCGGCAACCGATCGGTTCCGGGCAAAGCTCGCCTGACGGGGCCACGGGCCCGTCGTCGCTGTTCGTCGTGAACTACGGGCCCAAACGGCTAGTAGAGCGAACGCAGTTCCAAGCTTCGTCCCGCAGGACGCCCGCGCGGGCGGCGACCGCGCCGGCGAGAGTACCGCTATTGCCTAACCGCCTCGATGGGGATGGTGATCTTGATCTCGTCGCCCACCGCCTTGGGAATGCCATACTTCATTCCCCATTCGGAGCGCTTGATCGTGGTGGTGACTTCCGCTCCACACATGGGTTTCTTGTTTACCGGATGGTTGCCGCAGGTGAAGTTCGCGACCTGCAGCGAAACCGGCTTGGTGACGCCGATCATCGTGAGTTCTCCCTCCGCGCCCACCAACCGGTCACCGTCAAAGACGAGCCTGGTCGATTTGAACGTCATCGTCGGGTAGGCGGCGACATTGAAAAAATCCTCGCTCTTCACGTGCGCGTCAAGGCGCGGATCGATCGTCTTGACCGACGTGGTGTCGATCGTGACGTCGATCGAGCCTTTTTTTGCAACGCGATCGAGCACTACCGTGCCCGTCGCCTTGGCGAACGAGCCGCGTTGCAGCGACAAACCCATGTGCTGCACCTCGAACATGGGCTGCGAGTGCACTGGGTCGATGGTGTAGATCTCGTCCGCAATCGCGCTGGACGCGGCGATCACGAATCCCCACGAGACGATAACGGTGTAACGACGCAGCATCGACCACTCCCCAGTATGAACGTCCACCGCCGCCGCAGCCATGGTAACCGGCAAAATGGCAGCCGCCGTTTGGTGCCCGCTACTTGACCGGCGGCAACACCATGCGGACGCGGACGACGACGTCGTTGGCGACGGTGTCCGGATCGGCCCACTGGCCCTCTCCGACCTTGAAGTCGAGGCGGCGAAGCGTGAAGCTGCCTTCGGCGACGCTGTTGCCGACCGCATCCCTCTTCACGGAAATCGGCACCACCGTTTCCCGGGTAATACCTTTGATGGTCAGCGTGCCAGCGATTTCGTACTTGTCGACCCCGGCATCGCGAACTGCGCTCGACACGAATTTCGCCACCGGGAATTTAGCGGTGTCGAACCATAACGGCCGCTTGAGTTCCGTCTCCGCCTCGTCGCTGGCGAGATCGATGCTGCCGAGATCGATCTCGAAGTCGACCTTCGACGCGCCGGGATCCTTGGGCAGGAACACGATATTCGCCTTCCATTTGCGAAACCGTCCCTCGACGTTGACGCCCATCTGCTTGGACAGGAAACGGATCTCGCTGCGGTCGATGAGCACGCCCTGCGCCCCGGCCTGGCCGGCAGCGAGCAGCAGCATGCCGAGCGTGGGAATGAATGAACGCAAAAGAACCATGATTGCAACGCCTCAACTCTGTTGTTTCGGAAGCGCCGCAGGCAACATGCGCGTCAGCACGGCATCGCGGTCGACGAAATGGTGCTTGAGCGCCGCAGCGGCATGCATAAGGACCAGAGAGAGCAGGGTGAAGTTCAATGCCACGTGGGTGGCCTGCAACAGCCCGGCGAGCGACTTGTCCCTGAGCACGAGATCGGGCAGCGGAACCAGGCCCAGGTAGACGACCTGCACGCCCGATGCCGAGCTGTACAGCCAGCCACTCACCGGGATGACCAGCAGGAGCGCGTACAGGAGCCAGTGCACCACGACGGCGGCGCGCACTTGCCAGTTCGGCATCGTCACCAGGGGAAACGGCGGCGCGTGGCGCCAGCGCCAGGCGAGTCGGGCGCAGGAAAGCAGAAACACCGTGATGCCGATCCATTTATGCCACGCGTACCACTGCAGCTTCTGCCGCGACAGTGGCAGCCCCACCATCGACAGACCGAGCGTAAAGCCGCATACGATCAGTGTCGCGATCAACCAATGCAGCGCGATGGCCGTCGTCGTGTATGCGGCTCCCTCGTTCGCCTCTGCCTTCGGCATCGTTCGTCTCGCCTGATCGCCCCGTATAATGCCATGGCGACTATTTGCTGTTCCACCGCATTCTCGCGCCATTCCCGGTTCATGACGTCCGCCAACGATCTCTGGCTCGCGCGCAGCCGTGGCGCGGTCTGGCATCCGTGCACGCAGATGAAGCAGCATGAAACGCTGCCTTTGGTGCCGATCGCGCATGCGAGTGGTCCGTGGCTCTACGACTTCGACGGTCGCCGCTACCTCGACGCCGTGAGCTCGTGGTGGGTAAATCTGTTCGGCCATGGCCAGCCGGCGATCACCGCTGCGATCGGTGCACAGCTCGTCGAGCTCGAGCACGCGATGCTGGCTGGCTTCACGCATCGTCCAGTGATTGAGCTTTCCGAGCGGCTCGCCGCAATCGCGCCGGGTCGGCTGGGCCATTGCTTTTACGGCTCCGACGGCGCCGCGGCGGTCGAGATTGCCTTGAAGATGAGCTTTCACTACTGGCGCAACGTCGGCAGGCCGAAAAAGACCGGCTTCGCCAGCCTCGAGCACGGATACCATGGCGAGACGCTGGGTGCGCTGGCGGTCACCGATGTCGCGCTGTTCCGAGACGTCTACGCGCCGCTGCTGCGCCATGTAACCGTCGTGCCGTCGCCAGACGCCCGCCTGGCCACCCCCGGCGTTGCCGCGCGCGAGCACGCGCTGGAGGCAGCCGCTGCCCTCGAAGCGGTCCTCGCCGAGAGCCACGCGACGATCGCGGCGCTGATCGTCGAACCGCTCGTGCAGGGCGCGGCCGGCATGGCGATGTACCACCCGGTGTACCTCGAGCGTGCCCGGGAGATCACGAGGCGTTACGACGTGCACCTGATCGCCGACGAGATCATGACGGGATTCGGTCGAACCGGCACGATGTTCGCCTGCGAGCAGGCGGGGATCGAGCCCGATTTCCTCTGCCTATCGAAGGGCATAACCGGGGGTTGTCTGCCGCTGTCGGTGGTGTTGACGACCGACACCGTGTACGCAGCCTTCTACGACGACGATCCGGCCCTCGGCTTCCTGCACTCCCACTCGTATTCCGGCAATGCCCTCGCGTGCCGCGCAGCGCTGACGGTGCTCGACTTGTTTCGCGACGGCAACGTCATCGCCCGCAACCGCGATCGCGCTGCCGAGTTGACTGCCGCGGCACAACCGCTGGCGATGCATCCGAAGGTACGCAACTTTCGTCGGCTTGGCATGATCTGGGCATTCGAAGTCGAATCGGCGCGGCGGGATTTCACGCACTGGTGCTTTTCCCAGGCACTGCAGCGGGAGCTGCTGCTGCGGCCGATCGGTAACACGGTGTACTGGATGCCGCCTTATGTTCTGGATGCTGCCGAGGCGGCGCTACTCGCCGAGCGAACGCTGGATATCGTGGCATGCGCCTGAAGCCACGCAACGGGTCTGCAATCGTCGGCGCCGCAATGCTCGCTGCCTTGGCGAGCGCGGCAGCGAGCGCCGCGCTGCCGCGCACGGTTGCGCGCGCCTTTCTCGACGAAGGCATCCCGCTCTCCGCGGTTGGCATCTACGTGCGCGAGATCGGTGCTCCCGGCCCGTTGCTGTCGCACCAGCCGTCGAAGCCGATGAACCCGGCTTCGACGATGAAGCTGGTCACGACCTACGCGGCACTCGGGCTGCTCGGCCCGGACTATCGCTGGAAGACGGAAGCCTACGCGGACGGTCCGATCGCCGGCGGGACGCTCGATGGCAACCTCGTGCTCAAGGGATATGGCGACCCGAAGATCACGATCGAGCAGTTCCAGGCTCTGGTCGCCGCGCTACGCGCGACCGGGCTCGCGGCGATCCGCGGCGATCTCGTCTTGGACCGCAGTTACTTTGCACCGACGCCGCACGATCCGGCTGCGTTCGACGCAGAACCGCTCCGACCGTACAACGTCGGCCCTGACGCGCTGCTGGTCAATTTCAAGAGCGTGCGCTTTGTTTTCGCGCCGAATGCGGCCGGCGATGCCGTCGACGTACACTTGGAGCCTGCGCTCGCCAACATCACGCTGCATGGTGCGCCGCGGCTCGCCGTCGGCGGGTGTGCCGACTGGCACTCGGGGCTCGGCGCGACGTTCGTCAATCGTGCCGACGGCGCGGATGCGAGTTTTGGCGGCAGCTATCCCGCCGCCTGCGGCGAGCGTGATTGGTACGTCGCACTTCTCGACCACCCGCACTATGTGCTGGCCATGTTCACCCGCTACTGGCAGGACGCCGGTGGAAGCTTCGCTGGCGGCGTTCGCGACGGGCACGCGCCGTCCGGAGCGCAGCCGATCGCGACGCTGCTATCGCCACCTCTCTACGACACGGTGCGCGACATCAACAAGCTGTCGAACAACGTGATGGCGCGGCAGGTGTTCCTGACCTTGGCGACGACCGCATACGCGCCGCCCGCGACCACATCCCGCGCCGCTGTCGCGGTACGACGCTGGCTGGCGCAACAGAAGCTGCGTTTCCCCGAGCTCGTCCTGGACAACGGCTCCGGACTGTCGCGCCACGAGCGCATCGCGGCACGAAGCATGGCGGAACTCCTGCTCGCGGCCGACGCGAGCAGGCTGCGCGGGGACTACGTGTCTTCACTTGCGGTCGCAGCTACCGATGGAACCCTGCGCAAGCGCTTCACCGACGAGGAGGTTGCCGACCGCGCCTTGCTCAAGACCGGAACGCTTGAAGGCGTCCGCGCCCTGGCCGGCTACGTTTACGGGGCGGATGGCCGGCGCTACGTCGTGGTTTGCCTGGTCAACCACGCCAACGCCGCTCGTGCGCAGCCGGCGCTCGACATGCTTATCGAGCGCATTTACGCCGGAACGCTGGAAAGAGGATCGCGATGAGTCTACTGCTGCTCGATGCCTTGGCGGAGACGCGAATCGAGACGGCGATCGCGCAGGGTATGCTTGACCGTCTTCCGGGGGCGGGGCGGCCACTCATCCTCGAGGATGACCGGCTCGTGCCTGAAGAGCTGCGTGCCGCGTACCGCATGCTGCGAAATGCTGGCTTTGGGCCGCCGGAGGTCGAAGCGCGGCGCGAGGTTTGCCGCCTCGTCGCCTTCCTCGCGACGCTCGATGACGACGCCTCACGGCGCCGCGCGCTGACCAAACTCGCGTGGCTCGAGGCGCAGTCTGGAAACGAGTGCGCGGCGGCAAAGTCGCGGTGGCGCGTATTGCGATGCGCACCTATCGGGCATGTCGGCGGGCTCGATGGCGGGGGCTGCAATGGGGCGTGGTGACGTTGCCGACAATGTCCCGCCAGCAGGCGGCTGTCCTCGCTATAATACGCGACCTGCACCTTACTCACGAGGAGATCGACATGCCTACTGCCAGATTCGAACGCAGCCGCGACGCATTGGTCAAGGATTTTTCCGACGTGCTCGCGGAAGCGGAAACGCTCCTCAAGCAAGCCGCCAAGGAATCTGGCGAGAAAGCTACCGACCTGCGCAGCCAGGTTGAAGCGAAATTGCGTTCGGCGAAATTGCGCCTCATGGATCTTCAGGACGATGCGATCGATAGCGCCAAAGCTGCGGCCCGCGTCACGGACGACTACGTGCGCGATAACCCGTGGCAGGCGATCGGCGTAGCTGCGGCGATCGGCTTTCTCGTCGGGCTCGTGGTCAGTCGCAGGTAGCCCCTCGTGGCCGAGCCCGGCGCAGAGCGCCCCGCCGCGGGTTTCGCCACCGCATTGTCCGGCATTGCCGCGACACTGGTGGGGCTGCTGCGCACGCGCCTCGAACTTGCCACGGTCGAATTCGAGGAGGAGCGGGAATACGTCAAGACCATGCTCGTGCTAATCGTGGTCGCGACCGTTTTCGCGTGTTTTGCGTTGGTCGCGTTTTCGGTGCTGGTCGTGATCTGGCTCTGGGACCGCTACCCGCTCGCGGCCGTTGCGGGGGTGGCGATTGCCTATGCCGTGATTGCGGCCGGCGCAGCCTGGTCGCTCAAGCGGCGGCTCGTAGTGCATGGCCGGCCTTTCGCGGTGACGCTCTCCGAGCTCGAACGCGACGCGGAATCACTAGGCCGGAAGCCGTGAGCGTGGCGCGATGAACCGAGCCTCGCAACGCCTGGATGCACGCAAGCAGCTCCTGCTTGCGCAGTCGCAGTTGCAGCGCATGCAGCTCGCCTTGTACGTTGGCGACGCGCGGGACGCGTTGCGCCCCGCGAGCCTGATGGGCGCCGCCATGGTGCGGCCAGCGGCGCTGATCGCGCTGGTCGACCCGGTCGCGCGGCTGCTGGGCTGGCGCCGCCTCGCTCGTGTCGTGCGCCTGGGCGCAATCGCGGTGGCTGTTTTTCGCATTGCGCGCGCCTGGCGCGGCTCCGCGCCCACGCAATAACCGGAATCGCACCACCGCCGGCCCGGCGAAATTCCGGCGCCGCGGTTGCCGGCGTAGCTAACCGCCTGCCGCGCCGGACCGGGGGCAGCGCTCCGCCACGGTTGCGCCCGAACCGGCAATCACAACCCAAGGTCGCGCCAAAGCGCGTCAACACGACGCTTTACCGCATCGTCCATGGCAATTGGACGGCCCCACGCGCGCGCCGTCTCGCCTGGCCACTTACCGGTCGCGTCGATACCCATCTTGCTGCCGAGGCCGGCGACGGGCGAGGCGAAGTCGAGATAGTCGATCGGCGTGTTCTCGACGATCAGCACATCGCGCGCGGCGTCGACCCGCGTTGACAGCGCCCAGACGACTTCCTTCCAGTCACGCACATCGACGTCGTCGTCGGTGACGATCACGAACTTGGTGTACATGAACTGGCGCAGGAAGCTCCACACGCCGAACATGACGCGCTTGGCGTGGCCGGGATATTGCTTCCTCATGCTAACCACGGCAAGGCGGTACGAACAGCCCTCCGGCGGCAGATAAAAATCGGCGATTTCCGGAAACTGTTTCTGCAGGAGCGGCACGAAGACCTCGTTGAGCGCGACGCCTAGCACAGCCGGCTCATCAGGCGGTTTACCGGTATACGTCGAGTGATAGATCGGGTCGCGGCGCAGAGTGACGCGCTCGAGCGTCAGGACGGGGAAGCGCTCCACGTCGTTGTAATAGCCGGTGTGATCGCCGAATGGTCCCTCCACGGCGGATTCATAGCCGGACCGATCGGCCGCGTCGGGAAGTATGGAGCCTTCGAGTACGATCTCGGCCGACGCCGGCACCTGCAGGTCGTGCGTAATGCACTTGACGATCTCGGTGCGACCGCCGCGGAGAAGCCCGGCAAACTGATATTCGGAAAGTGTATCCGGTACGGGCGTTACCGCAGCGAGCAGCGTCGCCGGATCCGCTCCCAATGCAACCGCAACCGGAAACGGCTTGCCGGGCGAAGCTAGTCCATGGTCGCGAAAGTCGAGGGCGCCGCCGCGATGGGGTAGCCAGCGCATGATCACCTTGTTCCTGGCGAGCACCTGCTGCCGGTAGATGCCGAGATTCTGGCGTGCCTTGTGCGGTCCGCGGGTCACGGTTAGACCCCACGTGATCAGCGGCGCCACGTCGCCCGGCCAGCATGTCTGAACCGGCAGCCGCGAGAGATCGACATCGCCGCCTTCCCACACGATCTCCTGGCAAGGCGCTGCGGCGCGCTCCTTCGGCGCCATGTGCATGACCTGCTGGAATATCGGGCGGGTGTTTTGCCACGCATCCTTCAATCCCTTCGGCGGCTCGGGCTCCTTCAGGAACGCGAGCAGCTTGCCGATTTCGCGCAAGCCCGCGACCGATTCTTCGCCCATGCCGAGCGCGACGCGCAACGGCGTGCCGAACAGGTTTCCAAGAACGGGAATGTGCAGGCGTTGGCTGCGACCTTCGGCGCCCTTTGGATTTTCGAACAACAGGGCGGGGCCATTCGCCTTCAGCACGCGGGCACAGATCTCTGTCATTTCGAGGAACGGATCGATCTCGGCGGAGATGCGTTTGAGTTCGCCGCGGCGCTCGAGCTGGGCGACAAAATCGCGGAGGTCGGCGTATTTCATGGTCCGTTCGGAGCCAGCACTGGCTCGCGCGGAGGCATCTTACCAGCCGCCGCGCGCGGCAAGCCGTCTGCCAGAATAGCCGCGAACTGCTACAAGATTGCCCGAAATCGGAGCGAAACGACAAAATCTGTCGGGAGACGGCGACAGTCGCCGTCGTATCGATGCCACAGGGGGTTCCGGAGACGGTATTATCGACTGCTGGGCTGGACCGCCGCCGTAACCAGCCGCTATGCTTATCCGGGGCCTCGCGTAGAGCGCCCTGCATCGCCCAAGGAGATCACCGCTTGCGAATCGACGCGGCCGCGCTCAAGGCCTGCACGGGAATCGTCGCCCTTTGTTGGGCAACGGCCGGCGTCGCCGCGTCTGCGGGGACCGCGTCCGCCACCGTGCCGCATCAGGCAGTGCGGACGACCGGCACTTCGGCGCCCTCGATCCGTCTGGTGCCATCGCAGCCGACCCTCGCCGGCACCTGCGGCGGCAACACCTTCAACGTCAACACGTTCATCGACGTCAACGCGCTCGCCTCGGCAGATGTGAAGGTCAGCGCCCCGGGCGTGGGCACGATCGAGGAATTCACCGACGAGACCGGCCAGAACATCGGACCGTACAACGACTACTATCCGACGTTCCAGATCCCGTCCTTCGGTGGCGGGCTGCCTCCGAACACGCGGATCACGATCGACGTTACCACCTATTCGGGTCCCAACCTGAGCGGCTCGATCACGTTCTCCAGCACACTCACATTTAACTGCACGACCGGCGCCGTCATCTTCGCGCAGCCGTCAGGCCCATTGACGCCGCTGCCCATGCTGTCTCCACTCGGGCTCGCTGCAATGGCGACGCTGCTGCTCCTGGTAGGCGTCGTGATGCTGCGCGGCTCAAAGCGCGCGTATCGCAGCGAGCGGCGTCGGCTCAGATAACCGCGCTCGCTCCGCCGTCCATAGGCACAATCGCGCCGGTCACGTAGCTCGCACGGTCGGACGCGAGAAACAGCGCCACCTGCGCGACCTCCTCGGGCGTACCGAGCCTTCCGAGCGGTATCTTCGCCTGATGCCGCGCGAGCAACTCGGCTTCGGGCAGCCCCGTCATCCGCGACTCGGCTTTAAGCCCTTCCTCCACCCGGCCGGTCAGCGTCGCGCCTGGACTGATTGCATTGATGCGTATTCCTTGGGATCCGAATGCACTAGCCAGCCCCGCGGTTGCCAACATCAGCGCGGCATTGGCCGCACCCCCCGGAAGATGCACCGGGCTCGCCACCTTGCCGCCCATGCCGATGATGTTGATGATCACACCGCGACCGCGGGGCAGCATTCGCTTGAGCACTGCGTCGAGCGGATAGACGTAGCTGAAAAACTTCGCGTCCATCGCATCGCGCCATGCCTGAGCATCCAGGTCCGCGGGCGCGTAGCGGCGCGCAGCGCCGGCAGAATTGACCAGGATTGCAATCGGACCCAGCTCTATCTCGATCGTTGCCACCATGCGCTCGGCTTCTGGTGCCCTGCTCAGGTCGGCCGCCACCGCGAGCGGCGGGTATGCATTGCTTGGCCAGCGGGCGAGCGCAGCATCGAGGTTTGCACGGTTGCGGGACACCAGTGCGACCTTGGCTCCCTCGTTTGCGAACGCTTCGGCGCACGCCTGGCCTATGCCCTTGCTCGCCCCGGTCACGACCACGATCTTGCCGTTCAACTGCAGGTCCATGTCGTCAGTAGCCTCTTTTCATAGCGGCCAGCGGGGCCAGCTGTGGGCTCGTACGCCGTAGTCGCCAACGGTGCCCGCAAAGATCGCCAGGCCAATCCAGTGATTGCCGAGAAACGCGCGAAAACAGCTGGCGCGGTCGCGCTTGCGAATCAGTGCAAATTGCCACAGTGCGAGCAACGAGGCGATCAGTACGCCAGTAAAGAAGATTGGCCCGAGGCTGGCCACGCGTCCGATCAAGGTGAGCGTCGCCAGATAGACCGTATAGCAAAACACAACCGCCAGGACATCGCAGCGGCCGAAAGCGATCGCCGAGGTGCGCAAGCCGAGCTTCCGATCATCCTCGCGGTCAACCATCGCATATTCGGTGTCGTAGGCAATGACCCAAAAAAAGTTCGCGGCGAAGAGCCACCAGCCCACGAGCGGCACGAAACCGTGGAACGAGGCAAACGCCATGGGAATGCCAAAGGAAAAGGCGATGCCGAGAAAGGCCTGCGGCAGCGCGAAAAAGCGCTTGAAGAACGGATAGGCGATCGTGATCGCAAGGGCTGGAAGCGTCAGGAGGATCGTGAACCTGTTGAAGCGCAGCGTCAGCAGGAAGGCACACAGCGCCAGCACCGCGGCGACCGCGAGCGCCTCCCACGGCTCGATTTCGCCTCGAGCGAGCGGCCGGTTGGCGGTGCGTTCGACGTGAGCATCGAAACGGCGGTCGACGAAGTCGTTGATCGCGCAACCGGCCGAGCGCATCAGCAGCGTGCCAAGGACAAAGATATACACCACGATCCACGACGGCGAACCCGACGTTGCAATCCACAGCGCAATCAACGTCGGCCACAGGAGCAGCAGGGTGCCGATGGGTTTATCGAGGCGGATGAGCCGCTCATACGCGTCGAGTCGCGCAGCAATCTTCTGCCAGCGCCGCGCGGCGACTCGTGGTTCCGATTCCTGGTTCACAGGGGCAGCGAAAGTTGTTTTCTCAGCTCGCGGGGGGCCACTTCCGCGAGCAGCGCCTGCGGCGTCGAGTAGCGCAGGCGCACCCGCAGTTCCCGTTTCATGCGCGCGTTGGACAGTCGTCGCGACTCGCTCATGAATGACAGGAGGAGCGGCGCGATGCGCATTTCTGCCTCTTCCCACGAAACGCGCGGCGGGCGCGGCAGTTGGAATGCATCCGCCACGGCGTCAAACCAGCTACCCATCTGCAGTTCGGCGTCGTCGGTGATGTTGTAAGCACGATTGGGCTTGCCACGAAACGCGGCCGCGACGGCTGCGCGCGCCAAATCGTCGGCGTGGATGTGATTGGTGAACACGTCATCCTCGGGTCGCAGCACGGGCGTCCCCTGCCGCAGGCGGTCAAGCGGCAGGCGCGTCTCGGCGTAGATGCCGGGCACCCGCAGGATCGCCAGCCTGACGCCGAAGCGCTTTGCCCAGTGCCGCAAGCGATCCTCCGCGGCGACGCGGCGACGCGCTCGCGGCGTCTGCCCGCGCCGCGGTCGCGCTTCGGTTACACGCGCTCCGGAACAGTCACCGTAGACACCGGTCGTACTGATGTAGACGAAACGCTGCGGTATAATCCGCGCCTTTGTAAGCGCGGCGATAAGGCGTATGGTGCGCGGGTCGTCGCGACCGTCGCTTGGTGGTGGCGCGAAATGCAGGACCGCAAAGGGTGCCGCGCGCACGCGCTCGAGGCTGCGATAACGGTCGAGGTCGCCGACGATCGGGACGATACCGCGATGGCGCAGCCGAGCAACGTCTTGAGGCCTTCGGGTGAGGCCATAGAGCCGGACTCTGCCCCGCAGCAACTCGGCAGAGCGCAAAGCGATGTCGCCGCAGCCGATCAACAGTACCCGTATCACTCTCGTGCCCAGCGCGAAACCACCCTGGTAGCGGATTCAGCAATGCCGTTGCAGATTACCATAAAACCCAGCGCCCACAGCTTCGCCTGCGACGAAGGCGAGACGGTGCTCGCCGCCGCAATGCGCGCTGACCTGATGATTCCTTATGGTTGCCGCAACGGCGCCTGCGGCTCGTGCAAGGGAAAGATTCTCGACGGCGAGGTCGATTACGGCGCGCACCAGCCGGCCACGCTGACCGACGCCGAGAAGGCGCAAGGGTTGGCGTTGTTCTGCGTGGCCAGACCGAGGACCTCGCTCGTTATCGAAGTGCGCGAGGTACGACGCGCCGGCGACATCCAGATCCGCAAGCTGCCGTGTCGGATTGAGAAGATCGACAAGGTTGCGCCCGACGTTGCTATCGTATCGCTGAAGTTGCCGGCAAACGAGCGGTTGCAGTACCTTGCCGGGCAGTACATCGATCTGTTGCTGAAAGACGGTCGCCGGCGCAGCTTTTCGATCGCCACTCCGCCGGAGGCCGACGCGCTGCTCGAGCTGCATATCCGCCACCTTCCAGGAGGGTTCTTCAGCGACGCTCTCTTCAACGAGTACAAGGGGCGTGAAATCCTGCGCTTCGAAGGACCGCTGGGAACGTTCTATTTGCGCGAGGAATCCCACAAGCCGCTGATCTTCGTCGCCGGCGGCACCGGCTTCGCGCCGATCAAGGCAGTCATCGAGCACGCCCTGCACCACGCCCTGCAGCGCCCGATCGCGCTCTACTGGGGGGTGCGCAGCTTGCGCGACCTCTATCTGCCCGATCTCCCCCAAAGGTGGCAGGCGCAGCATCGCAACTTCCGATTTATTCCGGTGCTGTCCGATCCCTTGCCCGAGGACCGGTGGTCAGGTCGTACCGGGCTGGTGCACAAGGCCGTCATGGCCGATTTTCCGGACCTAACAGGCTACCAGGCCTACGCCTGCGGCGGTCCGGCGATGATCAGTGCCGCGAAACAAGACTTTACTGCAGAGCGCGGCTTGCCCGTTGCGGAGTTCTTCGCCGATTCGTTCACCTACGCTGTCGAGCCTCAGCTGCCAGTTTCATGAACCGCACGGAGCGTCCAATCACGGCCGCCGACGCCGGCTTTCGGCGTCCGCGTCGCGATGCATTCGAATCCTGGGGCCGATTGCCCGCCCGGGCGCAGGCCGGCATCACCCTCTGGAACCGCACCGATCCGCTGCCTGCGGCGAGTGGCGGCAGCGTGTTGCCGCACGGCCGCGGCCGTAGCTATGGCGACTGCTGTCTGAACTCCGAAGGATTGGTCCTCGCGACCTGCAGACTGGACAGGTTTATCGAATTTGATGCCGCTGAAGGGATCGTCACCTGCGAATCCGGCGTCACTCTCGGTGACATCATTGACTCTTGTTTGCCGGTGGGATGGTCCTTGCCAGTCGTGCCTGGAACGCAGTTTGTATCCGTGGGAGGAGCAATCGCGAATGATGTCCACGGCAAGAATCACCACCGCGTAGGGACGTTCGGAAACCATGTCATCAAATTCGAACTGCTTCGCTCGAATGGCGAGCGGTTGACTTGTTCGGAGCAGGACAACCAAGGATGGTTTCGCGCGACGATAGGCGGATTGGGGCTGACTGGCCTGATCACTTGGGCGCAGCTTAGGCTGAGGAAAATCAATAGTGCGCTGCTCGAGGTCGAAGACATTCCGTTCAGCAGCCTCGAGTCGTTCTGGAGCCTGTCTGAAGAATCGGATCGAGATTTCGAATATACCGTGGCTTGGTTCGATTGCTACTCGTACGACAGCGGCCGCTTGCGGGGCATCTTCAGCCGCGCCCGGCCTCTCGACGAGTTCGACGGTACTCTGGCGCAGAAGCGGCCCCATCCGCGTCTCGCAGTGCCGCGCGCCATGCCCGGATGGCTGCTCAATCCGGCAGCCGTGAGACTATTCAACAGGGCCTATCATGCTGCAAAGCGTGGCCGCGGCATTCGCCAGCTGAGAATGGATTCGTTTCTGTTTCCCCTCGATGCGATCCGCAACTGGAATCGCCTCTATGGCCAGATGGGGTTCATGCAGCTTCAATGCGTCTTTACTGTGGAGGCGAGCCTGCAAGGCGCGGCAGACCTCCTGCAGGCAATTTCATCCAGCGGCGAAGGTTCCTTCCTGTCCGTGCTGAAGCGCTTTGGCGGCCAACGTTCGCCGGGACTACTCTCGTTCCCGCAACCCGGCATTACCGTCGCATTGGACTTTCCAAGTCGCGGGCCAGGCACGCGTGCGCTGCTGGAGAGGTGCCAGGACATCGTGATGAGATATGGGGGACGCATCTACCCCGCCAAGGACAGTTGCATGACGCCGGCGAACTTCAATGCCGGATACCCCGCCTGGCGCGACCTGGTGCCGTACATTGACCCCAGGTTCTCCTCCAGCTTCTGGCGGCGTACAGCTGGTGCATTTGCGGCCTAACCTCGCCATGGCGCGCAATGTCCTGGTCTTTGGTGCAACGTCGGCGATTGCGCACGCGATTGACCGTCGGTTCGCCGGGGAGGGGGCCAGCCTGGTCCTGGTCGGGCGCGACCGGCCAAAACTGGAAGCGAATGCCGCGGACCTGTCCGTTCGCGGTGCTACGAAGATACTTACCCTCGCCGCAGATCTCAACGATTTCGCCGGTCATCGAGAATTGATCGACCGCGCCGTAGGCGAACTTGGGCGACTCGATATCGTGCTGATCGCCCATGGCACGCTACCGGACCAGGAAGGTTGTGAGAACAACGTCGCCGAATTGCGACGGGCGATCGACACGAACCTGGCGAGTGTCATGAGCCTGTCTATGGCGGCGGCGTCAAGACTGGTGGAACAACGGCAGGGCAGCCTTGTGGTTATAGGCTCAGTCGCCGGCGACCGCGGCAGGCGCCGCAACTACGTCTATGGCGCAGCAAAGGCCGGTGTCGCAGTGTTCTGCGACGGCCTTCGCGCGCGGCTCCGACCCTCCGGCGTGCATGTGCTGACAGTCAAGCCTGGGTTTGTGGACACCCCGATGACCGCAGGATTCGCCAAGGGCATGCTCTGGGTTGCACCCGAGCGGATCGCAACGGCGGTGTGCCGGGCAATCGAGCAGCGCAAGAGCGTCATCTACGCGCCGTGGTTCTGGCGACCGATCATGTTCGCAATACGCGCCCTGCCCAGCGCGATTCTCAGCCGCCTCAATATCTAGCGAAGGGGATGGCACACCGCCATGCCGGCGGCGGAGATTCAGGCATCAGCTCGCAAGAAACATGATTGCGCCCAGCGCCAGGAGCACAGCGTAACTCGACCAGTCCCGCGTTGCAAAGAGAATGGGCTCATCGTGCATTTCGCCACGATGTGCGTGCAGCCATAGGCGACTGATCCAAAAAAGCAGCAGCGGACAGAAACCCCACAACCATTCTGGATGTGCGTATAGCACGGTAACTTCGCGGCTGTTCGTGTACAGCGCCATGACGAGCACCGACAGATAGCCGCTGGCAATGCCCGAAGCGCCGACGATCTCCAGGTCAGCAACGAGGTACCCGCGAATTGCCACCGGACCACCTTCTCGCCTGCTGGCATCAATCTCGTCATACCGCTTCACCAGCGCCAGACTCAGGAAGAAAAACATCGAGAACGCCAGCAGCCAGGCGGACATCGGGACCGAGATTGCTGCGGCTCCCGCAACCAGTCGCACCGTGTACAGCGTGGCTAGAATGAGCACGTCGACGATAGCGAAGCGTTTGAACCACAACGAGTAGCCAAGCGCAATAGCCGCATAAGCGCCAAGCCAACTGAGAGAGCTGTCCGGGAGCGAGAGCGCGGTCAACCAAGCGCCACCAAGCAGCAAAGGTATGCCCCAGAGCCCTGCCCAAACCGGTAGTTCTCCACTCGCCAGGGGCCGGCGTGCCTTTGAGCGGTGGGCACGGTCAGCTTCCAGGTCGAGCAGATCGTTCGCCATGTAAATTGCCGCCGCCGCCAGGCACATGGCTAGAAACGCCTGCGTTGCGTGTAGCCACGCCTGCAGGTCGGTAACCTTGTGCGCGGCCACCAGTGGCACGAACAGGAGCAAGTTCTTGACCCACTGGTGCGGTCGCATCGCCCGTATCCAGGCTACGAGCGGCATTTTTTGCCCGTTCATTTGGCGTTGTTCATTATCGCCACCCGCAACACCCTACGCTCCCCTGCACGGCTGGTCGACCCGGGGCGGAAAGACCGGCGGCACCGGATGCTCTTGATACCAGATATCCACCCGCAAGCGGTATGGCTTTCCCTGCAGGCCGTTCACCGTGATCTCGTGCTTGCTGATCAACCTCCACGTGTCTTCACGACCGAACAATACTGTCTCTGACGATGGCGCATCCGCGTTTTGAACGACCTGGGCGTAGTCGGCGAAAGAGGATAGATTCCCAGTGCACCGATGTCGATAGCTCACGAGCGTTTCGAGCACATACGCGCTTGGCAAAAGGTATGGCAACGTGCCGCCGGTGAGCACGGCGATCCTCATCGGACGCGTCTTCTTCGCGGCAACCCCCGCCCAATGCGCCTCGATTTCCTTTGCCGATGTACGAACAGCCGCCAAGAACGGCCGGGTATATCTCGCGCCGATGGTGGAGAATTCGTAAGTTTCATTGCCCACCTGCTGGTGGCGAAATACCAGTGTGAGGTTTGGATTCTCGCTGAGGTAGTAGAGGCAGGCCGCCATCAGTGTCTGGTACGCCAAGCACAGACCCACCCAGACCACCGCATGACTCTGGGCGGCCACCAAATGCGGGCGACCTGCACCGGCATTCGAGACCAGCAAAACCAGCGATGGCAAGTAGGGCACAAATAGCCGGTACGCGTACAACATGTGCTTGTCGCCGGCCAACACCGCGTACGCGGTTTCCGCTGCGGTGCCCAGCACAAGCATCCTGAAGGTGGTTCGCCGTTCCCCTTCCAAGGGTTGTCGCTTTCCGAGGCGCAATGCGAAGACCGGCACGACGAGCGCCAGTACGCCGAAGCTAAGTGCATACCCGGCGCCGCGCATGATCTCGTCGATCGTTGCATCGCCAGAGACTTTGACGTAGAAAGACGTCGGTAACACATCGCCGTAGTACGCGTAAGTGAGCGCAACCCATGCCAAGACCACGCAGGCGCAGACAATTGCCGAACCGACGACGCGTGCGTCGCGTCGATACCGCACGAGGCAGACCACCGCCACGGGCGCGACGTACAGCACACTGTCGTATCGGGTGAGGACCGCGACCGTCGCCAGCCCGATAATCTGCACTGCTCGCCGCTGGCCGTTATCCGCATTTGCCGATAGCGCGAACCAGGTCAGCCATGAGCATGAACACAGCAGCAGCGGCGTTTCGAGGCCCCCGACGGACCAGAAGCAGACGAAGGGCGAGGCCAAAGTCAGGGCGAGGAACAGCAGCCGGTCGGTCTTGACGGGGTAGACCCTGCGGGTGATCGCGACGAGCGTCCAGGCAGTGAGCGCCATGGCCACGACTCGATATAGATCTACTGGTTCATAGCCGACGAGGTAAACGATAGCGAGCACGAGTGTCAGGAGCGGTGACGTGATGGCGTTGATCTGTTCACCGGGATTGAAGACCAGACCGTGTCCCTCGTAGAGCTGCCGCACGTAACGCGCGACGATATAGGCGTCATCCGCTGGCAGGGCAAAGAAAACGACGCACATCAACACCGTTACCGCGGCGAGCACCACGGTTGCCGCGTATTCAAGGCGCAAGATCGCGGTGAAGTTACGACCGCTTGGGCGGGGGTCCACGTAAGCTCGCTACCGATTGTGATTGCCTTCAACCAGGAAAGCGGTACACCACGTAGGTCGTGTCTGCTACTCCGTTCTTGCCCAGGAATATCCGGTAGACCTCGTCGCGCGGACCGAGTGTTACCGCGTCAGAGTAGACGCCATACAGGTACGAGTAGACAAAGAACTCGTGCTTGACGTAGTCGACCCCGCGCTCTGCCGCGGGGTCAAGAACCTGTCGGTACATCGGCTCGATCGGTCGCCCGGTGTAAGTCTGCTCCCGGTCCCACAGCGCCGTTGCCAGGTACGTCACACCTCGCTCGCGCAAGTAGTCGCGCAGCCTGCCCGCGCGGAGATACTCCTGGTATTCAAAATTATTGATAACGCCGTCCAGGTTTATCACCTTGCGCTGGGTCCAGAATGACAATGCGCCAACGTCGGTTCCGGCGACAACTGCATCTGGCGGCAGGACGCGACTGACCTCGAGAAAGATCCGTCGAATGGGATCTTCATGACGATCGGCATCGGCATGGACTCTGGAAAGGCGCGCTCCCGCTTCACCCAGCAAAAGGACGCAAATCACGGCGACCGGCATGGCGCGAAGCGCCGAGACAATCGCCGGCGTGTGTTTGGAAAGCCCATCCGTCCCTGCCTTCGCTGTGGCTCGAGTTGCGGGCGCCGCGCGCGCTTCGAGCCAAGACGCCACTCGACCGGTGGCGCTGGCAAAAGCGTTGGCAACGAATATCGACGCAACCGACATCGGCAATGCCAAATAGCGCGGATCGATGCTCTTGTCCCATTTCTGGAACATGAGGAGGTTGGCTAGCAATAGCGTTGCGATCGTGGCGAGCAAGAGAAGCTTGTTGCGTATTTCGCCGGCTGGCCGCGCAAGCGCGGTCAGAACGAGGCCCAGCAGGACGAGCCCAGCACATTCGACGATATTGATGCCGCGGAGCAATGACATCCAGCCGAACATCCGAGCGAGATTTATCGGCTCGGTGAAGAATGCACCTTGCCAACGCACGTGGGGAAATGAAGACTTGAGCGCACCGCTGATCGGGACCGCATGTCCGGTCGCGGCGAGGTTCAAGGCCACATAGCTGCAGAACGTTACCAGGAAGATTGCGATCCCGAGCCAGCAATGTTTGCCTGTCTGCCGCGCCTTTAGCAGCATCCACAACACAAGCGGTGTGGCCACAAAGACGGCAGTGTCGAGCCGGGTCAGGAACAGGAGTGCGAGCGCAAGCCCAAGGAGCGGAAAAGAGTCCGAAAGGAACGCGTAGATCACGATCAACAACAGCAACACTGCCAGCGTCGTCTCCATCCCTTGATCGAAGACGAAGTAGAAAGGGCACAGGAGCACAAGCAGAAGCCCGAGATACCCGGTGGCCCACGGCAAATTTCGGCGGCTGGAGTAAACGTAGAACCCGATGCTGGCCGCAACAGTCGCACCAAGCAGAACCTTTTCCAGGATGTTCACGGCGAAGATCTGCAACTCCAGCGCCGAATCCGGCCCCACCAGCTTGAACAGTGTCACAACCGCCACCATCCACAATGGCTGGAAGCCGTTCGTGGAATTGCTGCCGTCAAACGTGAAGACCCCCAGCCGCAGGAAATTCTTTGCAGTTACCAGATAGTAGAAGGTGTCGTCCTGAAATGAGCTGGCTCCGTACCAACTCGCGCGCAAACTTGGATAAGCGACGAGTGTGAATGTGATCGCCGCAAGCACGGCCGCGAATCCTGCGACGCCACGCCAATGCACGTTGTGGGTGGGCGACGTATTCACCGGGCGCGATCTTCGCGCTCGACGTCGCGACCCGCCGCTAGTGCGCCGAGTCCCGCCGGCGTGTTGACATCAGCGATCTGCTCTCGCAAGTGCCGCTCGAACTCGCCGAGATTGCTGTCGTCAACACGATTGCGGCCCTTGCACGCAGATTCGACGAGCCATTCGTTGACCGCGGGATCAAAGTGATAGAGGTCGGTGTATCGATCGAGGTTGTGGGTAATCGCTCGCTCGGCCTGCAGATCGAAGATATGCACGTTGGTGAGGCCCCGCGTGGCTTCGAATACGTAGCGCTTGAATTCCAAGGTCAGCTGCAGCTGATTGCGCTGCGTAAAGTCTATCCAGACGAGGATCGAGTACGGCGGCCAGACGACATCGAACTCCGTCTCCGGATGGCCGCGGAAAAGTTGCAACAAGTTGTGGTCGAAGCTGGCACGCATGCCTTCGATGGTGCGCTGCGGCTGGTCGTAGCGTGCGTTGAGATGCGTCAGGTCCAGTCCTCGCAGCACTTCGTCGCGTCCGAAATGCTTGACGTCGCCCCAGAACCATGCCGCGTTGGGATCGGAGGTAAAACGTTCAGTCGCATCGCCGGTGATGATGCGCCACGATTTCACCAAGACGTCCCACGACAGCAGGTACGGCAGATCATTGAATGGATTGCGGTCGTAAAGATATCTCGGCAGCGGTCCGGCAATGTCCTGGCGTTCGTCGACGCCACCGGAAAATTCGTTGAAATCCGGAACCGCAATAACGCGCCGCAACTGACGCTGGGCGAGCGCGGTCTCGAGCATCAGGCGCTGTTCCGAGGCGCTCATTGCAGGCATCGAAAGATTCACCGCCGAGCCGCCGCAGACTCGAGCGACGAAATCGTTGCGGGTGTTCTCCATGATCGATGAGCCGCTCACCACGGTGTCGTACGCCTGGTTCTTGGCGAGCCCGGGGTCGATGTAGCGGTGGTGGAGGAAATAAAAGCGGGGTGGATAACGTGTCGCCAGGTGGTATTGCTGAAAGGGATCGATCCACACGAGGAAGGTCGCCACCGAGACCAGGCAGGCGACCACGACGCCAAGCACTCCCGCGAACCAAATAGAGCTCGCGCGCTCGACCGAGGAACCGGGAGAAGGCGGCAGTTCCATTAGAAATTGAAGTACAAGAATGGCGCGACTTTACCGAGCTGCAGCACCGACCACGCGAGCCCCGCAGCGGTCGCCATGCCGCGCAGCCAGGTTGGGCGAAAACCGAGCGCCATGTCGTTCGAGTTTCGACGCAATGCGACCACGACGAGCCCAACGGCGAGGATCAGCAGCGCGGGCGCCCACGTCTGCGCGTCCGGCACGAGCGCATAACGCTCCAGGTCGTGCCACGTCGCTTCCCCCGCGTTGGCACCGACCATTGCGCGCAGCATCGCGATTGACGCCGGAAGCGTAGTGGCGCGAAAAAACACCCAGCTCACCATCACGAACAGGAACGTGACTGCCCAAGCAATCATGCGCGGCAGATGCAGGCCCCGGCGCTCCCAGAGCCGCAGGCAGATGAGCGCGCAGCCGTGCAGGGCGCCCCAGGCGACGAAGGTCCATGCGGCGCCGTGCCAGAAACCGCCCAGGAGGAAAGTCGCCATCACGTTGACCGCTGTTCGGCCTTCGCCAAGGCGATTGCCGCCCAGCGGGATGTAGAGGTACTCACGCAGAAAGCGCGACAGCGTGATGTGCCAGCGCTGCCAAAACGCGCGAATGTCTGTCGCGTGATACGGCGAATTGAAATTTATCGGCATTTGGATGTTGAACATCCGCGCGGCGCCGAGCGCCATGTCGGTGTAGCCGCTGAAATCGAAGTAGATCTGCAACGTGTAGGCGAGCACCGCTACCCAGGCCGTCAGGGCGGAGATGGCGTCTGGATGGTCGAAGCCGGCTGCGACGACTGGCGCGAGCGGGTCCGCGATGCAAACCTTTTTAACCAGCCCAATCGCGAGCAGGAACAGCCCGGCTGCGAGATGAAAGCTCTGTGGCCGCTTGTTCGTCGCGGAGGCGAATTGCGGCATCATTTCGCTGTGATGCAGGATCGGCCCTGCGAGAAGATGCGGAAAAAAGCTGACGAACAGCGCGTAGTTGACGAGGCTGGGCTCGCGCGCCTTGCCGCGTTCCACGTCGACCAGATACGCGATCTGCGTGAACGTGAAGAAGCTGATACCCAGCGGCAGAACAATGTGCGGCAACGCCAGTGGCAGCCCGCTCAGGTCGGCGGCATTGCGCACGGCGAAGTCGGCGTACTTGAACACACCGAGCAGGATAAGGTTGGCGGCCACGCCGAACGCGAGCAACGCCTTGGCGCGCCGCGGACGACGACGCAACGCGCGGCCGACGGCGAAGTTGAAGGCGATGCTCGCCAGGATCAACGGCAAATACCTCGGGTTCCACCAACTGTAGAAGAACAGCGACGCGGCAACGAGCCAGGCTGTCGCCCATGCCGCCCTGCGGCCGAGCAAGAAATAGATCGCCAGGGACAGCGGCAGGAAATAAATCAGGTACTCGTAGCTGTTGAAAAGCATGGTTGGCGAGTCCTGGGGCCGTGCGAATTGAACACGGGAACGGCCTGCGGAGCAAGCGTTCGGGCTCTACCGCCGCCCGTCCCCGACTCGGCCCGGGGGACCAGGCGGTGTCGCTCGACAGGCTTGCCACGACGCCCGTCAAGGCGCGTGTATCATCTGTCGCGTTCCGGACCGACGCGATTGCCCATCCTCGGCTGCCTACGACCCCATGCTGAACGGACAAAAGATCGTCGTCGTGATGCCGGCGTATCGTGCCGAGAAGACGCTAGAGGACTGCTTCCGGTCGATTCCCCACGACGTGGTCGACGTCGTGTTGCTGGTCGATGATGCGAGCGACGACGCGACCCTCACGGTCGCGCAGCGGCTTGGGATCATCGCGCACCGGCACGCGGAGAATCGCGGTTACGGCGCCAACCAGAAAACCTGCTATGCCGAGGCGTTGGCTGCGGGCGCCGACATCATCGTGATGCTGCATCCTGACTATCAGTACGACCCGCGGCTCATCACGCCCATGGCGGCAATGGTTGCGTCTGGCGTCTACGATGTCGTTATCGGCTCCCGCATTCTCGGCAACACGGCGCTTGCCGGTGGCATGCCGCGCTACAAGTACATCGCAAATCGCGTTCTTACGGCGCTTCAGAACTTGCTGGTCGGCACCAAGCTGTCCGAGTTTCATACTGGCTACCGCGCCTTCGCGCGCCGTGTCATCGAGACGCTGCCCCTGGCCGCCAATTCACCGGATTTCATCTTCGACAACCAGATGCTGATCCAGGCGCACGCGTTTCGGATGCGCATTGGGGAGATCTCCTGCCCCACGCGGTACTTCGAGGAGGGCAGCGAGATCAGCTTTCGCCGCTCGGTTGTCTACGGCTTCGGCGTGCTGTGGACAAGCCTCCAGTACCTGCTCTGGCGCTGGCGGCTCGCCCGGCCGCGCATTTTCTCGGACCGGCCCGAGCTTAGGCTTGAAGCGGCGGCGAAAGCGCGGGCTCCGGCGACATGACTTGGAATGGCAAGGCGGAAACGCCGCGGGCCGCCGGCGTGTGGTCGTTCGTGCTTGCGCTGGCGATCCTCGTCGGCACGTGGCTACGCTGGTACCAACTACGCACGCAGGTTCTGCTCGATGACGAGTGGCACGCCGTGCACCAAGTGCTTCATTCCGATGCGATCGGGATTGCGACGAGCTTCGGCTTCGCCGATCACAGCATTCCGTTGACGCTCTATTACCGGTTCCTCACGCTCCATGGCGGCCTGACGGAATGGGTGATGCGCCTGCCGATGCTTCTCGCCGGCATCGCGCTCCTCAGCGTTACTCCACTCCTGTTGCGACGGGAGTCGTCGCCCGCGGTGCGCGCGACCTGGGTCGCATTGCTCGCGATCTCGCCACTGCTTGTCTATCACAGCAGGACGGCCCGGCCGTACGCGCTCACCAGTCTACTGACGTACGTGGCGATTGTGGCCTTCTATCGCTGGTGGCAGCGCGACGGATCGACGCGAAACTGGGCTTTGGCATACCTCGCCGCGACATTTCTGGCCGGCTGGCTGCATCCCGTGACGCTGCCGTTCACGCTGTTGCCGTTCGCGTACTTCGGCATTTACGAGTCGCTCGCCGGGCGGCGAGCAATCCGAGCCGCGAGAGACTGGTCTGGACTTCGCCGCCTGATTCTGCTCGGCATCTGCACCGCGATTCCACTGGCTGCCGCCCTGCTGCCTCCGCTCATCAACGATTGGGGCCGATTCTGGGCCAAGGCAGGCACGCACTCGATCACGGCGGAAAGCAGCTATCGCACGCTGCTCATGCTTTTCGGGATCACCCAGCCTGCGCTGCTTTTCGGCCTCGCACTGCTCGTCGGCTTGGGCGCCTATCGACTGTGGCAGCGCGATCGCGATTGGGCCAAGTATCTCGCCACCACCATGCTCGGCGCCACGATTGCGATTGCGGCGGCGAGGCCGCAATGGATCCACCATCCCGCCGTATTTGCCCGTTACGTGCTGCCGGCGCTGCCGTTCCTGCTGCTCTTACTCGCCGAAGGCATCGTGGCGTGTGTCGAGCCGTTGCGATGGCCTGCGCTCCAACCCCTTTTCGGGATCGCGCTGGCAGCGTTGCTGTGGTGGGCCGGCCCCATGCCCGATTATCTTTACAATCCGAACCAGTTCATGGGTCATCTGCGCTTTCAGTACGATTACGACCCAGCCCACAATCCCTACGTACAGGAAGTACCTCGCGATCCGATCCCGGCGTTCTATCGCCAGCTTGCGCAAATTCCCCCGCGCACGCTAACGCTGATCGAGGCGCCATGGCGCCTGGAGTCGAATTTCAATCCGCAACCGTGGTACCAGGAGGTCCATCGTCAGTACATAAAGATCGGGCTCGTTACCCCGGTCTGCGGGGTACGTGAATTCGGCGAGTATCCGGCGACGGTGACGGCACTGCGGTTCAGCGAATTTGTCCATCTGAGCATGATTCTGGCCGGCAACACCTATGGCGCAGATTACCTGGTCATGCACCTTAAGCCATGGAAGACGCCGCCTGATACCCAAGTCGAATGGCCCGACGTTGCAGCGTGCTTGCCGGCGATCGAGGCCGTGCTCGGGACGCCCGTCTTTCGCGACGAGCAGATCGCCGCCTTCGATCTCAAAGCTGGCCGACCGCGCTAGCTCCCCCACGATTTAGCGACGCCGCAGTTCTTCGGTCGCAAGCTTGAGGGCGGCAACAAAGTGCGCGTTGGCCTCGTCGTTCCTGCCGAGTCGGCCGAGCATTTCGCCCAATGCAAGCTGCGTGCGCCACTGGTTTTCGACCGCAAGGCTCGCTTCGAGGTATGACTGCGCCTTGCCCCAGAGCTGCTGGCGCTGACAGAGGGTTCCCAGCACGCGCAAAAGCGTCGCGTCTTGATCGTGTGCAGCAAGCCAGCGTTCGGCCTGCTCGAGTTGATGCGTAGGGTCGCCCAATCGGCATTCACCGTAAAGGTCGACCAGCTCGGTATTCCATTCGCGGTCGAGGCTGCGCGCGACGATCTCAACCGCCTCGCGATCGCCGCCAAGTTGCAGGAAGCTCAGCGCTGCGGCGCGCGCAATCTGCGCCTGCGTGCGAGTCGCTTCCGGCAGACGATTCCAGGTACTGCGCAAGCCCGAGGCGTCGTGTGCCAGTGCACGCAAGTGCTCGCGCTGCGCTGCGATCCTGAGCTGCTCTGCCTGCGCCGCGTCGAACACGCCGCGCTTGACCAGTTGCTCGACTAGTGGTGGGATGTCCGCGAAGCGGCGCGCCGTCTGCATCGCGCGGAGTTCGAGTCGCAGTGCCGCCGTATGCAGGCCAGCCTCGCGTTTCAGCGCGTCGAGAATCCGCAGCGCTTCTTGAGGCTGCTCCTGCTCCAGGGCGATCTCAGCCGAGAGCGTCAGCCGTGGCACCGCGAGGCTCGTGGCTTGAGCCTCTGGCCGAGACAAGAACCCTTCGGCGACGTCAAACTGGCGCACGTCGAGCGCTGCGCGCGCGGCGACGAGCGCCGCCAAACCCGACGAGTACGGCAGCGCCAGTGCCTCCCTGGCTTCCTGCTGGGCCTTCCCATAGCGTCCCTCGAGCAACGCGACGATTGCGGCGTCGAGTTTCGCCCGTGCACGCTGCTCTTTCTGTTGCCGGCGCCACAGTCGAACCTGCGCCGGCAGTTGCATGGTGCGTGTGACAAGGCGTATTCCAAGATAGAGTGAAACGAAACCAAGTACGATCAGGATGAGCAGAAGATTGAGCGACAGCTCGATGCGGTACGGTGGCGCCACCAAGAGCGCGTAACCGCTGTTGAGCTTCGCCGCGAGCGCCGCGACCACCGCAGCGATGGCCAGCAGCAGAAACCAGAACAGAAAGCGCATCGCTGGGGCGCGCCTTCAGCGGGTGCGCTTCTCACGCGCAAGCTGCAGCACGCGCACCGCATCGAGGCTGCCCGCGAGTCCCGGCAACTCGGTGGTCATGTCGGTGGCGCGCACTTCCTTGAGCAGGGTCTGCAGCGACTGCACCGGTTTCGCCCGAGTGTCAAAGTATTTCTTCAGCCACAGGTCCGCGGCCGCGAGGTCAGCATGAAAATTCGCCTGATCGCGAAACAGGAGATCGAAGCGGGCAGCGAGCAGGCGAAGCTTCAGGTTCTCACGCAGGAAGAATTGCTGCGGTGGCGTGAGCAGTGGTGCCTCCGGACGATCGAGATTCTCGACGCGCACCAGTTGCCGCAAGTCCTGCCAGGCCGCGCTCAGAAAGCGGCGCCATCCCGGCTCGTCCTTAGGCGCGGGTTCCTGCGCCGGCGCCGGCAAGCGCTCCTCCAGCGCCAGGGGCAGCACATCCACGGCAGCGATTGCCTGGTCGAGCCGTAGCGACAATCCCTGCACATCCACATAGGGCACGGCCTTCAATCGGTCCATATCCCGCGCGAGCGCGCGGCGTAGCGGTACGAACTGCGGGCGGTCGAGGCGTTGCAACTTGGCGTCGGCGATCTGCAATGCAGCGAGCGCCGCCGACACGTTGCCCGCGAGCTGCAACTGCTGGCTGGCGAGCAGGAGCACCTGCTCGACCTCGGTCAACGCCCACTCGTCACGCGATGGTGCGAGTTCGCGGTACAACGCTTCCAGCGCGGCCTGCTGCGTCTGCGATTCGGCGAGGCGATTTTCCAGCAATGCAATTTTCGCCTGTGCGTCGCGCAGCTCGTCCTGGGCGGATTGCACCGCCGCGCGAATTACCTTTTCGCTGGCGTCCTGCTCCGCCAGCCGTTGGGCAAGCTCAATGCGCAGTTGCCGATCGCGGTTGTACGCATTGATCGCGATCGCGGCGACCGCCAAAGCCAGGCCCGCGAAGAGCGCACTATGCAGCCAGCGGCGCCACCACGCTGAATCGCGCGTTTTGCCCGCCGGCGCGGACGGGTACGGCTGCGCCGCTGCGGGCGCGGCCGTTCGGGCTTCGTCCTGGGGAGCGGCCATGATGGATCGTGCAGGCGGGATACGCGGGGCGGTCGTCGATTGTAGCAGGGTTAACCGCCTGACCCGCGGTACATCTGGCCGCGCGGCTCGGGCTCGACTAGAATGCAGATCTCATCGGTCGGGCGACTCCCGCTGCGACCAGACGCTTGCCGGATCGTGATCATTTTCTCGCTCATTGTTCTAGTCGCGATCGCGGCGGTCGCCGGCTACTGGTTTGGCGCAACGCAGCGCGCCAGAGCCGCAGAGTTCGTGCCGCAGCCGAGAGCACCTTCCCCGGTCGCGCCTGCCACCGTTTCGGTCGAGCCTGCGGCGGACGGCGAGCATGACAGCGGCGGTATCGGCAGCGAAAAGGCGCGCATCATCCGCAGTCGCGACAGCGAAGCCTATGCGCTGCGCCGTCGCCTCGCCGATTACGAGGCCACGACCGGCAGGCTCGCGGAGCTTGCCCGTGAGCGCGCAGCGCTGTTCCGCGATCTGGCCGATGCACGCGGGGAAACCGCGCGTTACCGCCAGCTGGTCATCGATATCGAGAGCAACGCACCGCCGCCGATCCTCGCGGGTGTCGGCGAGCCCGACGACCTGAAGCTTATCGTCGGAGTCGGGCCGGTGTTGGAGCGCATGCTACACAGCCTCGGCGTCGCAACGTTCCGGCAGATCGCACACTGGACGGATCGTGACATTGCCGAATTCGATGCCAAGCTGCCGGAGTTTCCCGGCCGCATCGTGCGCGACCAGTGGGTTACGCAGGCGCGCGCATTGCATCAGTCCAAATACGGCGCACAGGCGTGAGCGAGCAGGACCGCACGCACACCGCGCGACAGGCGGTGCCAGCGTCGAGTCTGCTACTGGTCGTCATCCTCACGCTGGTATGGGGCTGCAACTGGCCGGTGCTCAAGCTTGGCGTCACCGGACTGGCGCCGCTAACGTTTCGGGCCACGACACTGCCGTTTGCCGCGCTGGGCTTGCTCCTTATTGCAAAATTCTCCGGCGAATCGATACGCGTAGCGCCTGCGCTGTGGCCTCGAGTCGCTGTCCTTGCGTTGTTCAATATCACCGGCTGGAACTGCCTGATCGTGTTCGGCATCCAGCAAATGCCCGCCGGCCGGTCGGCGATTCTGGCCTACACACTACCGATCTGGAGTGCGCTGTTTTCGTTCTGGCTTCTCCACGAGCCGCTTTCGCGGCGCAAGCTCGTGGGCCTGCTCGTCGGCATGGGCGGCATGGTGGTCCTGCTGGGCGACGAGATCGTCAGCGTACGGCGCGCGCCCGTCGCCGCGCTCCTGATCATCGGTGCCGCAGTGTCGTGGGCCATCGGAACCGTGCTGCTGCGCCGCTGGGCGCTGCCGTTGCCCCAGAACACGCTGACGGGGTGGATGATGTTGCTCGGGTGGCTGCCGCTCGCAATCGCTGCACCGTTCTTCGACCCGCATCCGCTCGCGGCACTCGCGGCGATGTCCAGCGTCACCTGGTTCGCCGTGCTCTACAACATCTTCTTTGCCGGCACGATTGCATACTGGGCGTGGTTTCGCATGGCGCGTACATTGCCCGTGGTGGTGAGCTCGCTGTCGTCACTGCCGGTGCCGGTGGTTGGCGTTGTCTCCGGAATGCTCGTGCTTGGCGAGCGCCCAGGGGCTAGCGAATTCGTCGCGCTGGCCCTGGTACTCGCTTCACTCGCGGCGGTGTTGGTCCCCGAGCGCAGAGAGGCTCTACGCGAGCTCCGGGATTAGCGTCAATACACCCTTACCGGCAAAGTACGCGTCGAGGTTGGCCTTGCACAGGTCGCCCATCGCCTGCCGCGTCTCCCGCGTCGCGCTGCCCACGTGCGGCAGTAGCACGACGTTTTCCATGCTCATCATTTCCGGCGGGATATGCGGCTCATCGACGAAGACGTCAAGGCCCGCGGCCTTGATCAAACCAGCCTTCAGCGCGGCGACCAACGCGGGTTCGTCGACAATCGAGCCTCGTGCGATGTTGATCAGTGTCCCCTTCTTACCCAGAGCGGCAAGGACCTCGGCAGAGACGATATTGCGCGTCGCTTCGCCTCCCGGGCAGGCGACGACGAGAAAATCGACAGCGGCAGCGAGTGACTTCAAGTCGCGTACGAATTCGTAGGGCACGTCCTGCGGCTTGCGCCCGGTGTATGCGACCTTCATGCCCATTGCCGCGACGCGCGCCGCGATCGCCTTGCCGATGCGCCCCAGGCCAAGGATTCCGACCTTCCGCCCGGAGAGCTTGGTCGTCAGTTCCGGCCCGCGCTTTTCCCACTCGCCGGCATGGACAAAACGGTTAAGGCGCACGAAGCCGCGCCCGGTCATGAGGATCAGGGCCAGTGCAACGTCGGCGACGTCGTCGGTCAGCACGTCGGGGGTGTTGGTGACTTTAAGACCACGTTCCTTGCAGTAAGCGACCGGCACGCCGTCGTAGCCGACGCCGAATACGGAGATGATCTCGAGCTTGGGCAATTGGTCGAGCAGTTTGGGCGGCGTGACCGTGCCGCCACTCTGCACGAGACCGCGAATGCGCGCGCCCTCTGCGGCCAGAAGCGCACCCTTGTCGTTCGATCCGGCGTAGTCGAGGCAGCGATAATCCGTCCGCAATGGGTCGTAAAGGAATGGCGGCAGGGCCGCGGTGACGAGAATGTCCGGAGGCATGGTGTCGACTCAGCTCGACCGCGGGTGGGCGGCGAAGTATTCTAGCAACGATGCGAGGAGCCCGGCGTCGGCCGGCGGCGTAATAATCACCGAACGCAGGCCGAGCATGCGCGCATGGTCGGCGATGGCCGGGTGCGGCACGAAGGCCGGCGTCGCGGCGAGGTAGGCGCGACCCTCGTCACTGAAAATCGCCCAGAGGTTGTCGAGACCCTCGCTGGAGGTGAGCGTCACTGCGTCGACACGTTTGTCGCGCCAGGCCTCAATCAGGCCGGTGGCCCCGGCCGTGGGCCGCGCGCGACGGTAGCATTCGACCTGCACGACGCTGGCACCACGCGCTTCCAATGCGGTGCGCAGGAGCTCGCGCCCGCCAGCGCCGCGAAAGATCACGATGCGTCGACCCGCAACCGCGGCGAGTTCCCGTAAGGCGAGTAACCCTTCGCTGTCCATCGTCGTCGCCGGGACCCGCACGTCGGCGATGCCGACCGCCGCGAGCGCGGCAGCGGTCCCTGGCCCTGGCGCGAGCGGAACCAGATGCGCAGGCCATGCGGCGGGATCGCCAACGCCATATTCGACAGCGTTGGCGCTGACAAAGATGGCAAAGTCATAACGCGCGAGACTCCGCTGCGCTTCGCGCAGCGCGCGATCATCCTCGGGCGGCAGGATCACGATAGCCGGAAACAGGAGCGGTCTGCCACCTAATGTCGCGACCTCACGCGCAAGCCCGGCCGCCTGACGCGCCGGGCGCGTGATGACCACGCCCGCGCCGTTGAGCATACCAGTCACACCGCTTCCGCCAGGATCGTGGCCGCGCCACGGGCGAGGAACTCGTCGCCGAGCGCTGCGCCGAGGGCCGCGGCGCCGCCGGCATCGGCGATGACCATTGAACGCTCGCCTTGCAACGCCCGCCGACCATCGCGGGTGGCGATGAAGCCGCGCAGCCAAAGCCCGCCCCCTCGCGCGATCGCGTATGCCGCAAGCGGCGTGCGGCAGCTCGCCGCGAGCTTGCCGCCGAATGCACGCTCGGCGGTGGCCGCGAACGTCGTCTCCGCGTCAGCGAGCGCCTCGAGCGCCGCGGCAACGTCGGCGCGATCGGCACGGCATTCCAGGGCCATTGCGCCCTGGCCAATGGCGGGCAGGCTGTCTTCGGGTTCGAGTAACGCCGTGATGCGATCGGTGAAGCCAAGGCGTTTCAATCCGGCTGCGGCGAGAATGACCGCAGCATGGTTGCCTTGATCGAGGCGATGCAACCGCGTGTTGACGTTGCCGCGCAACGGCTCCACAGCAAGGTGCGGGTAGCGCTGGCGCAGCTGCGCTTCGCGGCGCAGGCTCGATGTACCGACGACGCTCCCCGGTGGGAGCGCGGCGAGCGCTGGATACGCATTGGATACGAACGCGTCCCGAGGGTCCTCGCGCGCCATGATCGCCGCTAGCAGGAATCCAGCCGGGATGTCCATCGGCACGTCCTTGAGCGAATGCACGGCGAGATCGGCGCGGCCGTCGGCCATCGCCTGCTCGAGCTCCTTGATGAACAGCCCTTTGCCGCCGATGTCCGCGAGCGGCTGATCGAGCGTGCGATCGCCCTGTGTGGTCAAGCCAAGGAGATCAACGCGGCACGACGGGTAGAGCACGCGCAGGCGTTCGCGGACGTATTGCGCCTGCCAGAGCGCGAGCGCGGATTGGCGCGTGGCGATGACAAGCGTCTCGGGCGGAAATGATGCAGCGGACATGGCAAAGAGCGGGGCGTCGTTCGCACCCGCCGAAGCGCAACGATTCTAGCACTCGCTTGCCGGTTTTCGGCGCCGGAACCAACCAGCAATCGACAGCCGCTCGCGTGTCGCTGGCAGGACTTCATGCTCATATTGATCGGCAAGAAAGCACACCAGGGTGCCGCCGATCGGGAGGACGTCGCGCGCATTGGTTCCGGAAAGGTGGATTCGCAACGCTCCGCCATCGGCTGCGGTCCAGGCTTGGTTGAGGTAGAGCACGCATGAAACCACCCGCGCATCGTCATCGCGGAAACGGTCGCGGTGCCGACGATAGAAAGCTCCCGGCGGATAAAGTGCGTAGTGACCTTCAAACGCAAAGAGCCCGAGGAAAGTCGTTTCGTTGAGGGCGAACCGCAGCCGTTCCAGCGCGTCCCACAGCATCCTCTCGACGAGCAGAGGTTTCTGCTCGTCGAGCCACAGCGTCCGATCGCCGCGGATGTCGCTGCGCTCGATCCGGTCCACGCCGCGTCCGACCCGCGCGGCACGGAACTCGCCGGCGGCGTCGCGGCGGCGCGCCGTGGCCACCAGCGCGGCAGTGACCGGCGCGGGCAGGAAATCGGGAACGACTGCGCTGGTTCCGGCGGCGAGCGCGGCGCAGACACGCCCAACCCGCGCATCGGCGACCCCAGCTGCGGTCATGCCGCCTTGGCGTCCATCTGCATGATCCCGAAAATGTTGCCCTCGCTGTCGTTTGCGTACGCAAGCCAGCCGACTCCCGGGATCGGCATCTTCGGTACTACAATCGTTCCTCCCACGTCGCCGACCCTGCGAATCGCGGCATCGACATCGGTGACGTCGACTGTGCAGACGAACGCATTGGTCGGCTGCATCGCGATAGGCCCCGGACCGCGGCGCGGCAACAAGCCGCCGTCGATGCCCGGCGTACCGGCTTCGCCGGTCTTGACCAGCCAATAGTCCTGCGGGCCACTCCACTTGCTGAACGTCCAGCCAAAGAGGTCCGAATAGAACTTGATCGCGCGCTGCGGATTTTCGGCATGGATCTCGAAATGAATGGGGCGGGGCATGAGCGCTCCTTGAAGTTGGTAGCCGCCTGCCATCTTATAATGTGCCGCTCGATTGGGCGAGTGCCCTAAACCCAAGTCCTTCTCCTGGAGCGACCATGCGCATCGTCGTGACCGGCGGCGCCGGCTTCCTCGGCAGCCGCCTCGCCCGCGCAGCGCTCGCCCGCGGCAAGCTCACCGATGCCCGCGGCGAAACGCGCGCGCTGAGAGAGCTGATCCTCGTGGACGTCGTTCCCGCGAACCTGTCCGATCCACGCGTGTCGGTCGTCACCGGCGACCTCGCGGATCCTGCCTTGATAGAGCGAGTCGTAACTGCGGATACTGACTCCGTCTTTCATCTCGCTGCGGTCGTGAGTGGACAGACTGAAGCGGAATTCGACGTCGGCATGCGGGTCAACGTCGATGCAACACGCGCGCTGCTCGAACGCTGTCGCCAGCTCTCCAGGCCGCCGAAGTTCGTATTCACCAGCTCGCTCGCGGTTTTCGGCGGCTCGTTGCCCGATCCGGTGCCCGACGACGCGCCGGTAACGCCACAAACCTCGTATGGTGCGCAGAAGGCGATCGGCGAGTTTCTGGTCTACGACATGACGCGCAAGGGTTACATCGACGGGCGTTCATTGCGACTGCCGACGATAACGGTTCGGCCAGGCAAGCCGAACAAAGCCGCGTCGTCATTCGCGAGCAGCGTCATCCGCGAGCCCCTGTCCGGCGTCGACACTGTGTGTCCCGTCGCGGCGAGCACGGAGGTGTGGGTATCGTCGCCGCGTGCAGCAGTTGCAAACCTGCTCATCGGCCATGAGGCGCCCGCGGCACTATTTGGGAACACGCGCTCGATCAATGTGCCTGGAATCTGCGTCCGCGTCGATGAGGCCGTTGCGGCGCTCCGTCGCATTGCCGGCGACGTCGTCGCCGATCGGGTCAAGTGGCAGCTCGATCCGGAGATCGATCGGATCGTTGCCACCTGGCCCACGCGCTTCGCGCCGGTACTTGGCCCCGCAATTGGCATGCGGGCGGACCCCAATTTCGACAGCATTGTCCGCGCCTACATCGCGGACGAGCTGAAGTAGTGGTCAGTCGGAGGCTGCGACCAGCTCTCCGGACTCAACTTCGCGCAGCGCACGCAAGAACAGTTCCGGACCCGCGCCCTTGAGCTGGGTCTCGTCAGAGAGCATTCGCCGCCAGGCCCGCGCTCCCGGCGCACCGTGGTAGAGACCGAGCACGTGCCGCGCGATCGCACGCAGTCTTACTCCTTGCGCAAGCTGCGCTTCGGCATACGGCACCAATGCCTCGACAACCTCGGCGCGCGAGCGTGTCGCCGGTGGAGCGCCCTTTCCCACGAAGCAATAGCCCTCCGCCTGGGCAAGTAGCCACGGATGGTGATAGGCAGCACGACCGATCATGACGCCATCGACGTGTTCGAGTCCTTGCGCAATCGCTGCGTGCGAGTCGATGCCGCCGTTGATGACAATCGTCAGCTTGGGAAAATCGCGCTTAAGCTGGTGCACATAAGCGTACTTGAGAGGCGGCACCTCGCGATTCTGTTTCGGCGACAAGCCCTTGAGGACTGCGTTGCGCGCATGCACAAGGAACGCGGTCGCGCCGGCTTGCGCAACCGTAGCCACGAAATGGTGCACGAATGCGTAGTCCTCGATCGCGTCGATGCCGACGCGGTGCTTGACGGTTACGGGCAGCGCGACCGCGTCACGCATTGCTGCAACGCAATCCGCGACAAGCGCCGGCTCCGCCATTAGGCAGGCGCCGAAGCTGCCGGTTTGAACTCGCTCGGACGGGCAACCAACGTTCAAGTTGATCTCGTCATAGCCCCACGCCTCGCCTAGACGCGCGCAGTGGGCCAGCGCCGCCGGGTCGCTACCGCCGAGCTGAAGCGCGAGCGGGTGCTCAGCGGGATCGAAGTCGAGGTGCCGCGGCACGTTGCCGAACTGCAAGGCACCGGTCGTGATCATCTCGGTATAGAGCCGGGCGCGCGGAGTCAGCAGGCGCAGGAAATACCGGCAATGCCGGTCGGTCCAGTCCATCATAGGCGCAATACACAATCGGTGTGATAAGTTATTCATTCATTGGAGATTTTTGATGCTCAGTCGGTCCAATAGATTATTGGAGCGACTGTTCATTTTATCGCCATACAGTCACGACCGCCTTAGCTCCATTGCGCCGTGGTACTCACAGACTGGAAAGCGAAGTCGCCGGGGAGAGTTGTCAATGAACACGTGGCGCACATGCGGCGGCCATCCCACGCGTCCTACTACGTCCGAAAAATCCCCAACGGCCCCATGACGAGATAGCCGTCGTCCTCGCGTGGATCTTCAGGTCCCATTGGCGAGAACTACCGGAGCTCTCGGTTCAGGAACTCGTACGTCCGACCATTGGCCAGGGCAGCGGCGCAAGCGTTGTAGTGAGCCCCGTTGTGCCGCGCGAACGCGTGGTGTTGGCCCGGGTAGCTGTAAACCGTCGCGTTCGGCTTGTTGGCTAGCGCTGCCTTGATCTGCTGCTGCGCCAGCTTGGAGATGAACTCGTCCTCCTCGGCCAGATGCATCAGCAGCGGCGCATTGAGATTGTCCGCCTCATCAAGATATTTTTCGGTGTCGCCGCCGTGGTAGACGACAGCGGCGTCGACCTCGTAGCGAACGGCCGTGAGGAACGTCATCAGTCCACCGAGACAGTAGCCAAGCACGGCGACCTTGCCCGTGCAGCCGTGCAACTCTGCCGCAGCCGTGGCAGTGTCTTTGACGTCCTTCGCACCCGCGTCCCGATCGTATGTCGAATAGAGACGCAGGCCATGCTGCCAGTCCGCCTCGGACCTGACGTCGAGGTCGATGCCCGGCTCCTGTCGCCAGAACAGGTCCGGTGCAACCGCAATGAAGTCGAGCGCAGCCAGTTCCTCACATGTCTTGCGGATGTCGGCGTTGACACCGAACACCTCTTGCAGAACGACGACGGCGGGAGCCGGCAAGGCCTTCGGCCGAGCGATATAGGCGCTAAACGCGCCATCTCGCGCTTGAATTTTGATGCAATCCTTCATGGTGTTCTCCTCAGGCGACCACGTCCACTCGGCCCTCTGCGAATCTCGGCAACGGCAGCAGAGGGCCGTATTCCGAGGCTATTGAGTGACAGGCGCGGAGGTAGCAGCTTCTTCGATAAGCTTGGCCGTTTCCTTCGGGTGAGACATGTAAGCCACATGGCTGGCCTTGACTTCGACCGTCTTCGCATTGGCGCGCTTCGCCATCATGCGTTCCTGATCCGGATTGATTGACCGGTCTGCGGTGGCCACCATGTACCAGGTGGGCTTGGTCTTCCACGCGGGTTTCGTGACCTTATAGGTGAACGCGTCCGTGGAGATCGGTACCTGCGAGATGCCCATGAACCACGCCTTCTCCGGCGGAATGTCCGCTGCGAAGTCGGCCGCGAAGTGCGCCTCTTCTATCCACCAGTTGCCGTTGCCATCCGGCTTGAACGCCTTGGAAGCTTGCGGCAGCGCCTGTTCGATCGACGCGCAGCTTTCGCCTTCATCGAGCGCAAATGCAGCGATATAGACAAGCGCAGCGACGTCTGGGTGATTGCCGGCCTCGGTAATGATGGACCCGCCGTAGCTGTGGCCGACGAGAACCACTGGCCCGCCCATCGCGTCGATTGCAGCTTTCGTGTACTTTTGGTCGTCGGCGTAGGAGGTCTCAGGGGGCTGCGCCACCGACACCTTGTATCCATCATTCTTGAGGATAGTAGCGACGGCTTCCCAGCCGGAGCCGTCAGCGAATGCTCCATGCACAAGGACCACGTTCTTTATGCCAGTTCGCGGCGCCGCCTCGGCAACTCTAGGAGTCTCCTCCAGCAACAGAGTTGCGCCCAGCAGCGTCGCAGCGAGCGTTGCAGCACCATAAAGCGTTTTCATGATTGCTCTCCTAGTCTTCAGCTTCAGTGAATAATCCGGGCCAGCAGGAAGTGCGAACGCGCTACGCCTCCTGCAGGGCCGTGGATTTGTGCACGGCCGCTGCGGCGTTCCGGATCACGTCGAGTACCTGTTTGGGATGCGAGAGCATCGGAACGTGGCTGCTCTTCACCTCGACTGTCGTTGCGCCCATGCGCTTCGCGGCGAAGCGTTCCAGGTCAGGATGGACGGTGCGATCCTCGGTAGCGACGATGGACCAGCTCGGCTTCAATCGCCACGCGACGCCGTCATGCTTCTGGTTAAACAGATCGAGGGCCGGCGCGAAGTGGGTCGCATAGACGACCTCTTGCTCTTCGGGAGGCAGGTCGCCGGCGAAGCATGCAATGCCATCGCGACGCACCCAGACGCGGCCGTCCGCGACTTCTGCGTACTTGAACACATCCGTCTTGGGAAACTTGTCCTGTTGACCCTGTGATGTCTCGGTCTCATCCGGGCCCAGCGCCGCGATGTAGACCAAAGCGGCAACACGCGAGTCCATGCCGGCGTGCGTGATCACCGTTCCGCCGTAGGAGTGGCCGACAAGAACGATCGGACCGCTTACTCGCCCGAACGTACGGATGACCGCGTCGACGTCGCCTTTCAGCGTGTCCAGTCCGTACTGTGCAGCCATCACTTGGTGCCCCTCCGCCCGCAGCGTCGGGATTAGCTTTTGGAAACAGGACCCATCGGCCCAGATGCCGTGGGCAAAGACGATACTTGGCTTAGTCATAGCGTTCTCCTTCTTTGGATATTCGCGGCCTTGCAGGGCCGGAGGGTGCTCAAGGGGCTTGGCACCTGAGTCATAGCTTCCTATTTCCCATTATTGGTTCGCAAGTGAAGAGATGTGATTTGTTGTAAGGGTCGAAATCTGTATAGTTTGGGCAGCGCGGCATTGGCTGAGGTGGGGAATGTCACTGGAGCTCGACCGTGCGGTCGGAAAGCGACTCAAATTTGGGGAGTTCGAGCTTGCTCCCGCCTCGCGAGCCCTTTGGCGTCGCGGCCAAGAGGTAAAACTGGGTAGTCGCGCGCTCGACATCCTGATCAATCTCGCTTCAAGGCCGGGTCAGATCCTGTCAAAGGACGAGCTGACGCAGCTCGTCTGGCGCGGGGGCTTCGTTGATGAGACAGCTCTACGGGTTGGAATCTCTGCGGTTCGCAAAGCCTTAGGTGCCGACGGCGACCGATATATCGCGACCGTCCCTGGGCGCGGCTACTCTTTTGTTGTCGACGTCGACACTACACAAGCGACGCTCGCGTCCGACCCCCCGCAGCTCGAACCGCTAGAGCCGCGGCGTCTGCCGGCTCAAATCACCCGGATTGTCGGCCGGGACGACGTCATCGCGGCCCTCGCAGCGGAAACGAACCGGCGACGTCTGCTATCGCTGGTCGGCCCAGGCGGAATTGGAAAGACCACGGTGGCGATTGCTGTGGCGGATCGCATACGCACGGACTTCGATGCGGTTGCCTTCGTGGACCTCGCTCCGATCGAGAACGGTACACAAGTGCCGGCGACCGTTGCCGCCGATCTCGGCCTCAATCTCCGTCTCCAAAGGGATCCGGTTGACGAAATCGCAGTAGCCGTCGAGGATCGTAAGGTCCTAATCGTGCTCGACACCTGCGAGCACATGGTGAGTGTTGTTGCGGGTTTTGTGGAAACCCTGCTGAGTCGCGCGCCCGGTCTGACGATCCTCGCCACTTCTCGCGAACGGCTTCGCGCTGCAGGGGAATGGGTCCATCAGCTTTCACCTTTGGACGCACCGCCGCAGTCTCCCAGTCTGTCGGTGGAGGAGGTACGCGGCTATCCTGCGGTCGAGCTGTTCGAGGAACGCGCGGCCTTCGCCCTTGGTGGCTACAAAGTCAGCGACATCGATGCGCGTTACGTCGCCGAGATCTGCCGGCGGCTGGATGGCATGGCGCTGGCGATCGAACTGGCCGCCGGGCGGCTGGCGGGGCTCGGTGTGCAAGGGCTCGCGAGCTCACTCGAGGATTGTTTTTCGATCCTTACCCGCGGGCGACGCACAGCTCTCCCGCGCCACCAAACGTTGCGGGCCGCGCTCGATTGGAGCTACCAACTCCTGTCGCCCGAAGACCAAGCGGCGCTGAAGTCCCTGTCGGTATTTGTCGGTAGCTTTACGCTGGAAGACGCTGCCTCTGTTATGGACCCCTTGGTCCGCCGCGCCGAGGCTAACGACCGTCTGACAAGTCTCGTCGACAAGTCCTTGGTGGTGGCAAGACCCGAAGAGGTGACGTGCCGCTACCACCTACTCGACACCACTCGAGCGTATGCCGAAGAGAAGTTGGAAGAAAGCGGCAGTGCCAATTCTCAGCGCCGACGTCACGCTGAACATGTTAGGCGCGTCTTTGACCGGGCGACGGCAGAATGGGAGCAGAGCCCGACGTCGGACTGGCTACAAACCTACGGGCGTGAGCTTGGCAACTTGCGCGCAGCGCTAGACTGGGCCTTCTCGGACGGAGGCGACGGCGCCGCTGGTGCCGCACTAACCGCCGCTGCGGCGCCCATTTGGTTCCATCTCTCGCTGCTCGACGAAGGCTTGTCCCGCGTGGCGTATTCGGTCGGCTGGCTCAAGGACCAGCCGGCTCCGGATCGCCGTCTGATGATGCGGCTTTATGCAATCTCAGGCTGGCCGCAGATGCGCGCGATCAAGGGTATTCCCAGTGGTGCGGCGGCTTGGCGAGACACGCTTGCGCTCGCCATCGAGCTCGATGATGTCGACTACCAGCTCAGGGCCATCTGGGCGCTGTGGGTCGACCGCGGCAATAGTGGCGAGGCGGCGGAAGCTCTCGCCCTCGCCGACCGCTTTGCCGCCCTCGCGGAGCGCGCCGGGGATTCACAGGATCGGATGATCGGACAGCGGATTCGCGGGCACTCCTTGCACTACTTGGGGGATTTCGCCGGATCACGTCGACAAATCGAGCAGATGCTGGTGCGCTACTCACCACCGCCGCAACGCTCACACCTCATCCGTTTTCAATACGATCAGCGACTGACCGCCCAAATCACCTTGGCTCGCGGGCTGTGGCTTGAGGGCCACGCCGATCAAGCGCTGATTTTGGTCGAGCAGATGATCACCGAAGGCCTCGCCCTGGAGCACACCCTGACACTGGCGCACATTCTCTCCGATGCGGCGTGCTTCATAGCGTTGTGGGTTGGCGATCTGCCACTTGCCGCGCGGTACACGAAGATGTTGCGGGTACACACGACGTTGCACGCCCTCGACGTTTGGCGCACCTACGCGGATGCTTTCGAAGGCGAAATTCTAATCCGGCAGGGGGATGCACTCGACGGCATCGAGCCGTTGAAGCGGGCGATCCAATCACTCGAGGCGGCCGGTTTCGTGCTCTATAACGCAGCGTTCGAAGGGGTTCTGGCAGAGGGCCTGATGGCGTGCGGACGCCACGACGAAGCGGACACAATTGTGTCGAGCGCCCTCGAACGGTGTCAGCGTACAGGAGAGGCTTGGTGCATCTCCGAGCTCATGCGGGTGCGCGCGATGAGCCTGGCTGCGCGCGAGAAAACGGAGGAGGCGATCGGTCTCGTGGTTGGCGCCCTCGAGATCGCTCGCTCACAGGGCGCGCTTGCTTGGGAACTCAGGCTCGCTTCAACTCTCGTCGGGATCGATGATGGGGACAGCACCAAGGATAGGTTGCGCGAGACCGTGAACCGCATCTCCGAAGGCTTCTGCACGAGGGACTATCGTGACGCTGTTGCCCGGCTCGGATCCTTTACAACCGGTCAGTAGATCGGAAGCTACCAAAATCGCGCATGCACCATCGCGACATCGCATTCCACAGTACTCGAGCGTGGTACAGCTAAGCTGGTGCGTGCACACGATTTGCACACGCCGCTTCGCAAGCAATTGATGTTGCGCGTGAATCGCACCGGTCCATCATCGGGGCCACACACAACCGGTGCGACAAGTCATTCATTCGCTTGGGATTTTCGACGCTCGGTCGGTTGAAGGCCTTACGCTTGTGGTCTAGCGATGGTTGGGCGCCCCACCCATCATCGCTGAAGCGGCCGAGCGCCGGTGGGAGGACACACCGATCGGCCGCATTTGGCCCGGTTTCCGACACTCGGAGCGTATACGAGGCCGACGATTGTCGTGGTCGAACGCTGCGAGACGGCAAGCGAATAGCTAGCGCACCTCCCTCCAAACTCGCAACGTACAGTATTTCGCGGCGAGGACAAAATCGTTGTCGGTAGTCAGCAGCTTCAGCTGGTGACGGATGCAGAGCTGCGCAATCACGGCGTCAATGGTGCCGATTTGCAACCCGGCGCGACGACATCGATTGCGCAGATCTGCAGCATCGATGTGATCCTTCCGGTCCGGAGTCAGGAGCGGCAGGGCGCTAAATCGGTCAACGATGTCTTTACGTGCCCGCGGGCCGGCAAATCCCTGCAGCAATTCCTGCAAGACGAGACCTGTGACCACGATGGTTTCGCCGCCTTCGAGAGCGTCGCGCAATGCGCGTACCTCAGGGGCGGTGGAGGCCTGGTCGCGGCGAAATGCGAGCGACCAGACGCTGGTATCGACGAACAGGGTCACCGGCGAGAACGCTCGGCCTTGTAGTCGAACGACTCATCCCACTCGAGCTTTCCCATCAAATCGACCAGACGCTTCTGGCTGCGGCGGGTGATGAACTCCTCCAAGGCGCGTGTAACCGCCGCCTTCTTGGTCTTTTCTCCGCTCACCCTTACTGCGCGTTTAATCAGATCCGGATCCAGGGCAAGATTTGTAGCCATGTGTCGCTCCTTACACAGTAGTTTACACATACCAGGTTTCGCTGACAATGGCAGGTTTGAAGAGCGCCGAGCGCCTTAGATACCGCGGTGCAATGCAGCGCACTGCAGAGTAGAGCACCTTTGGTCTCTTGTTCAGAGCGAGGGGAATTGCGTCCTGGTCGCAGGCGACCATGCGTTGGTGGCAGCCTCCCGCCCAAATCGCATGTTCTTCAACCTCGGCAATTCGTGGATCTGCTTCCGGAGTGAATTGGGTTCAGCGGTACCTTACGTCCTTCCAATTATTGGTATCCAGAACTTCACTCGCCGTCCGCCCTTTTCCCCAGATAGACCCGCGGCAGGGACTTGCTCGCAGCTGAGGGGTGGCGTATGTTCCAATCACTCTTGCGATCTGCCGCCATCGAGCAGGCGCGGCGCCCATTAAAGGAGGCACAGCAATGAACGCAGCTATCGCGTGGCCCATCGTAGCGATTGTGATGCTTGGCGGGATCGATGCGGCTGTCGCCGGCGACCTCAAGGACGCGGTCAAGGTCGAGATCGAGAGCACGGAGGTGCATCCAGGGACGGAGCCAGGAATGTACGTCTGTGCCGGGGGACACCTTCACATCAAGGGCATCGTCCAGAACCTTGCCGGCGTGCCGGTGGGGTCGGTCAAGGTCGCCGGGAAAGTCTTTGACGCAGACGGCAAGGTGCTCGGCACTGCGACGGCCTCCACGAAGCGATCGGTGCTGAACCCTAACGACAAGGCCGAGATCAACCTTGAATTCCTCACAGTCACCGGGCCACTGATCAAGCAGGTGAAGAACCAGGAGCTTGCGGTTGTCGCGGTGGGTTCCCAGCCTTAGCAATCGCGCCGCATTGCGTGGACGCCGTGTCCGCGCAGCGTGGCGTTGGCGCTCAACCGAACCCAAGTCCGCGCACCTCGGCTCTCGGCCAGCAAATCCAATCCTCTAGACGTCGGGAATTGGGCCGATTTCCGCCGACGGTTGTCACCAGTTGACCGGTAGCGATAGCGAAGGTGGCTCCTTCGTGACACTCGCTGAGGCGCTAGCATTCGTGCGCACACATGGGATAGTGCTGGAGTCAGGCACCGGCCCAATACCGTCGATTGCTACTGCCGTTGCCGGTGGCCCCATCCGCGGCAGCTGGTGGGGGCATGCGCGAGGCCGCGAGATATTCGCGCTCACCCGTGCAATCCGAGCCTGTCCCGATGTGCTCGTATGCCGGCTCGTCGACGGGAAAATCACCTATGTACATCGGCGTTTATGGCCCGCTCTGGTGCGCCTGTCCGAGCGATTTCCCCCGTCGCGCCTGACCCAGGTTCAAGAGGTACACACTGCCTCCGGACAACACGTTGTGAAAGAGCTCCGCTTTCCCGGCTGGGTTTCGCGCAAGCTGGCAGCGCAAGCGTCCGCCCTCGACGAGGCGAGCGCTCTTCGCGAGCTGGGGCAGTGGTGCGCGAAAGGCCGGCCGATCAAGAAAATCGATCGACGCAAAGCGCCGTCGCGACGATTGTCCAGGTGAACAGCGCGAAGAGTAGCGCTCAGATTGCGAGGAGGGTCCGCGGTGGGCCACGGGCATTCCGCGTTGTTTGACTGACGGTTGCGGATTCGACTGCGCGAGGTTGTGCTAACTGGAACCGATGTGCGGCGACGGCGCGACTACTGCCGGGCCGCATGAACTCGCCAGGCCTCAAGCCGCCCGTACGCCGGGTCCGACGTTATTCCTCATGGAAGATGCCGTCGAGCACGAGGTGGTCGCCGCAAGAAGCGAAGTTGTAGGTATTCGCGAACGGCTTGCCCTTGGAGTTTACTGCCTCGACTCTCACATTGGCAGTGCCGGGTTTGGCCCTGAACTCGCTGGCGGTGCCTGGGGTGAGGAACCAGTCGGAGTAAACCATGAGGTCGGCGTCGATGCCGTCCAGCCCGCGGATCGCCGCGACCTGCTTTGCGTCGAAGCCCAGTGCCGCAAGGAGGGCTTTGAGGTTTTTCTTGACCGCCGCGTCGTGCACTACCCGGTACGCCGCCGTCACTGCCTGCTCGGTTGGCTTGGGCGCTGTCGCGTCTCCACGCCGGCCATCTCTCCAGTCGGCTTCGCTCACCTCGTTGACTTTGGGGTTCGATAGCGGCAGGTCGAAGTCAAAGCTCCCGTGTTGCCTGTGGATGACGCCGCCGATCGCGCGGCCAGGATCGGCCGTCATCCTGCTCGACCAGTAATTCGGACTGGACTCACGGCTGCTGCCACTAAACGGCGTGCCGGCGGCGAAGTACTTCGACCGCCCTTGGAGGAGTGTCACTTCGAGAAACCTGGCATTGCGCAGTTTCGTGAGCGCTCGCGCCTGCGTCATCGGGCACGCGGAATCGGTAATCATTGGCGAGGCGATTGGCTTCTCGGTGACATAAACCACGGTGCCAGCGCCGCCGGGCGCGGGATAGGCAATACCGTCGACCAAGTCGAACTCGCCGACATTGATCTCCTTGAAGTGTCCCTTCACCGGCGCCGGATACGTGTAGGGCGTCACCTTTTCCTCCACGACCTTCTGCGCGCCCGCCACGGTCGGCTTCCCGGTGGCGTCGGTGGAGGGTTCTTCCTTGCCACAACCCAGCACCGCGAGTGCAACGGCACAGGCTGCAAAGCCATGCCCACGAAGATAGCTCATCGCGCGTTGCCTTTCAGAATACCGAAGACGGGACCGAAGCCTGCCACGAGCGATGGCCGCAACGCGAACTCACTGACCTGTGGCCCGTCAGGCGCCGGCGAACCAGATGATCCGCCTTTGCCTGAGCGTGACTGACCCCCGGTCACAATCACCTGCTTACCAAGCACTGGCCTCCGTCGAGCTTGAACGTCTGCGTCGTCGTTGAGGTGCCGGTGCCATCCTTCTTCTGCACCGTCAGCGTGGCGTCCTGGCCGTCGACGACGAGGAGGCCGTTGGTCTTGATATCGTTCGCGTATTGCTGCTCTGTCACCGACATGTCCTTCATCATGCCCGACATCATCGTCTGATCCTTTGCGGGCATCTTCTTCCATTGGTCTTGCATGTCTTTGGTCGTGAGTTTGTTGGCTTCGTCCATCTTGCCGGCGTGGACGAGTCCCATTTGTTTGACGGCGACCTTGCCACACGGGTGATCGAGTATCGCCGCGCCTTTGACTTCGGTCTTTGCGGCGGAGGCGACGCTGCTGAACAACAGTGGCAATAAGGCGGTCAAAACAGCCGCGAATCTGCGATCCTTCATTGGTCTTTCCTTCTTGGTGAGGGGAAATTGGCCGCAGATCCCAGATTCACGCGAGCGCTTAAGGGTCGGCCGCTCATGCGAACCGGGATTTCATCCTCCTTGTCGGCCGACCGAAAATCTACGCCCCGTAACCCAAGCGGTCAACGGCTTGCGGCGGCGCAGCGAATGCCACTGTCGGCCGGCGGACTAATCTACGCGGACTGGCGCGGACGTGGCGCCGCGGCAAGACCGCGGTGCGGTACACCCGCATGGACTGAGCACTGGCTGGTAATGTATACTCCCCTATACTATGTACGCGCAACCGGCGCCGTTCCTGTCACTGGCGACCTAGCCGCAACGGGGCGCCAGGGCACCGCTGTCGAGTGTCGACCGCGTTCATCGTTACCCACGCGTGAGGCGATCATGCACGACTCAACCAAGGCTCGCATCTCCGGAACCCACAGCCACGTTTTTCTTGGGGCCGGCCATGAGCGGAACGAACGTAAAACGTGGGCGGTGATAGCTCTTTGCACGGTCATGATGGTTGCGGAAATCATCGGCGGTACCCTGTTTGGCTCGTTGGCGCTCATAGCGGACGGATTGCATATGTCGACGCATGCAGGCGCCATTCTGATAGCCGCCCTGGCCTATACCTATGCCCGCCGCCACGCCCACGATCCGCGGTTCGGCTTCGGAACCGGCAAGCTTGGCGATTTGGCAGGCTTTTCGAGCGCGATCGTGCTTGCGGTGATTGCCCTGTTCATCGGTATCGAAGCCATTGCCCGCGTCCTGTCTCCGGTCCCGATCCATTTTACGGAGGCCATTCCCATTGCCATCGTCGGCTTGGCCGTAAACCTTGTCAGCGCCTGGCTGCTAAGCGACCACGAGCACGGCCATGGGCACGGCGATGCTATTCACGCGCCACATCATGCTGAGGGACCCACGACGGTCAAGGCTCGCGGCGGGCCGGTCGAGGTCGCGGTGTTTGAAGACGGCGTCCCACCGCGCTTTCGTCTAACGTTTGCCGGCGATCGCCCGGCAGCCTCAGCGGTTTCGCTGCAGACGCTACGCCGCGATGGAACCAGCCAAACATTCAGCTTCGTTGATCGGGACCGTTTCCTGGAGTCGAGGGAAGAGATTCCCGAGCCGCACGAGTTCGGCGTGCGGCTGCAACTGCCGGGAGAAGAGCATGCCCTAAGCTTTGTCGAGCACCACGCACACGATCATCTAGCACACGGCGGAGCAGCGTCCGCGCATCGCGACCACAACATCCGGTCGGCCTACGTGCACGTGACCGCCGATGCGGCGGTTTCGGTGGTGACCATCGTGGGCCTGGTGCTCGCGCGCACGTTTGGCTGGATGTGGATGGACCCGCTCGCCGGCATTGTGGGGGCGGCTGTGATCGCCAACTGGGCCTACGGCCTGATTCGGGATACGGCGGGGGTCCTGCTCGATGTCGTTCCAGATCAACGAATGCAAGGACAAATCCGCGAGACGATCGAGGGCGCCGGGGATCAACTGGTCGATCTTCACCTTTGGCGATTGGGGCCGGGCCACCTGGGAGTTGTGCTGTCGGTGTTATCGAACGAATCCCGCACGCCGGAGTTCTTTCGCGCCAAGCTTTCTCCGTTCAAGTCGCTGTCACACATCACGGTCGAGGTGCAAGCTCGCGGCAGCCACTAGGGCACGTACAAAGCGGACCGAAGGCGCAAATGCGCGCACGCCCCCTAGAACTCTGCGTGCAAGCGCAGACCAAAAACAGAAACCGGGCCACGGTCCCGGTTATAGGCCGGATTCGCCACGTACTGGTAGTCGGCGGTGACCGTGATGTGCCCGACGACGCGCAGCGAATAATACGTTTCCAGGATCCTCTCGGTTCCCGGATGCGGCAACTGCCCGTCACCTACCAAGACGCCGAGGCCTCCGGCGGCAAAGTAGCCACGCGCCGCGGCTGAGATGTCGTTGACGGCGCCCGCGAGGCCAAACGTATCGTCCGCGCGGTTCCATGCCGAACCCTTAAGGGAAATTCCCGCAGAGGCCGAGCGGTTCACGTCGGTAAAGTCGTACGCCTCCTTGCTGCCGTCGTTGTAGCTGATGCGCGCGAATGCGCCAAGATCAGGGGAGACTTCCTGCTCTAAATTCAGCGCCGCGCCGGGGCGCGAGGCGAAGTGGCGCACCAGGGCGGTATCGGGTGTGGCATTCGTGGCCTGTCCGAGTTGTACCGCATCGTTGTAGCTCCCCATCCGGGCATAGTTGAGGAAGCCGAGCAGCTTCAGCTTCCCGGGGTGCCCCTTCAACTCGTAGCGTCCTTCGATTTCTCCCATGAGTGCGAATTCCTTGAAACCCGCTTCCAGCTGCCTGCTGTTAGGAACGTCGGACAGGTCGAAGAATCCGCCGCGAAGCGTCCACCAGGATTGCGTCCATTCAACGGCTGCGCCCACGGTATATCCCCACGCGTCCGCCGCGTAGTCGAAGGCCGCCGCTTCGATGATTGACCAGTTCAGAAAATCACCGCGTGGGTCGTGCGCAAAGCGATTGGTGTCGAAGATATCAACGGGAGAAAACTTGCCGACGGTGAACGTCAGGTTGTCAGCTGTCTGCGTTCCTCCGAGCTCGTTGGCGCCCGGAGTGAGCGTCGCGACCTCGCCACTCAGGTCGAACCGTTGCCGAATGAAAAAGCGGTGCACGCGCAGGTATGGTTGCGCCTTGCCGACTTTGTAGGCTTCCCCGCTGGTGAAGCCGGCCACACCGAGCGTACCGTTAAGACCGAAGCCCTGGTCGAGCTCGGGATTGAGGTAGAGGGCACCGCCATCCCAGAGCCGAGCGCCCAGGAATAGCGTCACGTCCACGGTTTCCTCGCCATTCCTGACTGGCGTCAGGCTGTTCGCGCCTTGGTATGGAGAAGTGAAGCCCGGGTGGTATTGCTTGACCAAGGTCGCTTGCCCGTGCACGTTCCACGCTTCCGGAGCGACTCCATCAGTCGGCGCTGGCGCAGCGTTCGCGGAAGTCGATGGGTCGGATGACCCGGCCACCTGCCCTGGCGGGCTTGCAGGCTCGGTTGCCAGAGCCGGGCCAGCCGGCAGATTCCATAGCGACGCAAGCAACACGAGCAGCACGCCAGGTATTGCCACGTGTTCGCGCAAAACGCGCCGGGACGAAGCGTGGGTTCTTGTTCTAAACCGAAGCATCGCGGGGAAGCGAACCAGAAGTTGCGTCGAAAGGTATCTCTATAGCGTCAATATGACAATCCAGTGAACGGGCTCGGGGACTTCGCGTTCCCTTCAGCCACGGCTCACCGGCGAGAAGGCAAGCTGCGCCATTTTGACCAGGAGCAGGCCCGCTGCGACGATCAAGTACGCACGCAGCACGATCATCCAGATGCGATTGAGCAGAGTCAGCCGTGCCGGCGCCAGCGCGCCCAGGGGCGGCATGCGCCAGGTAGCGCGCAAGGAGGCGTCGAGCGGCTCCGGCGTCGGATTCGCGCTGGCTCGCCGACGCTCGTACGCCTTCACCGCGACGGTTACAAGGCATGCGGCGGCGGCCCCGCCGATAAGGACCGCCAGAATCCGGGCCTCCGTGATGTCGGGAAACAGCACCGACGCGGTCAGAATGACGGACAACGTGACCAACACCGCGATGATGGCGCCGGTAAACAGATTGACGCCACGGCTGTTGACCCAGGGGCCGAGCACCGCCCTGTCGTTGCACAGCAGCAGCAGAAACACCGTTGCGCTGGGCAACAGCACGCCGGCCAGCGTCTGCACCAGGTTAGTCAACAGTCCTAGAGGCGTCCCGGGAGTGAGAACCAGCGCCGCGGCCAGCACGATCAGGCCGAAATATACGGCGTAGAAGCCCTTCGCATCACCCGGCTTTCGGTGCAGCGAATGGCGCATGGCAAGCACGTCGCCGAGCGCGTACGCGGTGGCGAGCGACACCGCCGCGGCGCCGATGATGCTGGCGTCAATCAGCGCTAACGCGAACAGCACGCCGGGCGCGCGGCCGAAGTACTTCTCCATGCCGGTTGCTACGGCGCCGGCGTCGACAAAGTTGCCAAACTCCGGTCGACCAGCAAAGGTCTCGGCGCAGAAAGCCATCATTGCCACCGCGCCGATGATAACGAGGGCTATCCCGAGCGAGAGATCCATCCGCTCGTAGCGGATGAAACGAGGGGTAATGCGCTTGTCAACGACGTAGCTCTGCTGGAAGAACAGCTGCCATGGCGCGACGGTAGTGCCCACGATCGCTATGATCAGCAGCATGACCTCGTTCAGCTTCCCGCCCTGGGGCAAGGTCGGCACCAGAAAATCACGCGCGACCTGACCAAGCGGTGGATGGATCTCGACGAATATCGGCACCAGCAACAGGCTGAAGAATACGAGCGCCAGCGCAAAACCCTCGAAGCGGCGGAAGTTGCCCGTGCTGGCTGCCGCCATGACGATCAGTGCCGAAATCGAGACACCCCAGAACTTGGAGATGCCGAGGTAGTCGAGTCCAAGGCTGATGCCGATGAACTCGGTCACGATGGTCAGCGCGTTCAGGATGAAGAGATCGATGACGCTGAAGGCGCCCCAGAACTTGCCGAAGCGCGCCAAGATCAGTCGCGCATGGCCAACGCCCGAAACCGCACCCAGGCGTAGCACCATCTCCTGGTTGACGTAGAGCACGGGGATCAGAAGCATGAGCGTCCACAGGAGCGTGGTGCCGTAGTTCTGACCCGCTTGGGTGTAGGTGCCGAATGCCCCAGCGTCGTTGTCACCTACCATCACGATCAATCCCGGGCCGATGATCGCGAGCAGCGTTGCAAGCCTCTCTCTCCACGTATGGCGCGGACCGACATCGCCACGGCTAATGGTGCCCAGGGCGCCGTTGATGTCGCCGACATGGGCCGAGTCGAGCGCCGCAGTTTCGAGTTGTGTCTTCATTGCATCTGCCTTCTCGCCAAGGAGATACGTGGCTCTATCCTGCCCGCAAGCCTTTTCGGTGCGTCGCTTCGCTTGGTCTGGTTTCTGTTCGCGACCGCAGGGCGGCTACGCGCGCGGTTTGAACAGGCCCGAGCGGTCGTACGCGACCCCAAGGCGACGCCAAACGAAATCGGCGGTGGCCAGCATTGACGTTCGGCCACGGCGAACAGCGCTTGGGCGTCCATCGTTGACGAGACGCTCCAAAACTCGTCCGTCGTCGGCGTGGGGGAGTTGCGGTAGAAGCAAAATGAATTGCATGCTGCACCTCTCACTCTGGTTCAATTCGTACAGCTTCGAATCGCAACGGCCCGCTGCCCGACGTTCGCGGGTGTGCAGGTCGTGCAGCATCGGGTATCCGGGCCGAGCCAACGGCGCGGCGCGCGGGACCGCTGATCCAGTTGCGTCTTGAGGGTGCGTCAGATTGCTTCGCCGCAACGAGCCACGGCGGGTGCTACCGGAAGCGCACTGCCTCGCTTAAACAGCGAGACAGTGGCAAGGGAATTAAAGCTCGCTTGCTTTCAGTCTCGCTGCATTCTCCCCTCTCGCGAGGGGTTCCTAGGCCAACTATCCAAGAAGAAATCTCCCTATTACAGAACTGGGGTACAGTATCAGAGCCGGATTTTGGCTGTCAATAGCGGCAGCGGTAATTTTGCGAATTCCTTACACGCATCGGGCCCGCGCGCCTACTTGAGGTAGGAGCGCAGTACCTGAATCACCGCCTCCAGGTCCGCCTGCCGGTGCTCCGGCGATCCCTTGGCGGCGACGTGCTCGCGCAGGTGGCCTTCGAGGACCTCAGTCATGAGGCCATTCACGGCGCCGCGGATCGCCGCGATCTGTTGCAGGACCGCCGCACAATCCCCCTCCTCTGCGAGAGCCTTCTCGAGTGCCTCGGCCTGGCCTCTGATACGGCGGATTCGCGTCAACAGCGGCTTCTTGTTGCGGATAGTGTGTGGCATGTTCCTCGGCGGAGAGCAGAGCAATGCTGGGGTATAGGATAGCACTGCGCTGTCGCGCCCAGCGGGCGCTGCCGATCTCACGACACCGCGGCGATGGCCCGGACGCGCTCGGCGGTCAGCGGCAGGTCGCGTACGCGGATGCCCAGCGCATCGAAGACCGCATTCGCGATCGCAGCGGCGGTGGGACCCAGCGCCGCTTCGCCCACTCCGACCGCCGGGCAATCGGGACGGGACACGATATCGATTTCGACCGCCGGGGTTTCCGAGCAACGAAGAATCGGATAGGTCTCCCAGCTTTCACTCGTCACGCGCTGGCGATCGAAGTGCACCGCCTCCTTCAGCGCCCAGCTCGTCGCCTGGATCGCCCCGCCCTCGAGCTGATTCGCCACCCCGTCGGGATTGATCACCAGCCCGACATCGGCGGCGATCATCAGGCGGCGCACCCGAATCTCCGCGTCGGCCTCGACTTCCGCGACCACGGCGCAGTACGCGCCAGTGTTCTTGTAGCGCGCCAGGCCGATGCCGTGGCCACGACCCTCAGCTTTCTGCCACTTGTCCCACCCTGCATTGCGTGCCGCGCGCTCCAGGACAGCCCGTGCCCGCCCATCCCGAAGGTATCCAAGCCGGAATGCGATCGGGTCGGCGCCGGCGGCTGCCGCTAGCTCGTCGATGAACGATTCGATCGCGAAGACGTTCGCAAAGGCGCCGAGCGAACGCAATGCGGATGTCCGCAACGGCATCGCCATGACATGATGATTGACGATCTGCCACGCGGGAAACTCGTAGAGCGGAACCGAGTTTCGGTCGGCCCCGCCACCGCGGGCAACAGGCGGGTTGATCGCCGGCGAACGCGTGAAAGGCTCGGCCAGATGCCAGGCGCCTAGCAGCGCGGGCGTCCTTCCCCCGCCGGGGCGCGAAGTGTGTCCGTTGCTCCAGACTGCATGCCTCCACGCGATAATGGCCCCTGCGGCGTCGAGATCGGCCTCGAGCTCGACCAGCATCGCCGGGCCGAATGGCGCCCACGCGAGCTCGTCGGCGCGCGACCACTGCACGCGCACCGGGCGTCCCCCGGCCTCGCGCGCAAGCCGCGCCGCGTCGAAGGCAACGTCGTCGGCCCCATTGTGTCCGTAGCAGCCCGCGCCTTGGACATGCTCGACGACTATCGTGTCTTCGGCGAGGCCGAGCGCGCGCGCGAGCGCCCCGCGCAGGCTGAAAATGCTCTGGCTGTGCGTCCAGACCCGCAGCCGGGAGTCCTGCAGCTGCGCCAGCGCGCAGGAGGGTCCGATCGAGCCGTGCGCCAGGTACGGTCGCGTGTAGTTCGCCGCCACGGTCCGGGCCACCGGCAAAGACGTCGGGGAGGCCTTGCTGTCGACGATGCTCATCTCCGCGCCCTGCGCCTTGAGCCACGTTGCCAATGCGGCCTCGTCGGGAAGGCCGGTGCCGGGGCGCCACGCCGCCGCCGCGGCAAGCTTGTGCCAGGCCGCATCGGCGCCCGCTTCGCTTTCCGCCAGCACGCCAACGAACGAACCGTCGCGGACAAGCGCGACGATACCCGGCAGTGTGCGGACTGCCCCTGCGTTGAAATCGACCAGCGTCGCATCCGGTGAGGGCGGCCGCAACACGCGGCCGTGGAGCAACTGCGGCAGCGCCAGATCATGAATGAAACACGGCCGGCCGAAGACCTTGTCGGGCAGATCGCCACGGGCGATGGCGTGGCCGACGACGCGGTGCGCACTCGTCGGCTTGGGGGCGACCTTCCCGGTCGCCTCGCGCTCGAGGAGTGCGTCGTCGGCGAGTTCCCAGTAGCTCGTCCGCGCCCCGCCGGGGCTCGCAATGTCGCCCTCGGCGATCGTGAGGGCCTCGATGCGCGCGCCGAGCCGAACCGCCGCGGCGGCGAGATAGAGTGCACGCGCCTCGGCGCAGGCATGTCGCAGCGCAGTACCGGAGTCCTGCACGGACAGGCTGCCCGAAGTCACCGCCTCGTCGGGGCTGTGCGCGGTCGACGCCGGCATCATCCGTACCTGCGCGAAGGAAACGTCGAGCTCTTCGGCGACGATCTGCGCCAGCGCGGTCAGGATGCCCTGCCCGATTTCGACCTTGCCCGAAAAGACTTCGACAAAACCGCTCGCCCGGAACCTGAGCCACTGCGAGAGACGCCGATTCCCGCGCAGACTCCCGGGCAGCGGCGAGGCCACGTCACTCACGGCGCTGACTCGCGCGCCGCGCGCAGCACCGCGCGTACCGCGCGGTTATAGCTGCCGCAGCGACACAGGTTGCGGTCCAGGGCTTGCCTTACCTCGGCTTCACTGGGCAGCGGCGAGCGCTGCAGCAGCGCGGCGGCGCTGATCAGCATTCCCGACGTGCAATACCCGCACTGTGCCGCCTGCTCGGCGATAAACGCGCGCTGCAGCGGGTGTGGCGCCTCGGGCCCTCCGAGGCCCTCTACCGTGATGACGCTTTTGCTCGCCACCGCCCACAGCGGTGTCGTGCACGCCGGCACCGCCTGACCGTCGACCAGCACGAAGCAGGCGCCGCACAGTTCGGCGCCGCAGCCAAAACGGGTGCCCTTGAGCTTGAGCGTGTTGCGCAGCGCGTCGAGGAGCGCCGTCTCTCCATCGGCGTCCAGGGTGTGCTCGCTGCCGTTGAGGCGAAAGGTGAAGCGTTCGGATTTGCCACCGGTCATCGCTCCGCCTCTCGCCCCTGGGTGCCTACCTTCCGGTAGCCGGCACGCCGCGGGGCGCGCGGCGCTTCGATTTGCGTGGCCGCGCCAAGGCGCGGCGCCGGCCCGGCACGGCCGGCTCTGCGGCAGGCATCCTGAAGAAACCTGCCTGCAGCAGGCGCGCCATCTCGGCCCGCACGATGTGCTCGATTTCGTCAATCGCCGCCGATCGTGCTTCCGCCATCGGTCGCGCCAGGATCAGAATCCGGTGCAGATTGGCGTCTTCGATCGGATATGCGGCCAGGTGTCCGGCGCGGATCTCGTCGTGAAAGGCAGACACCGGCATGATGGTCATGCCGATTCCGGAAATCAGCAGGCGCCGGATCGCCTCGATGGAATCCACTTCCGCCTCGACACACAACGCGACGCCGAAAGTGGCGAGCTGCTGCTCGATGAGCGTCCGCAGGCCAACCGTGAGGATGAACGGGGTCCCGCACAGCTCGGCGAGCGAGAATGCGTGTCGGGTACCGCGTGCCCCGGGAGGCGCAAGGACCACCAGCGGTTCCGAACACAGCGGCGTCAGGGCGAGCGCTGTGGTACGCGGCGGATTGGTCATGACCGCCAAGTCGAGTCGGCCCGTCAGCAGCGCGTCCAGAAGCTGGGGGCTGAATCCTTCCACCACCTTCAGGGTGACGGTCGGGGATTGCTGCCGCGCCTGCGCCACGCAGCCCGGCAGCAGCAACGGCGCGAGCGTCGGCGAAGTGCCCATGACGACGGTTCCGCGGGGGGTGTGGGATTTGCCGCGAACGTGTTCGCTGGCCCGTGACACCTCGAGAATGATCGTGCGCGCATGATCCAGGAAATCCCGTCCCGAAGTCGTCAGGCGAACCCCTCTCGGCAGGCGCGTGAGCAGCTGCGTGCCGAGCTCCGCCTCGAGCTGCTTGATGTGTCGCGTCAGAGCGGGCTGGGCAATCCCGATCTTGTCCGCCGTGCGTGTGATGCTTCCTTCATCGGCGACCTGGACGAAATATTGGATGCTGCGCAGTTCCATGGGCGCCAGGGCCTCCGGACGGTTTCGAACCTAACGATAACAAATCGGCATGTGCTGTCGCAAGACTTGCTTGGCGTTGCCCCGAAGCAGCCATTGTTGCCGAGTGGCGAGCCTCAATGGCATACCGAGATCGTATGCCAAGCATAGCAAATCACGATTGGTAGCGGCTAATTCGCGGTGTTCTAATAGAGTGCGTCCACCAAGGTGGCATGCCCGCTGCGACTCGCGGCGGCGACCTTCGCCGCTGGTCGAAAGGAGGCAAGGGCGATGAAGCAGATCGGCGTCGGCATCATCGGCACGGGCTGGTGCGGCGGCATCCGCGCGCAGACCTGCGCCGCAAACCCCCTGGTGAACGGCCTGCATCTGGCGGAGGTCAGGCCCGAGCGATTAGCCGAGGTGGCGGCCGCGACCGGCGCCCGGACGGCAGTCGCCGACTATCGCGAGCTGTTGGGCAACAGCGCGATCGAGGCGCTGTACATATCGGCCACTCCGGAAACGACGCATTATCCGATGGCGCGTGACTGTCTTGCCGCCGGCAAGCACGTGTTTCTCGAGAAGCCGCTCGCGCTGACGCTCGCCGAAGCCGACGAACTCGTCGCCACGGCGCGCGAGCGCAACCTGAAGTTCACCATCGGGTACTCGCAGCGTTTCAATCCCAAGTTCGCCTATGTCCGGAAATCAATCCGCGATGGCACGATCGGCCGCCCGGTGAGCGCGCTCGTAAGCCGCCACATCACGCGGAACCTGGGCCAGAAGATCAGCGGCCGCATCAAGCTGTCCCCGGCCGCAATGGAAGCGACCCACGACCTGGATTTCGTGCTGTGGTGCCTGGCGCCGGCCAAGCCCGTGCGGGTCTACTCCCAGAACAACTTCGGGACGATGCAGGAGACAAGCGGTGCCCCGATCCCCGACACCCAATGGATCACGGTTACGCTCGACAGCGGCGTTGCCTTCGTGATCGGCGCGGGCTGGACGCTGCCGCCAGGCTATCCGAATTTCTCCACCACGTGGATCGAATTCATCGGCACCGAAGGCGCGATCATGGTCGACGACAGCCACCGCGATGTGGTGCTGAATACGATGGGCAAGGGCATGGTCCTGCCCATGTCGACGATGCCGGGGGAAGCGGTGGACCACACCTACGCGGGTCCCATGGCCGCTGAAACGGTGCATTTCCTGGAAGCGGTCGCGTTCGACCGACCGGTGCTCGTGACACCTGAACATGCAAGGATGGTGATGGAGGTCTACATCGCAGCGGATCTGTCGGCCGAGCAGAATGAACCGGTCGCGCTGCCGCTCGCGGAAGCAAAGAAGGTCCGCGCAGTCGCCTGAGCCAACGCGATGGCGAAAAAAAACGCCAAGCGGATCGGACTTGCCATCGTCGGCGCCGGCCGCGTGGGTTTGCTCCGCGGAGAAATCGCCGCGCGACACCCGCAGGTCGATTTCATCGGACTGGCGGAGATCAGGCCGGAACGCGCGCGGCTCGTCGCCGACAGGGTCGGCGCCGATTTCGTGACCCACGATTACCAGGAACTGCTGGCGCGCCCGGAGGTCACTGCCGTGATCGTCGCGACCGACGAACACCTGCATGTCGGTCCAGTCCTTGCCGCTGTCGAGCGACGTTTGTCGCTCCTGATCGAGAAACCGCTGGCGACCGACCTCGCCGAGTCGGAGCGGGTCCTGAAGGCGATTGACGACTCCGGCGTCGACGCGGTGGTCGGATATACCCAGCGGTTCCGCCGGCGCTGGCTGGTCGCGAAAGAAAAAGTTCGCACCGGCCAGCTCGGCGACGTGACGCTCGTGACTTCGCGGGCGTTCATGAACCGGCTGGTCGCGCTCGACAATTATCAGCGCACGGACGATCCGGCGCAGATCTCGCCGATGGTTATTTCGGGGACGCATGCGCTGGATATCGTCATGTGGATGATGGAGGCAAAGCGACCCGTGGAGGTCTACGCCCGCTCCATCGACAAGGCGCTCGGCCCGATCTGCAACGGCATTGACGCCACCGTGGGAACGATCACGTTCGAGGATGGAAGCCTCTACCACGCCGCCATATCCTGGGCGCTGCCCATCGTCTGGCCAGCCGCGGTGTACAGCCTCGAGGTCGGCATCGTGGGCACCGAGGGTGTGCTCACCATCGACGACACTCACCGCGACGTCGTGCTCGCAACCAGCATGCCGCAGCGGGAAGGGTATGCGCCCAACTCGGATCGGCGCGTCGATTTTCTCGGCAGCTATCCCCCGGGAGACGTCGCGCTGGGCGCGTTGCGCGGCCCCATGCGCGAGGAAACCGAGCAATGGCTCAACCGGCTTTCCATGGGACTGCCGACGCAGCACGCGAGCGCCGCGGAGGCCCACCACCGGCTCATGCTGACCAAGGCGTTCGATCTGTCGGCGCGGCTCAAGCGCGCGCTGCCGCTGCCGATTGGCGCCGACGATGAAAAGCATCGCGACGAGCGCATCGCGGCAGGGTAGGAAGGAGACGGGAAGCCATGCGCAAGCTGACCCGGGGTTTGTGTCTGGCCCTGCTGCTCGTGCTGGGTCCGCCACTGGCATGGGGCCAGGCGAGCTATCCCAACCGTCCGATACGAATGATCGTGCCGTTCGCTCCCGGTGGCGCGTCGGACTTCGTGGCGCGCATTATTTCGCCGAAGCTCTCCGAGTTGCTCGGGGCACCGATCGTTATCGACAACCGGCCGGGAGCGTCGGGCAACATCGGCATGGAAGCCGCCGCCAAGGCGCCTGCCGACGGCTATACGATCTACCTCGGCAACATCGGCACGATCGCGATCAACCCGGCGATCTTTCCGACGCTGGTCGTCGATCCGGCGAAGGACCTCGTCCCGATCACGCTGGTGGCGGATGTACCGAGCATCCTGGTCGCCAACCCCGATGTACCGGTCAGCAACGTTGCCGAACTGGTGGCGCTGGCGAAATCAAGGCCTGGGGAGCTCAATTTCGCGTCCCCGGGGTCGAGTACGCTCAACCGGCTGGAAATGGAGCAATTCATGAGGCTCGCCAACATCCGCCTCGTGCATATCCCCTACAAGGGCGGTGCCGGTCCCGCGGTCCTCGGCCTGCTCGGCGGCGAAACGCAAGTCATGTTCGTCACCCTGTCATCGGCGATCAGTTTTGTCCAGGCCGGCAAACTCAAAGCACTCGGCATCACGACCAGCACGCGAATTGACGCCTTGCCACAGGTACCGACACTCGTTGAGCTTGGATATCCGCAGATGGTCAGCAGCTCGTGGCAGGGTGTCTTCGTGCCCTCGGGAACGTCGCGTCCGATCGTGGACCGACTGCATGCGGCACTGCTCGCGACGTTGGCTGCGCCGGAGATAAAGCAGCGCTTTGCCGCTGGCGGCGTCACCGTGGTTACCAGCAAGACTTTGCAAGATTTCACGCGTTTTGTCGGGGTCGAGACGGCCCGTTGGGGCAAGGTGGCGAAGGAGTCCGGCGCGACGATAGACTAGCCGCGCGCGGTCGCCGGCGTGAGCGCGCGGCGGATCGAAATGAACCTGGAGGCAGGCCGATGGCAAATTTTGGAATGGTGGGCTTGGATTGGCAGCAGCGCGTCAACTGGGACCGGCTGCGCAACTATCGGCTGGATCGGGCGCGGGAACGGATGAAGTCCCACGGGCTCGGCGCGCTGCTGCTCATGTACGACGAGAATGTCCGCTACGTGACGAGCACCCTCACGCCGGGTTGGAACCGGCTCAAGCCGGGGCTGCGCTATGCGCTGCTTTGCGGCGACGACCCGCCGGTCCTGTTCGAGCAAGGCGATATCGGCGCGCACATCGCCCGTCACTCGCCCTGGATTCCGAAGGAGAACATCCGTTGGTCGTACGCATGGATCAAGGGTGCGGCGGGTGCAGCCTCACTGCAGCAGGTCAACAAGTTCACCAACGCCATCGTCAAGGAAATGAAGAAAAGCGGCGTCGCCGGCATGAAACTCGGCGTGGACTTCGTCGATATCAACATGATCCAGGTCTTCAAGGACGCCAAGATCGACTGGGTCGACGGCATGACGCCGATGATGGAAGCACGCGCGGTGAAGAATGTCGACGAGCAGGAGTGTATGCGCATGGTCGGCGCGATTGGCGACGCCGCGCACTGGGAATGCATGAAATTCCTCAAACCGGGTCTTACCGAGAACAAGGTGACCGCGCACATCATGGAGTTCCTGTACTCGATCCCGGGCATGGAGGACGTCGAGGACGTTATCGTTTCCTCCGGCCTCAACACATGGCCCAACTGGCGCAATTTCTCCGACCGGATCATCAAGCCCGGCGACATCGTCTTCATGGACCTGGCCGCACTCACCTGGAACGGCTACAAGTCGTGCTATTACCGCACTTACTGCGTGGGCAAGGAACCGACACGGGAGCAGCAGGACTATTACGCCACCGCGCTCAAGTGGCTCTACGATTCGATCAAGGCCGTGAAAGTCGGCACCACCACGCGCGAGATCGCGTTGAAATGGCCGTCGGCCAAAGAAGCCTGGGGTTATGAGGAAGAAGACCAGGCGGCGGCCAACCTGTGGGGCCACGGCCTGGGCCTGGCGCAGTACGACCCGCCGGTAATTTCGCGCATCTGGTCCCTCGACCACCCCGTCGAAATCAAGGAAGGCATGGTGTTCGCGCTCGAGACGCAGCACGGCAAGGTACACCAGTGGGGAGTGCGTATCGAGGAAATGCTGATCGTGCACAAGGACCGGATCGAGATCATCTCCAACTTCCCCGTCGAGCAGATCACCGTCGTCGACCCGATGCCGGGTTATTCGAGTTATGGCAAATCGTGACCTTGCCCGCGTGCAGCGACTGATCGTTCCGCTCGCTGCCGCCGAAGCAATCGACGCCGGCCGTTTCGGCCCGAAGGCGGCCAACCTTGCCCGCCTCGGGCACGCGGGTCTGCCCATTCCCGACGGTTTTTGCGTCGACGCCGACGCGTATCGGATCCAGGTTGCTGCACTTGGGCTGGAGGAGAGCGCCCGCGGCGTCAGTTCGCCCGATTACGGCACAGCGCGGCGCGCTGCCCTGGCGATGAAGCTCGGTCTGCTCGATCGGCCGATCGTCCCGGAATTGCTCGAAGCGCTGCTTGTTGCATGGCAGTCTCTGGTCGCCGCGAGCGGTGCGTCAACAGTCGTGCGCTCATCGGCGCTGGCCGAGGATCGCTTCGGAGCCAGTTTCGCCGGACAGTTCGAAAGCTACCTGGGTCTGGAGGGAGAGGACGATTTTGTCACCGCCGTGCGCTCCTGCTGGGCGGCGCTATGGTCGACGCGCGCGCTGCGCTACATGGCAACGCACGCGGCAAGCCCGACGGACACGGCAATGGCCGTGCTCGTGCAGCCGCTCGTCTCGGCCCGGGTCGCCGGTGGAGGGCTCAGCCGAACCGCCCAGGGTGACATGGTGCTCAACGCCACCTGGGGGCTCGGCTCGGCGATTGCCCAGGGCGAGGTCGTGCCGGACCGTTTCGTGCTCAGCGGCGACGGTGTGCTCCGTGAGATGGTGGCCGGTCGGGCCTTCCATCGCGCGGCCTGCACGCACGGCACCCGTCCGGTGCACCGCCTGCGCCCCCCCGAACCGTGCCTGAACGCGGCGCAAGCCATGGAGCTCGGGCGGCTGTTGCGGAAGGTCGAGGACATCATGGGCCTGCCGGTGGAGATCGAGTGGGCACACGACGCTTCCGGCTTCAAACTCCTGCAGGCGCGTCCTTTGCTGCTCGAGCCGGCGCGAATCCCGGATGAAATATGGCTGCGCCACCCTGGGCTCAGCGGGCATCCCGCCGGCGTAGGCTGGGGAGCGGGACGCGCCTGCGTCGTGAACTGCGAATGCGAGCTCGCCCGCGTCGCACGAGGCGATGTACTGGTGACGAAGGTCGCAGGGCCCGCGCTCAGCGCCGTGCTTCCGCGCGTAGCGGGTCTGGTTGCCGAGCTTGGCGGCAGCACCTCACATCTCGCATCGCTTGCCCGTGAACGCGGCATTCCCATGGTGCTGGGCGTGCTCGACGCCACCCAGCGCATCCCCGACGGCGTACAGGTCGCCGTCGACGGCGTCGCCGGCGTGGTGCGCTGGATGCGCTGATGCGCGCCAGCGTATTCATTACGCAACCGGTAGCGCGCAGCGCCACCGAACGGCTGCGCACTTTGGTGGACGTGGATTGCAATCCCGATCCGGTGCACATCCTGACCAAGGACGAGCTCTGCCGCGCGGCGCGCACGCACGATATCCTGTTCTGCCTGCTGCAGGACCGCATCGACGGCGATGTCATTGCCGCCAATGCCAACCTGCGCGCAGTGGCCTCGATGAAGATCACACCATCCGATATCGACGTCGCCGCGGCGACGGCCAGACGAATCCCCGTTACGGTCATTCCACCCGTTGTAACCGAAGCGACCGCCGATTTGCATTTCGGGCTGCTGCTTGCCGTGGCCCGCCGCGTCGTGGAGGGTGATCGCCTGCTGCGCAGCGGCGTATTTCCCGGCGCGCAGTCCGTCCGCCTGGAGGGGACTTTCGTCTGGGGCAAGACCATCGGCTTAATCGGCGGTGGTGGGCGCATCGGGCGTGCGGTCGCAAAGCGCTGCCGTGGCTTTTCCATGCGCGTGCTCTATTGGGGGCCGCGCCGGATTGCGGAGGATGCCGAGCGCGAGCTCGATCTCGTCTACGTGCCTCTGGATCGGCTGCTCGCCGAGTCGGATTTTGTTTCCGTCCATGCTCCGCTAAAACCGGAGACTCAGCATCTGCTCGGCGCGCGCGAGCTGGCGCTCATGAAACCGAGTGCGTTCATCGTCAACACGGCACGCGGGCCGATCGTTGACGAGCAGGCGCTCGTCCGCGCACTTGCCGAGCGGCGCATCGCCGGCGCGGCCCTCGATGTCTACGAGCACGAGCCCCGTGTCGAAACGGCGCTGCTGACCATGCCGAACGTCGTCCTCACGCCCCACCTCGGGAGCGCGGTCGCCGAGCTGCGGGAAGAGATGGCGCACATCGTGGTGGACAACATCGTTGCGGTGCTTGAGGGGCGACCGCCGCCGAATTGTTGCAATCCGGAGATCTACGCCGTTCCGGCTTGAGGTGCCTCGCGCCAAGAAGGGAAGAGCCGCCGGTTTTGCAACGCCAGGAGTCAGCATGGACCGCAAGGCGAAAGTGGTACTGACCGACTACGTCTGGGAATCGCTCGCCGTCGAGAGGAAGCTGCTCGAAGGCGTGGCCGATCTGGTGCCTCTCCAAACCAAGAAGCCTGAGGAGTTTCTACCGCAGGCGGAGGACTGTGACGCTCTGCTCAACACCTACGCGGGCCCAATCACGGCGGCCGCGATGGCGCGGATGCCCAAGTGCCGGATCATCGCCCGTTACGGAATTGGCGTGGACACCATCGATCTCGAGGCGGCGACGCAGGCCGGAATCATCGTCACCAACAATCCGACCTACTGCATCGAAGAAGTATCCGAGCACACCATGGCGCTCACCCTCGCATGCGCGCGCAAAGTCGCCGTCTATGATCGGCTCGTGCGGGGCGGTCGCTGGGAGGTTCCTCCAGGGAAGCCAATGTTCCGCATGGCGGGCAGAACCCTGGGACTGGTCGGATTCGGCAACATTGCGCGGCAGGTGGCGCTGCGCGCGGTGGCGTTTGGACTGCGCATACTTTTCGCCGACCCGTTCATACCGCAAGGGCAGTTCGACATCGCTGCCCAGAAAGTGGAATTGCTGGATTTGCTGCGCGAGTCCGATTTCGTTTCCCTCCACCCGCCGCTCACACCCCAGACGCGCCAGATGATCGGCGATGACGCCTTCTCGCACATGAAGCCCACGGCGTTTCTCATCAATTGCTCGCGCGGACCTATCGTCGATACCGCAGCGCTCGTTCGCGCGCTGGATGCGAAGCAAATCGCCGGCTGCGCGCTCGACACGACCGATCCCGAACCGCTTCCCGACCCCCACCCCCTGCGGGGGCGGGAGAATGTAATCCTCACTCCGCACGTCGCCTGGTACAGCGAGCAGTCGCTGATTGGACTTCAGGCAGGAGCACCCGAGGACGTTCGGCGCGTCCTGACCGGACAGTGGCCGGTGAACGTGGTGAACCCGACGGTGCGGGGCAAGAACCGGGCCGGCCTTTAGGAGCCTAGCGGCGCGCCTTCGCCCAGCTCTCGAGCACCGCGCATACCGACGCGGTGTCGGCCTCGGCAAAACCCTGCGCCATGGCCGCGTTGTAGAGCGAAGATGTGGCGGCGAACAACGGGGTCGGGCAGTCCAGGTCGCGGGCAAACTCGGTGATGATCCGCATGTCTTTCTGCCACACACCGACTTTCATCGTGGCATCGCGATAGTCGTTGCGCGCCATCATCGGGCCGCGAATCTGCAGCATGCGGGACGAACCGGCACCGGCGCCGAGGACATTGACCATCGTAGCCGGGTCAAGCCCGGCTTTCATTCCCAGCACGAGCGCTTCGGCCGTGGACACGTTGTGGATCGCCACCAGCAGGTTGGCGAGGAATTTCATCTTGGAGCCCGCACCGAACGGGCCGAGGAAAAAATGCGTGCGTGCGAATCCCTCGAAGACGGGCACGCAACGACGGTACGCGCGGCGTTGGCCGCTCGCATAGACAGCCACATCCTTGTTTCGGGCTTGCGCTCCGGTACCGCTCAGCGGGCAATCGAGCAGGGTGATCCCGCGGGTGGCGAGGAGCTTGCGGGCCTGTTCCTTGATGGCGATGGGCAGCGTGCTCGTTTCGATGACAATTTGCTCGGGCCGCCTTGCCCGCGCAAGCTCGGCCACGACCTCAAGCAGCGCGGCCGACGATGGAAGCGATGTGATGACGATGGCCGCTCGTCTGCCGACATCCTGGGCACTCCGCGCCGCCTGGCCGCCCTGCCGCGCGAGCTCGCGGCGGCGCCGGGCCAACAGGTCGTAGCCGATCGTGGTGAATCCGGCGCCGACAAGGTTGGCCGACAGCGCCGAACCCATGATGCCGAGACCAATGACGCCGACCCGATCGGGAAACGCCATCCGCCCTCCGGTCGCAGCTGAGGATTGCGAATTGCCGAGCGCCGCAGACATGCCCGATAGGCCCGGCGCTAGCGCCCGCCCTCACGCAACCAGTGCGCCGGCAGCATCGTGGCGTCGCTTGCCCCCAGACCGTGGCGTGCCGCGACGTCGTAGCAATCGAGCGCCCGCGCCGTCAGCGGCAGGTCGACGCCGAGTCCCGCGGCTTCCTCGAGCATCGTGCGCAGGTCCTTGCGAATCAGGTCGACATCGAAGGTCACCGGAGCCGTCACCTTGCCCTGCAACGTGGCCGCGATGGCCGGCCCCCGGACCTTGAGCATGTTCGGGCCACCCGAGGTATCGGCGAAGATGTCGACCAGGCGCACCGGGTCGATGCTCAGGCTCTGGCACAGCGACAGCGCTTCGCCGAGCGCCTGGTAGTACACCAACAGCGGCAGGTTAATGGCGAGCTTCATGCTCGCCCCCGCGCCAACCGCGCCGACGTGCTCGACCCGGCGACACAATTGATCGAGCACCGGCTTCGCGCGGGCCACGTCATCGGCCGCGCCGCCAACAAAGCCAAACAGCTTTCCGTCCCTCGCCGGTCCCACGGTCCCGCCGACCGGACAGTCGACGAGCGCCGCGCCTCGGGCGCGGACTCTTGCCGCAAGAACCCTCTCGATGTCGGGGCGCACCGTGCTCATTTCGACAAAGACTTTGCCGCGGACCGCTCCGGCGAGCAAGCCGTTGTCACCCTCATAGATCGCGTCGATCGCCGCTGCGTCGGTGAGCATCGTGATGACGATGTCAGCATTACTCGCGAGTTCGCGCGGACTTGCCGCTACCGTCGCCCCGGCGGCTTCCAGCTCCTGGGTTTTAGCGGCCGTGCGGTTCCAGACGGTCACCGCATTGCCCGTTTCCAACAAGCGCCGGGCGAGCGCCGCGCCCATGCGGCCCGTGCCTGCGATACCGATTTTCAATGGCACCTCCACCATCGGCGATATGGCATGCGTCTACGTTGACACGCGCTACCCCAAGGCGTCAAATTGGCGCGCGACAAAAACAATGAATTGCTGCCGCGTGGCGGCCGCCGGGCTGGAGGATGGATCGGATGAGTTCGCGCAGCGAGCTCCGCGACGGGATGCGCATCGAGTGGGACGCGCCGATCCCGATGGACGACGGGCTCTCGCTCGCCGCAGATGTGTTCCGCCCGCCCTCCGCGGGACCGCACCCGGTCATCTTGAGCTGCGGCCCCTATGGCAAAGGGCTGGCTTTTCAGGAGGGTTACCCGAGTGCGTGGCAACGGATGGTCGCGGCGCATCCCGACGTCGCTTACGGGTCGACCAATCGCTACCAGAGTTGGGAAGTTGTCGACCCGGAAAAATGGGTGCCCCACGGCTACGCTTGCGTGCGCGTCGATTCCCGCGGCGCGGGCCGTTCGCCCGGCTTCATCGACCACTTTTCGCCGCGCGAAACGCGCGATCTCTACAACTGCATCGAATGGGCCGGGACCCAGCCCTGGTCGAGCGGGAAGGTCGGCCTCTCCGGTGTGTCGTATTTCGGCGTCAACCAGTGGCATGTTGCTTCGCTGCAACCACCGCATCTGGCGGCGATGTGCATCTGGGAAGGCGCTGCCGACTGGTACCGCGACATGACGCATCATGGCGGTATCCTCTCCACCTTCTGGGCCAACTGGTACGACATGCAGGTGAAGACAGTGCAGTACGGCCTGGGCGCGCGCGGCCCGCGCAGCCGCATAACGGGGGCGCTTGTTTGCGGCGACGAGACACTCTCCGATCGCGAGCTCTATCGCAACCGCTGTGACCTGGGCGACGAGATCCGCGCACACCCTCTGGACGACGACTATCACAAGGCGCGCTCACCGGTGTGGGAGAAGGTGACGACGCCGTTGCTGTCAGCGGCGAACTGGGGCGGACAGGGCTTGCACCCGCGTGGCAACTTCGAAGGCTTCGTGCGCGCCGCCTCGAGGCAGAAGTGGCTGGAGGTACACGGTCTCGAACATTGGACCCACTTCTATACCGATTACGGCGTCCGGCTGCAGCAGCGCTTTTTTGACTGCTTCCTCAAAGGTGCACATAGCGGCTGGGAACAGCAGCCACGCGTTCAATTGCAGGTGCGTCATGTTGACGGGTTTATCGAACGCCACGAGGACGAGTGGCCGATTGCCCGCACGCAATGGACAAGATTTTATCTCAACCCCGCCGACTGCAGCCTTACCCGTGACCCAGTCGCCTTGGCGGGAAGCATTGCCTACGACGCGCAGGGCGACGGGGTCACATTCGTCAGCGCGCCGCTCGACCACGAGATCGAAGTAACCGGACCGCTTGCGGCGAAGCTGTTCGTAGCCTCGTCGACGGCCGACGCAGACCTGTTTCTGGTGTTTCGCGTGTTCACCCCGGATCTGCGCGAGGTCGTGTTCATGGGCGCGATCGATCCGCATACCCCTGTCGCGCAGGGTTGGCTGCGCGCCTCGCACCGCAAGCTTGATGCGCGGCTTTCGACCCCTTATCGGCCGTATCACGTGCACGACGAGCCGCAGCCGCTCCAACCCGGCACCGCCGTGGCGCTCGACATTGAGCTTTGGCCCACGTGCATTGTCGTGCCGGCCGGCTACCGGATCGCACTGACCGTGCGCGGCCGGGACTACGAATGGGGCAAGTCCACTGGCGCGCGGCTGTCGAACTTCAAGAACGAGCTCACCGGCTGCGGTCCGTTTCTGCACGACGATCCACGAGACCGCCCCGCCGTCGTGTTTGGCGGCACCAATACACTGCACGCCGGCCCGGACCAACCAGCACATGTGCTGGTGCCTGTCGTGCCGGCGAAACACTGATCTTTCATCTCGGGGGCATGGGTTACGACTATGAAGCTCTACGGATTCTGGCGTTCCTTGGCAACGTATCGGGTGCGCGTCGGATTGGCACTTAAGGGTGTCGAGGCGCAGGAGGTTTCGATCAATCTGCTGCAGGGAGCCCAGCACGGCGACGCTTACAAGACCGTCAACCCGCAGCGCGTGGTGCCCACGCTGCAGATCGACGACGCACCGCCCCTGTTCCAATCGCTGGCGATCCTTGAGTACCTCGAGGAATCGTACCCGCAGCCGCCACTGCTGCCCAAAGACGCCCGCGGGCGCGCGCGCGTTCGCGGGTTGTCGCTCATTGTCGCCTGCGACGGCCATCCGCTCATCGTGCCGCGCATTCGCGATTACCTCGAGAAGGAAATGCACCAGGACGAGGCCGCGCGCAACCGCTGGCTGCAACATTGGACGCTGCAGGCCCTCGATGCGCTCGAGAGCCATTTGGCGCGGGAGCGTGAAACCGGTCGCTTTTGCCATGGCAATACGCCGACGGTTGCCGACATCTGCCTGGCGAGCCAGGTTTTCGCGGCCGGCTATTTCAATGCCGAGATCACGGCTATGCCAACGGTCCGCCGGATTTTCGACACCTGCATGGAGATCGACGCCTTCGACCGTTCGCAACCGCGCAAGCAGCCGGACGCGCCAAAGACCCCGACGCATTGAAACGCTCATCTTGAACCGGAGGAACGACCATGACCTTTTCCCGCAGAAGATTCGTCCAGGCGACCGGCACAGGCCTCGCCGCCTCGGCGCTCGGTTTTCCGGTGCTCGCGCCCGCGCAGAACGAGCCGGTGCGGCTCGGGCTGATGACGGTGAAAACCGGGCCGCTGGCATCCGGTGGGATCGACATGGAGCGGGCGCTGGTGCAATTCCTGCGCGAGCGCAACAACACGCTCTCCGGACGCAAGATGGAACTGTTCGTAGGAGATAGCGCGGGCGTGCCGGCACAGGCGCGTACCAAACTGCAGGAGTTGGTGGAGCGGGACAAGATTCAGGTCTTGATTGGGCCTCTCGCCGCCGGCGAGGCATTGGCCGCCGACGACTACATCCGGCAACAGCAACTCCCGACGCTATCGGTCGCGGCGGCAGAGGACCTGACGCAGCGCAACGCCAATCCCTGGTTCGTCCGCGCCACGTCGACCTCCGCACAGTCAGCGCAACCGCTGGCTGACTATTGCTACAAGACGCTGAAGTTCCGGCGCATGGCGGTAATCGCTGATGACATCGCCTACGGCCACGAAATGTGCGCTGGCTTCCAGCGCGTGTTCGAGGATGCGGGGGGCAAGATCGTGCAAAAAATGCTCTCGCCCCTCACGGTGCCCGACTACGCGACCTACCTCGCGCAACTCAAGACCAACATCGATGGAATTTTTCTCGGTTTCGCCGGATCGAATGGCTTTCGCTGGTACAAGCAGTTCAATGAATACGGGCTCCGGGGCAAGATCAACGTGGTCGGCGGGATGACCGCGTTTGACGAGGCTGTGTTGCGCAACATGGGCGACGAAGCGCTCGGCATTCTCACCGCCTGCTGGTATTCGGCCGAGCTCGACAATCCCCCCAACAGAAAATTCGCCGCCGCGTTCCGCACCGAATGGAAGTACGACCCCGGCTTCTATGCCGCTGCCACCTATGTCGAGGGAGCGGTTCTGGAAGCGGCGTTGGTAACGGTCAAGGGCAGGATCGAGGACAAGCCAGCCTTCATGAAGGCCCTCCGGGCGACCAAGGTCGAAACCGTGCGCGGACCGGTCTCCTTCGATGAATACGGCAACGTCGTTGGCAATGTCTATATCCGCAAGGTCGAGCGCAAGGAGGGTCGCCTGGTCAATACGGTCATTTACACCTATCCCAACGTGAGCCAGTTCTGGACGTATGATCCGAAGGAGTTCCTCAAGAACCCGGTCTATTCGCGCGACTGGCCGCCCGCAAAGAATCTCGAGCCCTGAACGGCGCGAGCGCCAGCGCAAGCGGACGTTCCGGCGCCTTCGACCATGCAGTTCTGGATCATTCAGACCTTGAACAGTTTGGCGCTGGGGGGCCTGCTGTTTCTGCTCGCGGCGGGATTCTCGCTGATCTTCGGAGTAATGCGCATCGCGAACCTTACCCACGGTTCGCTGTTTATGCTCGGCGCCTACCTGGGCGTGACCGTACTCAAGTTCGTGCCCAATCTATGGTTTGCCGCGCTGCTTGCCGGCCTCGCGGTTGCCCTCTTCGGCGGATTGATTGAGCGACTGCTCCTGCGGCCGCTAGCAGGGAAGCCGTTGGGACAAGTGCTGGTGACGTTGGGCATCTCGTTCATCATCGCCGACCTCTGCCTCATGATCTGGGGTGGCGACCCGATCCCGCTGCCGACCCCGCCTTCGCTGCAGCGAACGCTCGCCGTCGGCAGCATCGTGTTTCCGGCCTACCGGTTGGTCGTGCTGGGCATCGCGGTCGTCACCGCGATCGTGTTGCATGCGTTGCTGGACTGGACCCGGCTGGGCGCGATGATCCGGGCGGGCGTCGATGACATGCAGATGGCGCGCGCGGTTGGCATCCCGGTGTCGCGTCTTTTCACGACCGTGTTCTGTCTCGGCGCCGCTCTCGCCGGCGCCGGGGGCGTCATCGGCGGCCCGATCATGTCGGCCTATCCCGGCCTCGACGCGGACATGCTGCCACTGGCGCTGATCGTGGTCATTCTCGGTGGCGTCGGCAGCTTGCTCGGCGCTTTTGTCGGTAGTTTCATCACTGCGGCCATTTACACCTTTGGCTCGGCCCTGCTCCCGGATCTCGCCTATGTGATCCTGTTTCTGCCGATGATCGTCGTGATCGCCTTCCGCCCGCGAGGCCTGTTTGGCAGGGTGACCGCGTGAGCCCGGAAGCGGAGGCCGCTGCTTCGCCAGGCGGCGTCCCCGCTGTGCCCGCGTGAGCAGGCTGCGGGCGTGACAATGCACTCGCTGCCGCCATGGATCCTTGTGGGCGTGGCACTGGCCGGCTTGCCTTTGATCGGTGGTGACTTCTACGTCAACCTTGCGAGCCAGATTTTCATCGCTGCCATTTTCGCGGCGAGCCTGAACCTCCTGGTCGGATATGGCGGCCTCGTGTCGCTGGGACACGCCTCTTGGCTCGGCCTGGCCGCGTACACATCGGCATGGCTGTACCTGCGGGTCGGCCTGGGCCACTCGCTGACTGCGCCGCTCGGACTTGCCGTGACCACACTGGTCGCCTGCGCGTTCGGTTGGGTCGCACTGCGCGCCACTGGTCTGGGCTTCCTAATGATTACGCTCGCGCTGTCGCAGGTCCTGTGGGGCACCGCGTACCGCTGGTCCGCGGTGACCAACGGTGACAGCGGCTTGTCCGGTCTGACACGGCCCGCGCCTTTTGGCATCGACCTCGATCGCCCTGCGGCGTTCTACTATTTTTCGCTCGCCATTGCTGCGGTCGCACTGTGGCTGATCGCGCGATTCGTCAACTCGCCTTTCGGCGCCGCCCTGCGCGGCACGCGCGACGAGCCGCGCCGGATGAGCGCACTCGGCCACGACGTCTGGCTGGTGCGCTGGATCACGTTTGTCTATTCGGCCTTCTGGGGTGCCGTTGCCGGGCTGCTGTTCGTCTACTACCACAAGTACGTGCATCCGACGACGCTGTCGCTGACCAATTCAGCGGAAGCGCTGCTCGCCGTGATCGCCGGGGGAGCCGGGACACTTGCCGGACCTATCGTCGGTGCCGCGATTGTGATGATTCTGAAGAATTATGTTTCCGCGTATCTCGAGCGCTGGAACATGCTGCTCGGCCTGGTCTTTGTGGTGATCGTGATCTTCATGCCCGACGGCGTCGTCCCGGGAATCCGTCGCGGTTGGGCGCGGTGGAAGCGCGAATGACAGCGGTGCTGCAGCTTAGCGGCCTGAAAAAGGCATTCGGCGGTGTGCCGGCGCTGAACGATGTCTCTCTCGAGGTGACGCGCGGCGAACGGCGGCTCATCATCGGTCCTAATGGCGCAGGCAAGACCACCCTGTTCAACCTGATTACCGGCGATCTCGCGCCCGACGCCGGCGCGATCCACCTGTTCGGCGAGGAGGTCGCGCGTCTGAAGTCGCACCAGCGCGCACATCGCGGGCTGGCCCGCACGTACCAGATCATCACGCTGTTCCCCAAGGACTCCCTCGAACACAATATCGTGCTGTCGCTGCTTGGGCTGTCGATCCTGCGCTGGGCGCTGTTCCGCCCGCTCGCCGCGGCGACGGAGCTGCACGAGGAGGCGCGCCGTGTTCTGAGTTTGGTCGGCCTCGAAGAGCGCGCGGCGCGTCCGATCAACGAAGTGTCCTACGGGGAGAAGCGCCGCGTGGAAATCGCAATGGCACTGGCGCAACGACCCCGGCTGCTATTGCTCGACGAGCCGCTGGCCGGACTGTCGCGCGAGGAGCGGGTTGCGGTAAAGGCGCTGATCGCCGGAATTCCGCGGGAAGTCACGGTGGTCTTGATCGAACACGACATGGATACCGCACTCGACTTGGCGGAACGCATAACCGTGCTGCACTACGGCCGCGTGATCATCGAGGGCACGCGCGGTGAAGTGGTCGCGGATCCCAAAACGCGCGAGATCTATCTTGGCAACTGACGCGGCGCTGGCGCTGTCAGACATCGACGCACTCTATGCCGACAGCCATGTCTTGCACGGCGTGTCATTCACACTCAACGCCGGCCGCGTGCTGGCCTTACTAGGTCGCAATGGAGCCGGCAAGACGACCTGCATCCACGCCATCGTTGGCTTTCTGCCGCCGCGTCGCGGTGAGATCCGGCTGTTCGGGGAAAGGATTTCGCGGCTCTCGCCGGAAGCGATTTCACGCAAGGGTGTGGGTCTGGTTCCCCAGGGGCGCCGTGTCTTTGCCAGTCTTACCGTACGGGAGAACCTGGTCGTCGCCGCGCGGTCGCGGCGGGGAGCGTCAGGATCATGGACGCTCGGGCGCGTGTTGGACCTCTTCCCGCCGCTGCGGGAACGGCAGCAGCAGCACGCGGGCTCGCTGTCCGGAGGCGAGCAGCAGATGCTCGCCATTGGACGCGCGCTGATGGGCAATCCGCGCGTGTTGCTGATGGACGAGCCCTCAGAGGGCCTTGCGCCGCTGATCGTTGCGGAGGTGGGCCGCACGATCGCGCGCCTCAAGCAGGAAGGGCTGTCCATCATCCTGGTCGAGCAGAATGTGCGACTGGCGATTGATCTCGCCGACGACGTTGTCCTGGTGAATACCGGTCGCGTCGCCTTCGCCGGAACGATTGACCAGGTGCGTGACGATACGGCACTGGTGACCCAGCATCTCGGCGTGTTCTAGTCGCAATTCACTTCCCGCGGAAGGATCGTTCGACATGATGTTCACTTGCACTCCGCCCGGATGCTCCGGGCAGCTCCACGATGAGCGCCCGGTCGCACTCGCGAGGCGGCGGGCAACCGCCGTCGCGCGCGCCGGCCCAACCCGTATCATTCGCGGCCGCCGCGGCAAGCGCCTGCGTATCGACATTCATTGTCACTATCTCAACCAGGCGGTGGCGGCAAAAGTGGCGCATCTTAACCCGGCAACCTACGAGCCATCCGCGGTATTTGCCAATTCCCTGACACGGGAAGTAAACGTCAAACAGATTCGGGAGCGGCAGCATAAGTTGTCGACTGTGGAAACCCGACTCAAGGACATGGATCGCATGGGCATCGACATACAGGCGGTATCGCCGGCCCCCAACCAAACCTACTATTGGACCGATCCGGAGCTGGGTGCCGATCTCGCGCGCATGGTGAACGACCGCCTTGCGGAGATCGTCGCGATGTGGCCGGACCGCTTCGTCGCGCTTGGAACCGTACCACTGCAGAATGTCGAACTGGCGCTGGCCGAGCTCGAGCGTTGCGTGAATGTGCTCGGCCTGCGTGGGGTAGAGATCAATCCCAGTGTCAATAACATGGATCTCACCGACCCGCGCCTCAATCTGGAGAAGTTCTTCGCCAAGGCGCAGGATCTCAATGTCGTCATTTTCATGCATCCGATCGGCTTCACCCAGGGCGATCGGCTGATGGATCACTATTTCAACAATGTGATCGGCAATCCGCTGGAGACGACGATCGCGGCCAGCCATCTAATCTTCGACGGGGTAATGCAAAGGAACCCGAAGCTCAAAATCATTCTGCCGCATGCGGGCGGCTATCTCGCCCACTATTGGGCGCGCATGGACCATGCTCACCGTGCGCGTCCTGATTGCCGAACCGTGATCAAGAAGCCGCCATCGACCTATCTGAAGAAAATGTACTTCGACACGATAAGCTTCGACCCGCAGATGCTGCGCCACCTGATCGACCAGTACGGACCCGGGCACGTGCTGCTCGGCACCGACTACCCCTACGATATGGGCGAAGAGAACCCGGTCGGATTGATCGGAAGCATCCCGCGATTGAAGCACGCGGAGAGGGAGATGATCGAGGGCGGAAACGCGGCACGCCTGCTGAAGATCAGGCGCTGAGCGGGAGCCCTTGGCAATCATCAAGACGATGCCCGCGATGCCCAGCCGCGATTTGTGCGCGCCAGCCTGCCGGGATTAAAGTCGGTCAGCGGCGCGAGGTCCCATCGATGAAAGAGAAACCATGACTGTAGCCAACCGCTGGATCCGAGACCTTCTCCTTGCCGGCTCGCTTGCCTTTCTTTCGGCCACGATTGCGCACGCCGAGGGAAAGTGGGTGAAGCTCGCGCCGTTTCCCGAACCCGCTGAGGAGCTGCTCGGCGTCGGAGCGGCGGGCAAGATGTACGTCTTCTGCGGTCTCGCCCCGCTATGGAAGCCAATCGGCCTGGTTTACGAATACGATCCGTCGACCGACAAGTGGACGAAAAAGAAACCGATGCCCCTTTTATCGCACCACGTCGCCTTTGCCGAGTACCGCGGCAGGATCTACGCGTTTGGCGGCTTCGTGCCGCCCGCTTCGGGCCCACCGGCGTGGGCGCCGATCAACAGCGCCTGGGAGTACGATCCCGCCACAGACGCCTGGAAAGCCCTGGCGCCGATGCCTACGGGGCGCGGCGCGGCCGTGGCCGCAGTCGTCGGCGACAGAATCTACGTGATCGGCGGCGCAACGACGCCTCCCGGATCCCGGGAAATCGCGGTCCACCCGGCGCGTCCGCACGTCTCGGTGGGCGTAGTGGAAGAATACGATCCGGCCGCGAATACCTGGCGGGAGCGCAGCTCGATGCCGACTCCGCGCAACCACGCAACCGCAGGCGCCGTGAACGGCAAGATCTACGTGATCGGCGGCCGCGTCGGCGGCGCCTTCATCAGCTCCGGCAGCAGCAACGTCGACGTCGTCGAGGAATACGATCCGGCGACTGACGCGTGGGGGAGCGCCCGCGCGCGGATGCCCTCCGCGCGCAGCGCGATGGCGTCCGGCGTTCATGGCGGGCGCATCTATGTGAGCGGAGGCGAGGGTCAAAATGCGCAAATGATGTACACCTTCCGCGCGCTGGAAGCGTACGACCCGGCAACCAATAGCTGGACGATACTGCCGTCAATGCCCACGTCGCGCCATGGCCTGGCAGGCGGGGTGGTCGGCAACCACCTGCACATGGTCAGCGGCGATGTGCAGTCGGCTGGGTCTGGTGTGCAGGTTCACAGCGACTCGCACGACGCGTTCGAGTTCGCGGGCGGAACGAAGTAGCGCCCAAGGCGCAGACGTTACGCCGCTGGCGCAAATACAGGAGATACCGGTGTCCAGCCTTCTCGTCGGCGTCGACATCGGCGGCACTTTTACCGATTGCGTGGTGCTCGATCGTGGAGGTGGAATCACCGCCACCAAATCCCCGTCGACGCCAGAGGATTTCGCCGAGGGCATGCTTGCGGCGATGCGGCTGGCGGCAGAGCGGCTGGGTCTGTCGTTCGAACGTTTCTGCCGCGAGGTCGCGGTGCTCACGCACGGGACGACGGTCGGGACGAATTCGCTGATCCAGAGAAAAGGCGCGCGCGTCGGTCTGATCACGACCCGCGGCCACGAGGATGCCATCCACATCATGCGCGGCTCGCGCGGCGTGACTGCCCGCGACATCCGCAAGGTAGTGCACTTTCCAGAGAGCCGAAAGCCGGTGCCGATCGTGCCGAAGCGGTTCATCGAGGGCGTGTCGGAACGCGTTGACTGCTTCGGTGAGGTGGTTGTGCCACTCAACGAGACCGAGGTCGAGGTGGCGATCCGGCGCCTGGTCGACCAGGAGGTCGCGGCGATCGGAGTCTGCTTCCTCTGGTCATTCAAAGAACCCCGCCACGAGTTGCGTGTTAAGGAGATGATTCGCGATCTCGCGCCGCACCTGTTTGTATCATGCTCGGTCGACATCGCGCCGAAATGGGGCGAGTACGAGCGCATGACGGCTACCGTGCTCAACGCCTACATTGGCCCGGTGATGGCGAGGTACCTGGGAAATCTCGACCGCAAGCTGCGTTCGGCAGGCTACGCGCAGCCGTTGCAGATCACCCAGTGCGCTGGCGGTTCGATTTCGGTCGACAAGGCAATGGAGTCGCCCTTGCTCACGCTCGACTCCGGTCCGGTCTCGGGCGTCACCGGCTCGGCGTTTCTCGGCCGCCTTATGGGCTGCCCGAACATCATCACGACCGACATGGGGGGCACTTCGTTCGACGTCGGCATCATCTTCGACGGGCGTCCGGCCTACTCCTTCGTCTCCAATGTCGCGCAATACGAATATTTCCTGCCCCGGGTCGACATCCAGGCGATCGGCTCGGGGGGTGGTTCGCTCGTGCACGTGGACATTGCATCCAAGACCCTCAACGTCGGCCCGGACTCGGCCGGCGCTGACCCGGGACCGGCGTGCTACGGCAAAGGCGGCGTGACGGCAACCGTGACCGACGCCGACGTCGTGCTTGGCACCATCAACCCGGATAATTTTCTGGGTGGGCGCATGCGGCTCGATCGCGGCAAGGCTATCGCAGCTGTGCAACGCATCGCCGATGCGCTTAAGCTCTCGTTGATGGAAACCGCGAGCGGTATCGCCCGGATCGCCGAATTCAAGATGGCTGACATCATCCGCAAGACGACCGTCGAGAAAGGATTCGACCCGAGAGATTTCGTCCTGTTCGCATTTGGCGGAGCCGGCCCTGCACACGCCGGTGTGTTCGCCCACGAGCTTGGAGTGCAGAAGGTGGTGATCCCGCAGAAGGAGATAGCCTCGACCTGGTGCGCCTTCGGCGCGGCGTCCGCCGACATCCTGCACGTCTTCGAGCAGGTTGACATCCAGGCCAGTCCGTTCGCCGCGGCGCGCATCAACGCCACGCTCGAGGCGCTGGAGCGAAAGGCAAACCGGCAGATGGATCGCGACGGGATCGCGCGGTCGCGCCGGCGCTTCCAGTTCTCGCTGGACATGCGGCACCGTGGTCAGATCAACGAGGTTGAAGTAATGCTCACCGGAAAGCGCTTGGGTGGAGAGATTGCGCAATCCCTGCGCCGCCGCTTCTACACCCGTTACGAGCAGCTCTACGGCCGTGGCTCATCCTATGCCGACGCGGGACTGGAGATCGTGACGCTGCGCCTGCGCGCAACCGCGGCCACGCGGCATCCGAAGTTGAGCGCAACGAGAAAACACGGCGCGACGCCGAGCACCCGAGCGGTCTTGGGAAAGCGGAACATCTACTGGGCCGACCTGAAGAAAGCGGTTTCGAGCCCTATCTACGATGGCGCGCTGCTCGTGCAGGGCAACCGGGTGCGGGGACCCGCCGTAATCGAGACTACCGATACCACGGTGGTTGTGCATCCAGGGCGCTCACTTGTCGTGGACGCGTTCGGCAACTTCGAGATCAGGTTTGCATCGTGAGCCAACCCAAAGTGAGCCAAATGAAGGGCGCGGCCTTTGACGGCAGGAACATGGGCTACGTCCCGCCGAAGACTCTCTCGATCTCGCCACAGCTCAAACTGCAGCGGCGTGCTGCCGCCAACATCGATCCGATCACTTACGAAGTGGTGCGGCATGCGCTCTGGCACGTCAACGAGGAGCACGGGGCGACGATCCAGCGCGTCTCCGGCTCGCCGGTCGCCATGTACGCGCTCGATCTAAACCCGTCGATCCTCACCGAAGACGGCGAGTTCGTGTACTTCGGACCCTACATGCAGTACATGTCCGGCGTGACCGATACGCAGGTGAAGTGGGTTCTCGAGTTCCGCAGCGCCAACCCCGGCATCCGCGACGGCGACATGTTCCTGGCCAACGACCCCTGGGTCGGCGCGGCGCACCAGCAGGATGTCATGCTCATGTGCCCAGTGTTCTGGAACGGCGAACTGTTCTGCTGGGTAACCAACTGCCTGCACCAGTACGATATCGGCGGCATCACCCCATCGTCGTTCTGCGGTTCGGCCGAGTCAGCGTTCGAAGAGGGAATCTGCATCCCTCCCGTAAAGATTGTCGAAGGCGACACGATCAGGCGCGACATCGAGGAGCTCTACCTGCGGTCCTCGCGCAAGCCCGACGCCGTGGCGCTCGATTTTCGCGCCCAGCTGGCAGGCAACATCACCGCCCGGGACCGGGTGCTGGCGCTGATACGCCGTTACGGCCCGGAAGTGGTCAAGGGCGTGATGAAGCGGATCATCGACAACGCGGAAGCCGCCTTCCGGAACAAGCTGAAGCGTCTGCCCGACGGCGTGTGGCGCGAGCGCTCCTACGTCGAGTGCTGCCGGCCAGGTGACCGCCGTGCCCATTGCGTCATGCTGACGTTGCGCAAGAAGGGCACGCGGCTCATCTTCGAAAACGAAGGCACCGCGCCGCAAGACGGAGCGATGAACGCCACCTATTCCGGCTGGCGCGGCTCGATCATGGTGGCACTGAACCAGCTGCTGTGCTGGGACCAGTACTTCTGCATCGCCGGGGCACTGCGCCACGTCGAGTTCGATCCGACTCCAGGGACGTTCAACTGCGCGAATTTTCCGGCATCGGTATCGACAGCGCCCATTCAAGCGATGGAGATTTCGCTCTATCCTGCCTACAACGTCCTGTCGAAAATGATCCACAGCGACCCGGAGCTGCGCCGGGACATCATGTGTATTGGCGGCACCAGCCAATGGCCGGCCACGATCTTCCGCGGTATCGACCAGTGGGGCGACCCGTATGGCTACCTGCTGGTGGACCCGATCGGCGGGGCAATCGGCGCGTTCGCCACCGGTGACGGAATCTCCACCGGTGGCCAATCGCGCACCCCGATCTGCAAACTGCCCAACGTGGAGCACACCGAACAGACCTTTCCGCTGCTGTTCCTGTACCGCAAGGAAGTGATCGATTCGGGTGGCGCGGGACGGTTCCGCGGCGGGCTTTCGGCCGAGTCGTGCTTTGTTGCTCACCACACCGCCGCGATCACGCAGGACACGCTGTCCTCCGGCAACGCGATTCCGACATCGCTTGGAATGATGGGCGGCTACCCGGCGACCACCAACGCGTATAAATTCAAGCGCGCGACCGATATCGCCGAACGCCTGGCCGCCCGCTCGATGCCCAGCGACATCGGCGATGTGAAAGGCGAGGAGGTCACGCTGCAGCTGCGCCAGGAAGGCTTCATCCAACAACCCGCGGATGTATACGCCGTGATGTGGTCGGCGGCCGGAGGTTTCGGCGACCCCCTCGAGCGCGAGCCGGAGAAAGTACGTGAGGACGTGATCGACAACCGCTCGGTCTCGATCACTGCGGCGCGTGAAATCTACGGCGTTGTCATCGACTCCGCGGGTCGAGTCGAGGCGGAGGCAACCCGGCTCCTGCGTTCGCGTCGACGCGACGCGAACCGGCGCACCAATGGCAAGGTCACCCGTCTCAAAGGCAAGGCGGTCGCACGCCTCACCGACAATATCGACCTGCGTCGCGAAAAAGACGGCTTGCACCTGGCCTGTGCCAAATGCGCGGCCGAACTCGGACCTCTGAGCGACAACTACAAGGACCACTGCGTGCAGCGCGAATCCGACGTCAGCACGGCGAACCCCAACATTGGCGACTACCGGCGCTACATCGATGATCGGCCCGTGTTTCGCCAGTTTTTCTGCCCGGGCTGCGGCGCCCTGATCGAAAACGAGATCGCCCGTGCGGACGATCCCGTGCTTCGAGACATCGAATTGCAGCCACGCCAAGCGAGCGCCCGATGACTGCCCCGAGTACGCCCCGGCAGCGTGTGCCTTATTCGGCCATAGTCGACCGGCCGCAGCTGGCGCTTCCCGACGGCGCGCGCATGATTGTATGGACGATCGTCAACGTCGAGGACTGGGGCATTGAGCGCCCGATGCCGCGCACCGTGCTGTCGCCGCCCATGGGCCAGCCGCTGCTTCCCGACCTGCCGAACTGGGCGTGGCACGAGTACGGCATGCGCGTGGGGTTCTGGCGACTGCTCGGCTGCTTGCAGAAATTCGGCGTCACACCGACGCTGGCGATCAACGGCGTGGTATGTCGGAACTATCCGCGCCTCGCGCAAGCGGCGAAGGATGCGGGTTGGGAATTCATGGGTCACGGCTGGCGCCAGGAGCCGATGCACAAGGTCGAGGACCAACGCGCAGCGATCCGGGATACGATCGAGGCGATTCGCGCGTGTACCGGCAATGCGCCGCGCGGCTGGGAGAGTCCGGGCTTGGCCGAGACCTTCGAAACCATCGATCACCTCGCTGAAGCCGGCATCGAATACGTTGCCGACTGGGTGCTCGACGATCAGCCCGTCTACATCGCGACCGCGCATGGCCCGGTGGTCTCGGTGCCTTACACGGTGGAAGTGAATGACATCGCAATGATGGTTGTGCAGCACCATTCGGCCGATGAGATGTTGCGCCGCGGCGGCGATCACTTCGATCGCCTTTACGAAGAGAGTGCGCGTTCCCACCGCGTCATGGCCATCAGCGTGCATCCCTACATCTCGGGAGTCCCGCACCGCATCGGCTACCTCGAGCAACTGTATCGGCACGTGCTCGGCAAGCCCGGCGTGGTGCATTGGACCGGCGCGCAGATTCTCGACTGGTTTCGCTCCCAGGTCGCTCCGGAGCCCCCAAGGGCGAGTTGATTGACAGCGTCGAAAGCGCCGTGTAAGCATCCCTACCCCGGGAGAAGGAGATTGGAATGAAAAGACTGACGCCGTGGCTTTCGACCGGGCTTGTCGCCCTCATGCTGGCGCTCGTTGCGCCGCTGCACGCCCAGCAGCCCCCGCTGCGCATCGGCTTCGGCATGAGCCTCACCGGCCCGCTTGCCGGCAACGGCAAAGCGGCGTTGATCGCGATGCAGATCTGGGCCGAGGACGTCAATGCCAAGGGCGGGATCCTCGGCCGCAAGGTCGAGCTCGTCTACTACGACGACCAAACCAACCCCTCGACGGTGCCCAGCATCTACACCAAGCTGCTCGACGTCGACAAGGTAGACCTGATCGTGTCTGGCTACGGCACGAACGTCATCGCTCCGGCGATGCCGATCGTGATGCAGCGGAACATGACGTTCATGGCGCTGTTCGGTCTCAACGTCAATTCGAAGTTCAGCTACGATCGCTACTTCCAGATCATGCCGGCCGGACCTGATCCGGCGATTGGCTGGACGCAGGGCTTCTTTGACGTCGCCATGGCACTGGTGCCGAAGCCGCAGACGGTCGCTCTAGTGGGTGCGGATGCCGAATATCCGGCGTTGGCGCTGGAAGGAGCGCGCGCGCAGGTCAAGCGGACGGGACTGAAGGTGGTCTACGACAAGACCTATCCACCCAACACCGTCGACTTCTCGCCGATCGTGCGGGCGATCCAGGCGACAAGCCCCGACCTCATTTTTGTTGCCGCCTATCCACCGGACTCGGCCGGCATCGTGCGTGCGGCGAATGAGATCGCGCTCAAGGCCCGGATGTTCGGCGGCGGTATGGTCGGGACGCAATTTGCAGCGCTCAAGACGCAGTTGGGGCCGTTGCTCAACGGCATCGTCAACTACGAGGCATACGCGCCCGACGTTGCCGGAAAATTCCCGTTTCTGGAACAATTCCTGGCCAAGTATCAGGAGCGCGCCATCAAGGAAGGCGTAGACCCGCTCGGTTTCTACCTGCCGCCGTACGCTTACGCGATGATGCAGGTCCTGGATCAAGCGATCAGGGCAACCGGAGGATTCGACCAGGCCAAGCTATCCGATTACATGCACAAGACCGAGTTCGATACCTACGTCGGCAAGGTCCGCTTTGCCAACAATGGCGAGTGGGCGACGCCGCGCATGCTGACCGTCCAGTACCACGGCATCACCGGTAACGACCTTGAGCAGTGGAAGAAGCCGGGTCGCGTCACCGTGCTGGCCCCCGCTGGCTACATGACCGGCGCGGTCATGGCACCGTACCAAGACAACAGAAAATAGGGCCGGAAACGCGTCGCGGCGACCCGGGGCGTCGCGTTTCTTTCGATGGAATCCTCGACGGCGTTGGTGCTCAACGCCATCATCGCCGGGTTGTTGCTTGGCGGTTTCTACGCGGCCTTGAGCGTCGGCATCTCGATCTCATTCGGGATGCTCGACGTGGTCAACATCGCCCACCCGGGATTCATCATTCTCGGCTCGTACCTCGCCTACATCGTCAACGACCGGACGGGCGTCGACCCGATTGCAGCCTCGGTCGCGCTGTCGCCATTATTCTTCTTGCTCGGCATGCTGCTCTACCGCGTCTACTACGTTTGCTTCGAGCAGCGCGGGCAGGAGTCGCTGCGCGGGCTGGCGTTCTTCTTCGGAATTCTGTTCATCACCGAAGTCGCGCTGGTGCTGATCTTCGGCGTCGACTATCGCCTTGTGCAGACTGCATACTCGGAGACGACCCTTAGGCTTGGCGCCGTCGATTTTCCTCTCCGCCTGATCGTCCCATTTCTGGTATCACTGACGATGGTCGTCGGCGTACAAATGTTCCTTACCCATACCTTCTTCGGCCGCGCCGTGCTCGCAGTGGCCCAGGACCAACTCGCGCTGCGTCTGATGGGTGTCAATCCATTCCGGGTCAAGGAGTTCGCGTTCGGACTGTCGATCGCGACCGCCGGTGTGGCGGGTGCGTTCCTGATCGTGATCCAACCGGTGCAGCCGGCGATCGGGCGCGAATACATCGGCCTGGTGTTCGCGGTATGCGTGCTCGGTGGCATGGGTTCGATCTGGGGAACACTGCTCGGCGCGATCGTGCTGGGACTCGCTGAATCGTTCACCTCCACGTTCTTCGGTCCCTCGTGGGCGCCCGCGGTTTCGTTCGGGCTGCTGTTGGCCGCTCTGGCATTCAAGCCTTCCGGGTTGCTCGGCCGATGACCAACCGGACCTTCGCTGCCGCCGCATTGGCAATTGCCCTGGCGATCGTCGGCGCAAGCCAGTTCATCGGCAACGAGTACTTTTTCTCCGCGGCGTACACAGTGTTGCAGTTCATCATCCTCGCAACCGCGTGGAATATCCTCGGTGGCTACACCGGTTACGTGAACTTCGGCTCGGCGGCGTTCTTCGCGACCGGCGCCTATTCCACGGTCTTTCTCTACAAGTCGCTCCACGCGCCGCTGCTGGTGATGATCGTGACGGGGACGCTGGCCGCAGGCCTGCTTGGGCTCGCGGTCGGATATCTTACCTTGCGCATGCGCGGTGTCTTTTTTGCGATCGCAACGCTCGCGCTCTCGGTCGTGCTGTATACCTTCGTCGTGAACTGGGACTACGTCGGCGGAGCGCGTGGCGCATATATCCTGCAACCACGCGAGGTACCGTTCGGGATGTCGCGCTATATTCACCTGCTCTATTCGGCGATGGTGCTGATGACCGCGCTGGCGCTCGTCGTCGCACGAACGATCGAGACATCGACCATCGGCCGCGGCCTCGCCGCGATACGCGACGACGAACTTGCCGCGGAGTGCGCAGGCGTGCCGACGCTGCGGCTCAAGATTTTCTCGGCTTCCGTCAGTGGCGCGCTGATGGGCATGGCGGGGACGACGTTTCCGTATTACCTGTCCTATGTCGAGCCGAGCGCGGCGTTCAATCTCTCCTACGCGGTCAACAGCATCGCGATGCCGCTCATTGGCGGCATGATGAGCTGGATTGGACCGGTCGTCGGTGCGGTGCTCCTCGGCACCGTGCAGCAGGTCGTCCAAGTCACGGTATCGTCTGCCTGGAATCTGCTCATCGTCGGCGTATTGCTGGTCGTATTCGTCACCCTCGCGCCAAACGGCATCATGGGCTGGGTCGACGCTTGGCGGCGCAGGAGGATCCGCTAGTGGCAAACATGCCAAACAGTCCTCTGTTGCAGGTCGCGGGCATCACCAAACGCTTCGGCGGCTTCACCGCGCTCGACCGAGTCGACCTGAATGTGTGGCCGGGTGAGCGCCTCGGCCTGATCGGGCCCAACGGATCGGGCAAGAGCACACTGGTGAACTGCATCTCGGGGACCCTGCGCAACGAAGAGGGGGGAATACGCTTCGACGGACGCGACATCGGCAACGAACCAGCATACCGGCGCACGCGGTTGGGCCTGGCGCGTAGCTTCCAGATCCCCAAGCCGTTTGTGAGCATGTCGGTGCTCGACAACCTGCGCATTCCGCTGCTGTACGCGGCGCGACGAAACGAGAAGGTCGCCGCCGGCCAGGCCACCGACGAAGCGCTGCATATTCTCAAGCAGGTGGGGCTGAGCGCCAAGGCGCACGCGCTTTCCGGGGGCCTCACCCAGGTCGACATGAGAAAGCTCGAACTGGCGCGGGCAATCGCCGCCAAACCCAAGCTTCTGATCTCCGACGAGGCGATGGCAGGACTCTCGACAGCGGAAGTCGACGATATTCTCGTGCTCCTATCCGGGCTCCAGCAGCAGGGGGTCGCCGTCATCATGATCGAGCACGTCATGCGCGCGGTCATGAAGTTCTCCGAACGCGTCGCGGTGCTCGTGGCCGGCCGCAAGATCGCCGATGGCGATCCCCAGGCGGTTGCGAGCAACATGGAAGTGGTTACCGCCTACCTTGGCCAATAGCATCCAGGTTGAGGGAATTTCCGCGGGCTACGGCACGGTCCGGGTGCTCGAGGACGTGTCGCTCGCGGTGAACGACGGTGAAACCGTTACCCTGCTCGGCGCCAACGGCAACGGCAAGAGCACGCTCATGAAATGCATCATGGGCATCGTGCGGCCAAGCGCCGGCCGCATCACGGCAGTAATCGAAGGCATCCAGCACGACCTTGCGGGCATGGCCCCGGAACAGATCGTTGATCTCGGCATTGTGCTGGTACCGGAGGGCCGACGGTTGTTCCCGCGCCTCACCGTCGAGGAGAATCTTTTGCTCGGCGCGTATCGGGCCACCGCCCGCTCCGCCAAGGCGCGCAACCTCGCTTTCTGCTTTGAAACCTTTCCCATCCTGGCGGAGCGCAGAGGACAACTTGCCGGCAGCATGAGTGGCGGGGAGCAACAGATGCTCACGCTCGCGCGTGCGCTCATGACCGCGCCCAGGATCCTGTTGATCGATGAGCCGTCGGTCGGCCTGGCGCCGATCCTGGTCATCCACACCATCGACAAAATCCGCGAACTCAAGGATCGCTATCGACTCACCGTCCTCATGGCCGAGCAGAATTTCCACCAGGCAATCCGTATCGCCGACCGCGGCTACGTGATCGTCCACGGCAGGATCGAGTACGAAGGCGCATCCCGCGACGAGCTCTCCAACAACGAACTTGTTCGCAAGCTCTACATGGGTATTTAAGGCGAGCGTGGCGATCGCGCCCTGCCGCCCGGCAATTGCGATCACAGCGTCGGGTTGTCGCAGGCAAGCCCGAACGCGACGCGGCCGAAAGTCGCTGCTTGCGGCTCCCAGATCATCGAGATGTGCGCGGTGGCGGCGTGCACATCGCGGAACGCACGCTGCAGCGGATGAGCGTCGAACAAGGCGCCGCCGCCGGCTGCCTTGAACAGCACGTCAACCGCTCGCTCGCACATCCCCGCCGCAAACGCGCCGTCGCGGCGCCAGATAGCCTTGGTAAGAAGTTCTGGCACCTCATTGCGGTCGGCGAGCGCCTGTGCGCTCGCGCAATGGTCGCGCATGATGCGGCGTGCGGTGTCGATGCATGCGGCCGCCTCGCCGACCCGCATTTGCATTGCCGTCATGTCTGCAAGGCTTTTACCGGAGTAGCGCGCGAGGCGTCCGCGCACGTCGTCGAGGAAGCCTTCATAGGCGCCCTGGGCGATCCCGAGTGCGATGCCGGTCAGCATGTAGGGAAAGGTAGCAAAAATCGGAATGCGATACAGCGACGCGGGATTGGCAACAGCACCGGGGTGATTGCCACCACCCTTGGTGGACTCGACGGCGAGAGTGCGCGCCACGGGAACAAACACGTCATTTGCCGCCACATCGCTGCTACCCGTGCCGCGCAGCCCCAGGACATGCCAGTTGTCGATAATCGCGTAGTCCTCGCGCGGCAGCAGGAACATCCGGTATTCGCCAGCCTCGCCCCCGTCGCGGACGATACCGCCAAGCATGTTCCACGCGGCGGGATCGACGCCGCTCGAGAAGGGCCAGCGGCCGCTCAAGCGATAACCGCCGGCAACGGGGCTCGCCCTTCCCGCGGGGAACACCATCGACGAGGCGATCAAAACCTCGGGATCGGCTCCCCAAATCTCGTCTTGGCAGGCAACCGGCCAGAACGCAAGCATCCAATGGTGCACCGCATAGTTGGCCCAGTTCCAGGCGGTGGCGGCGCAGCCGCGTGCCAACTCCGAGCCGATATCGATCAGCGCGACCCAAGGAAGCTCGGATCCGCCGACGCGTCGAGGTTGCAGCACTCGCGTCAAGCCCGATTCGTTGAGCTCGCGGATCGATTCCTCAGGGCAGCGGCGCAGCTCGTCGGCAAGGGAGGCTCGTTCCCTCAGCCGCGGCACCATCGCCCGCGCGCTGGACAATGCAGCGGCGGGCGTGAGAACGGACGCCGGGGAGTGGACTTCGGCGGGCAACGGCGGGTCAACTCGCGACGGCAGTGGCAGTGCCCTGCGCTTGCGGCGCCTCGGATGCGGGAAAATTAAGTTCGATGGTGACGCCGTTGGGATCTTTGATGAATACCTGATGCAGGCCCAGCGTCGGCACGGTACGCTCGAAAAAACTCACGTTGCCGCGCCGGCAGCGCTCAATCATGCCCTCGCGGCCGGTGACGGCTAGTGCGATGTGATCCAGCGCCCCGGTACTGCCCTTCAGCGTATCGGGATCGACATAGCCCAAGGTATCGATGAGACCCTGCGGATTGGCAAGATCCACGCCCATGATATGCACGATGCCGTAGTTCCCGGCGGCATGCTCGAGGTCTGCCGGTGGCTCGTCGCGGTAGAGCCACAGCCCCGGAAAATTGAACGCCGGTCGCGGCCCGACCTTAAGCCCGATAATCTCGGTGTAGAACCGGCGCGACGCCTCGACGTCAAGCGTACGGATCGAGTAGTGGTCGATGCGTTTGATGTCCATCGGTCCTCCTCAGATTCTAGGTTGCCTAACTTGGGGCGGCCCGTCCAGTAGCGACCGCGCGCAATGCGACCGGCCGCCGGCACGCGGCGCACGCGCCAAAGGCTACTCGATCTTGACCTTGTTGTCGTGGACGACTTGCGCCCATGCCTGTGTCTCGGCACGGACACTTTCGGTGAACTCCCGTGGCGAGCCGGACAACGCGACTATCATTACTTGCCGCGAGAGCATCTCCTTCATTTCGGGTCGCGACAAGATCGCCACCACCGCAGCGTACAACTTGTCGACAATTGGCCTTGGCGTCGCTGCCGGCGCGAACAGGCCCTGCCACGCGTTCGTGCCGATGCCGGGAAAGCCCTGCTCGGCCATGGTCGGCACATTGGGCAGATCGGCGAGCCGTGCCGACATCGTCGTGGCGAGCGCCTTCAGCCTCCCGGCCTTGATCTGCTCGATCGTCGAGGAAAGGTTGATGAATGCGACCTGGACTTCAGCGCTCATCAGTGCCGGGAGTTCCTGCGCCGCCCCGCCCTTGTAAGGAATATGCTGCGCCTCGATGTCCGCGGCTTTCAGCAGCCGCAGCATGTCGAGCTGCGGATAGGTACCGATCCCGGCGGACGCGTAGTTGAGCTTGCCGGGATTGCGCTTGGCCCATTCGATCATTTCGGCCACCGAGTTTGGCGGAAACGAAGGCGTCGCGACGAGGACATGGGGAATCTCGACCAGCCGGGAGATGGCGACCAGGTCACGCGAGGGCCGCGTTTGCATGACCTCAGCGAACGTGCTCTCGTTGATCGCATTGGTCGAGACATTGCCGACCAGCAGCGTATAACCGTCGGGCAGCGCCTTCGCCGCAGCATCGACCGCGATATTGCCTGACGCTCCGGGCCGGTTTTCGACCACGAAAGGCTGCCCCAGTATCTCCTGTAACTTCGGCGCCATATCGCGCGCGATGATGTCCGTGGCGCCGCCGGGCGCATAAGGGATCAGCAGCTTGACCGGCCGCTGCGGATAGTGATCGGACGACTGCGCCGCCGCGGAAAGTGGCAGCAGCGCAATCGCGCCAGCGAGCGCGATGCGCCGCATCGCCGGCGCGAGGCCTGATCGCTGCTCTCGTCCAGCTGAAGCGAATCGATCCATGCGATCCTCGTCGTCGGGCGCCCTGCGGGCTGCTGCACAATCATGATACGCCGCCGGTCCGGCGTGGCACCACCACCGCCCGGTCATTCGGGACAGCGATTCGGCAACTAGACAGGGGAAGTCGGCAATTGTGCGTGGCAGACAGGATGGTTACCATCGGTGACCCTGCGCCGGCTGCCCGCGGCCCGCGATGTGGCGAACGATTCATCCCGGAGCGACAAAATGCCCGCGGTCACGCCGCACTCCAACGCGTCCCACGCGACTCGCGTCGTGGACACCCACGCCCACTGGTATCCCGCGGAGTGGCTCAAGCTGTTCGAGCGTGACGGATCCGCCGAAGGCGCGCAGCTTGAGCGCACCGTGAAAGGCTACACCATTCGGACCGAGAGAATTGTCAACAGCTTCGACGAGCAGTTTGTCGACCTGGGCCTCCGCCTCGAGGGAATGAAGCGGCAACGGGTCGACGTTCAGGCGCTCTCGCTGACCGCTCCGATGGTCTATTGGGCGTCGCCAGGGTTCGGGCTTGCGCTCGCGCAAGCGTACAACGACGCTGTCGCGGCGGCGCATGCCAGCCATCCCCACCGCTTCGTGGGCCTCGCCATGCTGCCGATGCAGTCACCCGAGTTGGCGCTTAAGGAACTCGAACGGGTGGCCAAGCTGCCGGGGATGCGCGGGATGTATCTGGCCACCCACGTCAACGGTACCGACCTGGACGATCGTCGGTTCTGGAACATCTACGCCAAGGCCGAAGAACTCGAATGGCCGGTTTTCTTGCATCCGATCGACACGATAGGCCGCGAGCGGACAACTCGCTACTACCTGCGTAACCTGCTCGGCAATCCTTATGACACCGGCGTGGCGGCGGCATCGCTCGTCTTTGGCGGCGTGTTGGACGCATTTCCGAAACTCGAGGTCAATCTGCCGCATGCGGGCGGGACGTTCCCGTGGCTCATCGGTCGCCTCGATCATGGGACGAAGGTGCGCCCGGAACTGCGCCACATGACAGCGTTGCCGAGCGCGTACCTGCGGCGATTCACCTACGACACGATCGGCCACAACGACCAGATAAACCTCAACCTCATTCGCTTAGTCGGCGCCGATCGGGTCGTGCTGGGCAGCGATTATTGTTTCGACATGGGACTCGCCGATCCGCTGGGCGATGTCGGGCGCCTCGGCGCACTGAGCGCCGCTGAGCGCGACTTGATCGTCGGGCAGACGGCCTCGAAGCTCCTACGGCTCTGAGTGGCGACCTGTCGCGGCAAGCGCCGGGTCGCGGTGAGCCGCTCCACTAGTTTTGCAAGCCAGCTGCCGTAACGCCCCTTATCGCACAGTCTTCGTCGCGATCCGATGTGTCACCGCTTATGCCGATGGCACCCACCACGTTGCGCCCTTCATCGTAGATGAGAACACCGCCGGCCGCGGGGACCAGACGACCCTGGCTTACCGAGGCCAGCGCGCCGAAGAAGGCTGGAACCTTCTGCGCCCGGTCGCCGAGTTCGCGGCTCGAGAAGCCCATTCCCAGAGCACCCCACGCTTTGCCGCGCGCGATGTCGGCGCGCAGAATCCCCGAGCCATCCTGGCGTTTCAGAGCAAGATCATGGCCGCCCGCGTCGAGCACAACCACGGTCAGCGGCGCGCATCCCAGCTCCGCGCCCCTTGCAAGGGCGCCGTCGATAACGCGGACCGCCAATTCCAGCGTCAGTCTTGCCATTGGCAACCTCGCTCCCGTATCCACGCAACCGTGCCGCCCGCCTGGCCGCGGCTATCCTGCCGATTACAGCCGCCGGAAGGCGCGCGTGCCGTTCCGGGCGCGGCAGCCGCCGACCCGCGCTCGATCAAGCCAGGGCCGACGCAAGCAGCCGCACGACATGAATGGCGTCGCGGCCCGAGCCGTCGCGGATCTGCTGCCGGCAGCTCGTGCCATTGGCAACGACGATTGTATCCCGGTCGGCGCTACGTATCTTGGGCAGCAGATCGAGCTCCGCCATTTGCATGGATAGGTCGTAATGGTTCGCCTGGTAGCCGAAGGCGCCGGCCATGCCGCAACAGCCCGAGGCGACGGTTTCGATATCGAGATCCGGAATCAGGCGTAGCACCTGCTGCATGGCGCCCATGGTCCCGAATGCCTTCTGGTGGCAATGACCGTGCAGCAGTGCCCGGGAGGCCACGCGACGCAGTGGCAGCCGCAGCTTCCCGGCGTCCGCTTCGCGGGCCAGGAATTCCTCGAATAGAAGCGCGCTCCGCGCTAGAACCTTCGCCTTCTCTCCCCGCAGCAACGCCGGGAACTCGTCGCGCAGGCTCAGCAGGCAGGATGGTTCGAGGCCGACGACCGCAACCCCGCGCTGCGCGAAAGGAGCCAGGGCTTCCAGCATACGGCGCGCCTCGATTCTTGCGTCCTCGACCAGGCCGCAGGTCAGAAACGTGCGCCCGCAGCACAGGGGCCGCCCGTCCTGCGGTTGGGGCAAGTGCACCTGATACCCGGCCGCCCGCAGCACCTTCACCGCGGCACGCGCATTGTCCGGCTCGAAATAGCGGCTGAACGTATCGACGAACAGGGCGACCTCGCCGACGGCGCCGCTGCTGACGATGCTTGCCTCGGCCGCAAAGGCGTCCCGACGCCATCGGGGCAGGCAGCGCCGCGCGCTGAGACCCAGCCAGCGCTCGCTCAGCAGTGCGATGCCGGGCAGCCGGTCGCGGAGGTTCAGCAGCGCCCCGAGGTGCCGCGCAAACGGCGCGTAGCGGGGCAGGTACGCAATCAGCCGCTCGCCGAGTTTCAATGCGTGGTGCCGGCGATACTGGGCGAGAAATTCGATCTTCATCCTTGCCATGTCGACACCCGTTGGGCACTCGCGCTTGCAACCCTTGCAGCTGATGCAAAGATCCATCGTCTCGAACATCGCGTCGGAGGTTAGGGCATCGGCCCCGAGTTGCCCGGACAACGCGAGCCGCAGCGTGTTCGCCCGCCCGCGCGTCAGGTGCTGCTCGTCACCGGTAGCGCGAAACGATGGGCACATGACGCCGGGGTCGCGCTTGCGGCACGCGCCGTTGTTGTTGCACATCTCGGTCGCACCACCCAGTCCGCCCCAGTCGGACCAGTCGAGGACGGTAGGCGGGTCCGTAATCCGGTAGGCTGGCTTGAAACGGAACAGCGAGCGGTCGTCGAACTTGGGTGCGCGGACAATCTTCCCGGGGTTGAGCCGCCCCTTCGGATCGAAGGCGTCCTTGATCTCCTCGAAAGCGTGCACGATGCGCGCGCCGAGCATGGGCTCGATCCATTCCGAGCGCACCAGACCGTCACCATGCTCGCCTGAATAGGCTCCCTTGTATTCGCGTACCAGCGCGCAAGCCTCTTCGGCGATTGCGCGCATCTTACGTACGCCCTCCTCGGTCTTCATATTCAGCACGGGGCGCACGTGGAGGCAGCCAACGGAGGCATGCGCGTACCAGGTACCCCGGGTGCCGTGTTTCTCGAACACCTCGGTGAGACGCTCGGTATAGTCCGCCAGGTCCTCCAGGCGCACCGCGCAATCCTCGATGAAGGAGACCGGCTTGCCATCACCTTTCATGGACATCATCACGTTGAGTCCGGCCTTGCGCACTTCCCAGATGCTCTGCCGCATCGCCTCGTCGGTCACCTCCACGACCGAACCCGGGAAGCCAAGATCGGCCATGAGTTCGGAGAGTCGGCGCACGGCGGCGAGAAGTTGCGTCCGCTCGTCGCCGTCGAACTCAACCAGGAGAATCGCCTCCGGGTCTCCCTTGATGCAACGCTCGACGGTGGGTCGGAACGCCGCAATCTCGCGCGCGAGCCCGATCATGTTGTGATCGACGAGTTCAACCGCGGCCGGCCCCAGCCCGACAATCGCCCGGGTTGCGCTCATGGCGTCACGGAACCGCGGGAAATGGCAGATGCCGAGGATCTTGCAGGCAACGGTCGGCTGCAAATCGAGATGCAATCGCTGGAACATCGCCAGCGTGCCTTCCGAGCCGACCAGCAGCTGTGCCATGTTGTGTCCGAGGGACGAGACCGTGTCGAGGTTGTAGCCAGCGACGCGGCGTAGGAGCTTGGGATAGCGCGCGTCGATCTCCGTCGCCTCACGCTCGTGCACGGCGCGGAGTTTCCGCACCAGCTCCAGGTACCGGGCGGGAGCAGCGAAGGCTTGGAGATCTCCCGGCACGGCGCCGAAGCGCAGCGCCTCGCCGGTCGCGAGCACTGCGTCGATCGCGCGCACGTTGTGAACCATGTTGCCGTAGCGCAGGGAACGGGTGCCGCAGCTGTTGTTGCCGGCCATGCCGCCGATCGTGGCTCGGTCAGCTGTCGAGGGATCCACCGGGAAGAACAACCGGTGCGGCTTGAGATATTCATTGAGCTGGTCGAGAACGATGCCCGGCTGCACCCACGCCGTTTTCTCCTGGCGGTCAAATTCGATCACTGCGTTGAGGTACTTGCTGTGGTCGATGATCAGCGCCTCGCCGACGGTCTGGCCGCACTGGGAGGTCCCGCCGCCGCGCGGGAGCACCGGCACTCCCGCCTCGGCGGCGATCTGCAGCGCGCAGAAAGCATCCTCTTCGGTGCGTGGTACGACCACTCCGATCGGCATGACCTGGTAGATCGATGCATCGGTGCTGTAGCGACCGCGGCTGAAAGCGTCAAACAGGACTTCGCCCCGCACTTCCTTGCGCAGCCGGGCAGCGACGACGCTTTCCTCGCGAATCGGGTGCAGCGGGAAGCTGCGCTTTGCGACGGCCTTCATCGGTGGAAGCGGCGACGTGTTAGCCGCTCATTGCGTTGGCAGGCGATAGTCCCTGAAACGTTCGCGCAGGGCGCGCTTGGAGAGCTTGCCGGTGGCGGTGTGCGGCAACTCGTCGACGAATACGACATCGTCGGGCAGCCACCACTTGGCGATCTTGCCGTCGTAGAAGTCGAGCAGCGCTTCCCGGGTGAGATCGGCGCCCTGCCGCTTGACGACGATCAGGAGCGGACGCTCGTCCCACTTCGGGTGGCGCACGCCGATCACGGCGGCTTCGAGCACGGCTGGGTGTCCGACGGCGATGTTTTCGAGTTCGATGGAGCTGATCCATTCTCCGCCGGACTTGATCACGTCCTTGGAACGGTCGGTGATCTGCAGATAGCCGTCCGCATCGATCGTTCCGACATCTCCCGTCGGCAGCCAGCCGTCGGGCGTCAACGGATCGCCCGCGTCGCGGTAGTAGCGGTGCATGATCCAGGGGCCGCGCACCAGCAGGTTGCCGGCGGCTTTCCCGTCACGCGCCAGCTCGTTGCCCTCGCCGTCCACGATCTTCATATCGACGCCGTAAAGGGGACGACCCTGCTTGAGCGAAAGCTGAAATTGTGCGTCGGCTGATGCAGTGGCGTGCTTCTTCTTCGGTGCATTGAGCGTCCCCACCGGACTCATCTCGGTCATGCCCCAGCCATGCATCACCCGCACCCCAAAGTCTTCCGACAAAGTCCGGATCATCGCCGGCGGGCATGCGGCGCCACCGATTGTCGTGTGCTTGAGCGTCGAGAACTTGAGCTTGTTCTGCTGCATGTAGTTGAGCAGATTCATCCACACCGTCGGGACTGCCGAGGTGCTGTCGACGGCCTCGCTTTCGAAGAGTTCATACAGGCTCGCCCCATCGAGGGCGGGGCCGGGGAAGACAAGCTTGCAGCCTACCAGCGGCGCGGCGTAGGGAATGCCCCAGGCGTTGACGTGAAACATCGGCACGATGGCGAGCACCGCGCTCGACGCGGAGAGGCATTTGGTATCCGGCAACGAAATCGCATACGCGTGCAGAATCGTCGAACGGTGGCTGAAGAGTACCCCCTTGGGATTGCCCGTGGTGCCCGATGTGTAGCACAGCCCCGAGGCGGTGTTCTCGTCGAACTCCGGCCAGTCGAAATCGTCGCTCTCCGCCGCCAGGAGTTCCTCGTAACAGAGCAGTCCTGAAACCGTCGTCTGCGGGAGGTGCTCGCGATCGGTCATTGCCACCCAATGCTTGACGCCCTTGCACACACCGGCAAGCCGCTCGACCAGCGCCACGAAGCTCAGATCGAAGAACACGATCCGGTCCTCGGCGTGATTGATGATATAGGCGAGTTGATCGTGAAAAAGCCGCGGATTGATCGTGTGCGTGATCGCCCCCATTCCCGAAACCGCGTAGTACAGCTCGAAGTGCCGGTAGCCGTTCCAGGCGAGCGTTCCGATGCGGTCGCTGCGCGCCATGCCCAGCCGCGACAGTGCGCGCGCGAGCCGGCGCGCCCGTGCGTGCGCGTCGCGATAGGTGTAGCGGTGGATGGGCCCTTCGACGGTGCGAGACACGATCTCGGCGTCACCGTGGTAGCGGTCGGCGTGCCGGATCAGCGACGAGATCAGTAGCGGCACATCCATCATCAAACCATCCATCATTTCCTCCCCGCCAGCGACGGCGTCGCGGTCGTGCTTTCGCCACATTCTAGCGCGTGCTTGTAATGCCCCGGGCACCCCGGTAGCATCGGCGTTCCAGTGGTCCGACCGGTAGGGTGGAGCGCGGCTTGCCTGCCTTCAAACCCGGCGGACCTGTTGTTGGCTTGGAGGAGGATACATGCGAAGGACTGCGCATCCCGCGGCGTGGCTGGTGCTCGCCGCAACCCTTTGCGGCGGCCACGCGGCTGCCGACGTCAAGATCGCGTATATCGATCCGCTTTCCGGTGGCGCCGCGAGCGCCGGCATCAACGCGCAGAAACACATGACCTACCTGATCGACAAGATCAATGCCGGTGGGGGCCTGAACGGGGAACGGCTGCAGCTGCTTTCCTTCGACAACAAGGTCGACCCTCAGGAATCGCTGATCGCGCTCAAGAAGGCGCTCGACGACGGCGCGCGCTACGTATTCCAGGGCAACGGCAGCGCGGTGGCGCTGGCGATCTCCGATGCGATGGCCAAGCACAACGAGCGCAACCCCGGCAAGGAGGCATTGTTCTTCAACTACGCGGCCATCGATCCTGCGCTGACCAACGCCAAGTGCAATTTCTGGCATTTCCGATTCGACGCCGACGCGGATATGAAAATGGCCGCGCTGGTCAGCGTCATCGCGGGGCAACCGCAGATCAAGAAGGTGTATCTCATCAACCAGGACTATTCGTTCGGCAAGGCGGTTGCGGCGGCGGCACGCCGCATGCTCGCAGCAAAGCGCCCCGATATCCAGATCGTTGGCGACGAATTGCATCCGCTGCAGAAGGTGCAGGATTTTTCGCCCTATATCGCCAAGATCAAGGCCTCGGGGGCGGACACGGTGATCACCGGAAACTGGAGCAACGACATGCTGCTGCTGATCAAGGCCGGCAAGGATGCCGGGCTCAAGGTCAACTGGTACACCTACTACGCGGGGAACCTCGGCTCGCCGAGCGCGATCGGCCGCGACGGCATCGGCGTGGTGAAACAGGTGACCGAGTATCACAACAATGCCCTGCCCGAGCTCGACCCCGACGCCGCGGCGTTCCGCAAACGCTTCACAGAAAAGGACGACGAGTTCGCCTACTACCGACTCAACACCGCCTTCCTGCTGTTCGCTGCGGCGGCGAAAAAAGCCCAATCGAATGACCCCATCAAGGTCGCCAAGGCGCTGGAGGGCATGAAGCTCAATACGACCGTTGGCGAAGTCGAGATGCGCGCCGACAACCACCAGCTGCTGCAGCCCCTGTTCGTGTCGACGTTCTCCGATAATGTGAAGTATGACGTCGAGCGGACGGGTCTAGGATTCAAGACCGACGCCAAGGTCAACGCAAGGGACACGGCGCTGCCAACGACCTGTCAGATGCAGCGCCCAAACTAGGGCGGCGGTTGCCAGGCGCGCCGCATTGACCGGAATCGGCGCACCGGAACAAGCGTGCTCGAGATCGTCACGTTCTCGCTGTTGAACGGCGTGGTCTACGGGCTGCTGCTGTTCATGGTCTCGAGCGGGCTCACGCTCATCTTCAGCATGATGGGGGTGTTGAACTTCGCACACGCGAGCATGTTCATGCTCGGCGCCTATTTCTCGTATCAGATCGGCAGGTGGATCGGATTCTGGCCGGCGCTGGTCATTGCACCGCTAATTGTCGGCATGGCCGGAGCCGCGGTCGAACGCTTCGGTCTGCGCCATGTGCACCGGCAAGGACACGTCGCGGAAATCCTCTTCACGTTTGGCTTGGCCTATCTGATCGTCGAATTTGTGGTCATGGTCTGGGGCCGCAACCCGATCGAGAACCAAGTGCCCGCGGCGATCGATTTCCCCCTATTCACCCTTTTCGGGACCCACTTCCCCGCTTACAAGGGCCTGATGATGGCGATTTCGGTTGGCATGTTCGCGTTTCTGTACATGGCGTTCAAGCGTACGCGCCTTGGGCTCATCATCCGGGCCGCGCTGACGCATCCGCAGATGGTCGCCGCACTCGGTCACGATGTGCCGCGCATATTCGTCCTCGTGTTCGCGATCGGCAGCGCTTTGGCAGGCCTGGCAGGTGTGATTGGCGGCTTCGCGCTGCTCACCGAGCCTTCCATGGCGCAGGCATTGGGACCCATCGTGTTTGTGGTCGTCGTCGTCGGCGGCCTCGGCTCGATCACCGGCGCCTTCGTCGCATCGATGTTGATCGGCATCGTCCAGACCTTCGCCGTTGCTCTCGACTATTCGCTGCTCGATCTCTTGCGCACGCTGCACGTGACAGTGGCGCCCGATTCACTGCTCTACGAGATCAGCGCGGTCCGGATCGCACAAGCGGCACCGTTGATTCCCTACCTGCTGCTGGTCGCAATGCTCATCGTCAGGCCCAGGGGCCTGCTTGGCACGCGCGAGACATGACCCGCGACGGCAATCGCGACGCCTCACGGATGCCGCCGGGCGCCGCGCTGAGGGAATGGGTCGTGGCCCACCGTCTCTGGCTCGCCGCCGCTGCCTTGCTGCTTGTGCTGCCGTTCCTCCCGGGATTGGAGGGCGATTTCGGCCGGTCGCTGCTTTCGCAGATGGGAATCGCTGCCGTCTTCGCCCTGTCGTATAACCTCCTGCTTGGCCAGACCGGATTGCTGTCGTTCGGCCACGCGGTGTATTTCGGTCTTGGCGCCTACGCGGGCATCCACCTGATGCGCGCGATCAACGCCGGCTTGCCGCTGCCGATGCCCTTCGTCCCCATCGCCGGCGCTGCGACGGGACTAGCCTTCGGCATGCTGTTCGGCGCCTTGACGACGCGTCGGGCGGGCGTTGTGTTCGCGCTGATCTCGCTCGGAGTTGGCGAGCTCGTCTTTGCCGCCATGCGCATGTTCCAGGGCTTTTCCGGAGGCGAGGAAGGCGTCACGGCCAATCGCGGCGCCGGCATGCACTTCTTCGGTCTGACGTTCGCCTCACAGCTGCAGGTGTACTACGTCATCGCAATCTGGGCATTCGTGGCCACTGCGCTCATGGTCGCGTTCCTGCACACGCCCCTAGGGCGCATGTGCAACGCGGTGCGCGACAATCCTGAGCGCGCCGAATTCATCGGTTACGATCCGGTGCGCGTGCGTTTTGTCGCGTTCTCGATCGCCGCAATGTTCGCCGGGCTGGCCGGCGGGCTGCACGCGCTGAATTACGAAATTGTCGCCGCGGAAGCAGTCGGCGCGGGGCGTTCCGGTGCGGTGCTCCTGATGGCGTATATCGGCGGTGTCTCGAACTTCCTCGGCGCGATCCTCGGTGCGATTGTGATCACCTGGCTGCAGGTAAGCCTGAGCGACTACACGACGGCCTGGCAGCTCTATCTCGGAGTGTTCTTCATCGCCGTGGTCCTGTTCGCGCCAGGCGGCCTGGCTGGCCTGTTCTTGATGCACGCCCCGCTTCTGCGCTCCCGCGCCTGGCCCGGGGTATTCAAGGCGTACGCCATCGCGTCGGTGCCCGCAGTGTTCATGCTGGCGGGCGCCGTCACGCTCCTCGAGCTCAACTATCGCCTGGCTACGCAACCGGAGGCGGGTACGCGATTGACGCTCTTCGGCGTCGCCATGGACACGTCGACACCCTGGCCATGGCTTGCGGCGAGCGCGTTGCTCGCTCTTGGTTTCTACGTCTTCCGCCGGACCTGGCCGCGGGTGGCGGAAGCGTGGCAGCAGGCGGAAACCGAAGCGCGCTCACCGAGCGGGAGCCGCAGATGACCGGCTGCATCCCCCGCCCGACCGCAGCGCGGTGCGCACTCGAGTTACACGACGTGCGCAAAAGCTTCGGCGCGACGTCGATCATCCGCGGCGTCTCGCTTGAGATTGTCCGCGGCGAACGGCATGCGATCATCGGGCCAAACGGCGCCGGCAAATCGACGCTGTTCAATCTCATCTGCGGCAGGTTCGCCCCGAGCGGCGGCTCGATCCTGCTCGAAGGCGAAGCGATCACCGCGCGGCCCGCGTTCGAGATCAACCGCCGGGGAATCTCCCGCAGCTTCCAGGTCACGAACATCTTCCCGCGCTTGTCTGTGTACGAGAATATTCGCTGCAGCGTGCTCTGGTCGCTGGGTTATAGGTATTGCTTCTGGCGCGGCATGAGCCGGCTGCGCGACGCCAACGAACGCAGCGAACGGACTCTCGAAGCTATCGGCATGACCGCCCGGCGCGATGCCCCGGCCGGGGTGCTCACCTACGCCGAGCAGCGCGCCTTGGAGATCGGCATCACGATTGCCGGCGATCCCCGGCTCATTCTGCTCGACGAACCCACCGCCGGGATGAGTCGAGCCGAGGCTGACAATGCCGTGGCGCTCATCCGCCGGGTATCGCAAGGCAGGACGCTGGTGATGGTCGAACACGATATGGGCGTTGTCTTTGATCTCGCCGACCGGATCTCGGTTCTCGTGTACGGAGAGATTATCGCCACCGACGTACCTGCGCGCATCCGCAGCAACGCGGCGGTGCAGATCGCCTATCTCGGAACGGCCGCCGATGCTTGACGTCGAAGACCTGCACGCCTTTTACGGCAAGAGCCACATACTGCAGGGCGTTTCGTTTCGCGTTGGCGAAGGCGAGATCATCAGCTTGCTAGGGAGGAACGGTGCCGGCCGCTCGACAACGATCCGCACCATCATGGGCCAGGTCCGAGCCGTGGGCTCGATCCGCTTCAGAAGCGAGCGAATCGATGGCCTCAAGCCCCACGAAGTCGCACGGCGCGGGCTGGGCTATGTTCCCGAAGACCGGGAAATCTTTCCTGGCCTGACGGTGCGGGAGAACCTGCTCCTGGGGATGAAATCGCCGCGCCAGCGGGGCCGCTGGTCGCTCGACGATGTGTTTACGTTGTTTCCACTGCTGCGCGAGCGCGCCGATGCGGCCGGGGAAGTATTGTCCGGTGGCGAGCAGCAGATGCTGACGATCTGCCGCACACTCATGGGCGATCCGGATCTTATTATGATCGACGAACCCACCGAGGGCCTCGCGCCGATGCTGGTTGATCTGGTGCGTCGATTGCTGGAACGGATCGCGCAGCGCGGGATCGCGATTCTGTTGATCGAGCAGAAGCTCACGATCGCGCTGGCGATCTCGCAACGCCTCTATGTGATGGGGCACGGCCGCATCGTGTTCGAAGGCTCGCCGCAGGCGCTGCGCGGCAACGACCAGGTGCGCCGAGAATGGCTCGAAGTATGAGGGGACGACCATGAGCTTGAAGCAGCTGTTCGACCTCACTGGCAGGACTGCGCTTGTTACGGGCGGATCGCGCGGTCTGGGTTTGCAGATCGCGGAGACCTTGGGTGAACAGGGTGCGCGCGTTGCGCTGGTGGCGAGAAAGGCGGCCGAGCTCGACGCCGCGAAAGCGCATCTGCAGTCGCGCCTCGGCATCGATGCGCTGTCACTGGTCTGCGATCTGTCGGACGTAGCGGCGATCCCGCCGGTCGTCGAGCAGGCCATCGCGGTGCTCGGACCGATCGACATTCTGGTCAACAACGCCGGCACGACCTGGGGCGCAGCAACGCTCGAGCATCCCCTGGAGGCGTGGAACAAGGTGATGGCGCTAAACCTGACGGCCATGTTTGTGATCACGCAGGAAGTCGGCCGACGCTGCATGGTGCCGCGGCGGCGCGGCAAGATCATCAACATCGCCTCGATTCTGGGACTGGTCGGGGGCGGCGACCCCGGTCGCGCGCCTACGCTCGCGTACAACACCAGCAAGGGAGGTGTCATCAGTTTCACACGCTCGCTCGCGGTCGAATGGGCGCAATACGCCATTAACGTGAATGCGATCGCCCCGGGTTTTTTCCCCACCAAGATGACCCAGGGCGTGCTGGAGGCGGCCGGCGGCGCGATCGCCGAGCGGGCGCCGCTGCGGCGCGTGGGAGGGGCGGAGGATCTCAAGGGCCTGGTTGCGCTGTTCGCCTCGGACGCGAGCGCGTTCATCACCGGGCAGATCGTCGCCGTTGACGGTGGCACGACTGCCGCATAGGCGGCACTGGAACGGTAACGCAAATAAAATCAATGTATTAACCATTCCTGCGATGGACGTATTCAGGTCTCATGACAATAAAGGCCTTGACAAGTACTGCCTAGGCAATATATTATGCGTAGCAACTGCAAGGAAGTAGCGATGACGCAGATCTACGATCCCAAGACCTTCAACCCCAAAACCGCAATCGGTGGGTTGCTGGCGCGAGTGAAGGGCAAGTTGTCCGAAGCACTCGATGCCGAGCTCGCGCCCTACGACATCTCGGCCGCGCAGTACGTCATTTTGGTGGGCCTCGCGAACGGCGTGGATTCGGCAGCCGGCCTATGCAAGGGTGTGTCGTACGACCCGGGTGCAATGACCCGCATGCTCGATCGGCTGGAACGCAAAGGCCTGGTGCAGCGGGTTCGTTGCCCGGACGACCGGCGGGTGGTCAAGCTGGCCCTAACCGAGGAAGGAAAGGTGGTTTACCCCAAGCTTATCGAAACGGCTGCCAAGGTGATCAATCGTAAACTGGAAGGCTTTACCCGAACTGAAGCGCAGCAATTAGAGAGTCTGTTGCAGCGCATGGTTGATAACGGGTGATTTTTTTTACCCTATGATTTGCCTAGGCAGTTACAGGCTTGGCAGTGCCAGCCAGGGCAATAAGTAGCTCTAACTAAGGAACGGCAATGAAAGTCTCGATCTTGTCCTGGATGCAACGGCTGCTCGGTTTTCTCCCGGCAAGCCTCCGCTCGCTCGGACCCTATCTGCTGGTGGAACTCATCCTGCCCGGCGGCTCGCTGTTCGCGCTGCTGCTGTGGCTCTACAACCACAAGCCCGTGAAAACGTGAGATGAAAATTGCTCTTGGCCACGAATTCGGAGCGCTAATAGTGGCGCTGTTCCTCGCCGGTTGCGCCAGCACGAACGGCTTGTCGACCGAGGCATCGTTGCGCGACGCGAACAGTCTTGCCGCGGAGAAGTCGCTCGCAGCCGTGGCGCTGTCGCCGTCCGCGTGGCCGCGCGACGACTGGTGGACCCAGTTCAACGACCACCAGCTTGATGCGCTGATCGATGAGGCACTCGCGGGAAACCCGACGCTGCGCGTCGCAGAGGCGCGCACCCGCAAGGCACTTGCCTTCGCCGCGACAGCGAAAGCGGCGCTGTATCCGCAGGTGAATGGTGACTTCGAAATTACCCGGGAGCGGACGCCCGAGCACGGCCTGACGCCGCCGCCGTTCAACAGCCGCTGGGGAACGCTGCATCAACTGCAGGCAACCCTCGACTGGGAAGTCGACTTCTGGGGCAAGAATCGCGCCGCGTATGAAAGCGCGCTGGGGCGGGCACGCGCGGCAGGGATCGACGCAGATGCTGCGCGTCTCGCGCTGTCGGTCAATGTCGCACATGCCTATGTGCAGTTGCAGCGCGCGTACCTGGAACTCGACGTCGCGCAGGCGACCCTGAAAGAGCGCGAACAGATCTACGCGCTGACTCGCGATCGCAACGCCGCCGGCATCGACTCGCGCCTCGAGGTCAAGCAGGCCGAAGCCGCGCTGCCCGCGACGCGAGAGCAGATCGCCCAATTGCAGGAAACGATCGGTATCACGCGTGATGCGCTGGCTGTCCTGCTCGGCGCCGGTCCCGATCGGGGGCTCGCGATTGCGCGGCCCGCCGCCGATGCGCTGCGCGCGCCAGCCCTGCCCTCGATCGTTCCGGCCGAACTCATCGGCCGGCGTCCGGACATCGCCGCCCAGCGTTGGCGCATCGAAGCTGCGCAGAAGGACATCGCCAGCGCAAAGGCCGCGTTCTATCCCAACGTGAACCTCGTTGCCTTCATCGGCCTGCAGAGCCTCGGGCCGGCGGGCTTCCTGAGCGCCGCGAGCCGCATGATGGGTATCGGTCCGGCAGTCAGCCTACCGATCTTCGAAGGTGGTCGCCTGCGCGGCAATCTCGCCGGGACCAATGCCGACTACGACATTGCCGTCGAACAGTACAACGCGTTGCTGGCCGATGCCTTGCGCGACATCGTCGACCAGTTGACCTCGTTCGCCAGCGTCGACGCCCAGCGCCGGGAGCAGGCGCTGGCGCTCGCCGACGCGCAGGAAGCCTACGACTTGGCGCTGCTGCGCTATCGCGAAGGGATCGGAAACTACCTACAGGTGCTGAGCGCGGAATCGCCGCTGCTCGCGCAGCAGAGCCTCGACGCGGATTTGCGCGCCCGCGATCTGGAGCTCTCCATCGATCTGGTGCGCGCGCTCGGCGGTGGTTTCACCGACCCCGCCATCCCGGTCGCCGCCGCGCGCTGAGATCAGCCATGGGAAACGATACCCCGCTACTCGACGCCGCCGCGGGACCTGCCCAGGCATTTTGGCGCCGTCTGGGCCGGCCGCTTGCCACGACCGCGCTTGCAATCGCGGTCGCTCTGGCCATCATCCACGGCGAATCGTGGGCGCTTCGGCAAGCGCCGCCGCTGCTTGCCGACACGAACGCCGGTTGCTTGTCCGATGACGGCGCGGCCGCCAGCGCGCTGCCGGTAGCGATTCTTCACTAGATTCGAGCCAAGGAAAGACTCCATGACAAACACTACTCAAGTATCCCCGACCCCCGCGCTCGAAACGACCCGCAAGCGGTGGCTCGCCATCGTCATCGGGGCATTCGCGGTAATCGGCATCGCCTACGGCGCGTACTGGGCGCTCGCCCTGCGCTACCTGCAGTCAACCGACGACGCGTACGTCAGCGGCAATGTAGTGCAGATCACGCCGCAGATTTCCGGTACGGTGATTGGCATTGGTGCCGACGATACGCAGTTTGTCAAAGCCGGCCAACCGCTGGTGCAGCTCGATCAGGCCGACGCCAAGGTCGCGCTCGACGAGGCGGAAGCGCAACTCGCCAAGACCGTGCGCGAAGTGCGCAGCCTTTTCGCGACGTCGGCGCAGTTGCAGGCCACCGTTGCGATGCGGCAGTCCGACCTCGACCGGGCGAGCGAGGACCTCGCGCGCCGGCAGCGGCTGGCGAGCTCCGGGGCAATTTCCGGTGAAGAAATGCAGCACGCGCGCGATGCGTTCGACAGCGCCAAGGCGGCATTGCTTGCGACGCAGCAGCAGCTTGAGGCCAATCGAGTTCGAGTCGACCGCACAACCGTAGACAACCACCCTGACGTTCGAAATGCGAGCGCGCGCGTCCGCGATGCGTATCTGACGTATGCGCGCACCGCCCTGCCCGCTCCCGTCGCCGGCTTCGTCGCCAAGCGCACGGTGCAACTCGGGCAACGCGTGAGCCCGGGCGCCCCGCTGATGGCGATCGTTCCGCTCGACCAGGTGTGGGTAGACGCCAACTTCAAGGAGCCGCAGCTCGCCGGCATGCGCGTCGGTCAGCCGGTTACGCTGAACGCCGATCTCTACGGCAGCAGAGTCGAATACCACGGCAAAGTCGCTGGCTTCGGTGCCGGCACCGGATCAGCGTTCGCCCTGCTTCCGGCGCAGAACGCCACCGGCAACTGGATCAAGGTCGTGCAACGCGTCCCCGTGCGCATCGCGTTCGACGAGCGCGAGCTCGCCGCGCATCCGCTGCAGATCGGATTGTCGATGCAAGTCGAAGTCGACACCCATGATCGCCGCGGCGACCGCTTGCCGCAATTCGCGCGCAGCGTCCCCGCATACGCAACCGACGTTTTCGGTTCACTCGACTCGATCGCCGACGAACGCGTGAAGACGATTATCGCGGCCAACGAAGGCGGCCCCGCCCGTCTCATCCAAGACCGGACACCGCGCAATGACGCGCCGCTCGGACACCTCGCCGGCTTCAAGGGGTTGCCCGACCTCGCCGCGGCGCATCCTCCGACCCTGTAGAGCAGGAGCGAGGCGAGCACCGCCATGGCCGACAGGACGCTGGCCCACGATGGGGTCCAACCTCCGCCGCCGCTGCACGGTGGGGCGCTCGCGCTCGGCACCGTCGCCTTGTCGTTGGCAACGTTCATGAACGTGCTCGACACGTCGATCGCGAACGTATCGATTCCGGCGATGGCGGGCGATCTGGGCGTGTCGCCCGACCAGGGCACCTGGGTCATCACCTCGTTCGCCGTCGCCAACGCCATCTCGTTGCCGCTGACCGGCTGGCTGACACAGCGCTACGGCCAAGTGCGCCTGTTCACTGCGTCGGTGCTGCTGTTCGTGCTCGCGTCGTTTCTATGCGGGCTCGCGCCGTCGCTGGGATATCTGATCTTCTTTCGCGTCATCCAGGGAGCGGTCGCGGGCCCGATGATTCCGTTGTCGCAGTCGCTGCTGCTGTCGAGCTATCCGAAGGCAAAGGCTGGCAGCGCACTGGCGGCTTGGTCGATCACAACGCTGGTCGCACCGGTCGTCGGACCGCTGCTCGGCGGTTGGATCACCGACAACATCGCTTGGCCGTGGATCTTCTACATCAACGTCCCGGTCGGGCTCGCCGCGGCGGCGGCGACCTGGTTCCTCTACCAGAAGCGCGAGACGCCAACGGTCCGACTTCCGATCGATGCGGTCGGCCTGGGTTTGCTCGTCCTTTGGGTCGGCGCGATGCAACTCATGCTCGACCGGGGCAAAGACCTCGACTGGTTCCAGTCGTGGCAGATCGTGGCGCTCGCGGTCGTGGCCGTCGTGGGCGTCACAATCTTCGTCGTTTGGGAGCTGACCGACCGGCACCCGGTAGTCGACCTGCGCCTGTTCGGCAGGCGCAATTTCTGGACCAGCACGCTGGCCATGTCGCTGGGTTACGGAACGTTTTTCGGCAATGTCGTGCTGCTGCCGCTGTGGCTCCAGCAATACATGGGCTACACGGCGACGATGGCCGGCATGGTGCTCGCGCCGGTGGGAATCTTCGCGATTTTGCTCACGCCGCTGGTTGGCCGCAACATCGACAAGGTCGATCCCCGCTGGTTTGCTACCGGCGCGTTCGCGGTACTCGCGGTGGTGCTCGTGATGCGCTCGCACTTCAACACCGATGCCGACTTCGCCACGCTGATTGTGCCCACCGTCGTGCAGGGCGTTTCACTGGCGGTGTTCTTTATCCCGCTCATCACCCTGGCTCTGTCCGGGCTTGCGCCATCGCGCATCCCGGCGGCGTCCGGTTTGTTCAATTTCGCCCGCATCACTGCGGGATCCTTCGGCACCTCGATCGTCACCACGCTCTGGGACCGGCGCGCGAGCCTTCATCACGCGCAACTCGTCGAGCACATCACGCGCTATGACCCTTCGGCGACGCAGGCGTTCGCAAGCCTCCAGGCGGGCGGCCTCGACGCAGCGCAGGGGACGGCGCTGGTAAACCGCCTGGTCGATCAGCAGGCATTCATGCTTTCGGCCAACGACATCTTCCTGGCCTCAGCCGTGCTGTTCATGCTGTTGATCGGCGTGATCTGGCTCGCCCGTCCGGTCAAGTCCGGTGCCTCCGCGGACGCGGCGGCTGGGGCCCACTGAGCCTGGATCGCCCGCACGCGAGCCTACAGGCGGTGGCTGCGGTCGCCGTCGCGGAAACCGACGAGCTCGATGTCGAGCTCGCGTGTCAACGCCAGCGCCTTGAACAGCTCACCCATTTCCGCCGCCGAAGTGAGCTTCTGCACGGCATTCGCGGCGCGCAGATACGCCGCTGACTGCGGATCGCCGCTGCGGGCGAGCGCATCGAGCAAGCCGCACGCGACGAGAAACTGTGCCTGCGACGTAAAACCGGCAACGGTCATGCCTCCGGCAAGCCCCGCGCGCGCGACGGCGCTAAAATCGACGTGCGCGGTCATGTCGACCAGTCCGGGGTAGGAGAACGGGTCAGCGAGTGCCCGATGGCGATAGTGAGCCATTAACGTGCCGGCATCGCGCTGGGGATGGTAGTACTCGGCTGCGGGAAAACCGTAGTCGACAAGCAGCATGAGGCCCCGGTCGCAGCCGCGGCCGATGGTCGTCACCAGCGCTTCAGCAGCCGGGTTCACCTCCGAGGTGTAGTCGCCGCCAGCGGGAAAGCGCTCCTCGGCCATGTTGCGCAGCATCCCCGGCGCCAGCGGACGGTCGCAGAATGCGAGGCGGGTTGTGGCGTCGACGGTTACGCCACGCTCGAACCATGCTCCGCCGCGACGTGCGACCAGGTGCGCCGGGACAGCGTCGAGGACCTCGTTGGCGATGACGGCGCCGCGCCACGGCTCCGGCAGCCTATCGATCCAGAGCACGCGCGGCATGAGCTCGGGGACGCGCGCCGCCAGAAACCGACGTTGCCGCTCGCGCAGGTCGGGGCTTACTTCGAGCAACAGATAGCGCGCGGGCAGCGCGTCTTGCTCCGCCAATGTGGTCAGCACGTCGGCCGCGAGACAGCCGCTGCCGGGCCCAACCTCGATAATCTCGCCGTCGGCAACCTGCGTGAGCACCTGCGCGAGCTGGGCCGCCAACGCCTGCCCGAAAAGCGGCGTAAGCTCCGGCGCAGTCACGAAATCACCCGCCAGTCCAAGCTTGTGCGCGCCGGCGGCGTAATATCCAAGGCCGGGCGCGTAGAGTGCTGCGTGCATGTAGTCGGCAAAGGAGATCCAGCCCTCCGCCTCGGCGATCATGTGCACGAGGTGTGCGACAACGCGATCGCTGTGCTCGCGTTCCGCGGCGGATGGCGGCGGCAAGCCGGAGGGGCGTGCATCGAGTGGAGCCGCGGACATCGATGTGCTAGATTGACAGGTCGAGGGGAGTGTAGCCGGAGCGCCACGTGCAGGGCAAAGTCGTCTTGATCACGGGAGGGGCCAAACGCCTCGGCGCCACTATCTGCAGACGGCTGCACGCCGCCGGCGCGAACCTGATGCTGCACTATCGCTCCTCAGCCGGGGAGGCGCGGCTCCTCCAGGCGGAGCTCAATCACCAACGCAAGGACTCGGTGGCGCTGATCCAGGCCGATCTGCTCGATCTCGGCAAGCTGCCCTCGCTAATCGATCAGACGGTGCAAATCTTCGGCCGTCTCGACGCGGTGGTCAACAACGCGGCGACCTTCTATCCGACACCCGTCGGCGAAATTACCCCTGACGACTGGGAGACTCTTATCGGCGCCAATCTTCGCGCGCCGCTGTTCATCGCCCAGGCGGCCGCGCCCGCGCTCAAGAAGACCCAGGGGGCGATCGTCAACATCACCGACATCCATGCCGAGCGGCCGCTGAAAAACTACGTGCTCTACAGCGTCGCCAAGGCCGGGCTTGTCGGCCTCACGCGCTCGCTTGCACGCGAGCTCGCGCCCGAGATCCGCGTCAACGCGGTGGCCCCCGGGCCGATTTTGTGGCCCGACGACGACACGTTCGACGAGTTGTCGCGGCAGAGAATCATTTCGCACACGCCACTCAAGCGCGAGGGCACACCTGAGGACATCGCCAAAGCGGTGCATTTTCTACTCGCCGAAGCGACCTACGTCACCGGCGAGACCATCAATGTCGACGGTGGCCGGCACGTGGCACTGTGAGTCGGCAATCGGCTCGCGAAGGCGCAACGGGCCTGGATCGAGCGTCCCCGAAACTGCCGCCCGTGCCGCCCGGAATGCTGCTTACTTCGTTTCGCCCGTCGACGGCGACGGAGCGATGCAACGCCGGCGCCGCGCGACGAGTAGCGCAAGCCGCTCCAGATAGGGATCGACGATGCCATGGGTGATGAGCGCGACACGCGCGCGCTCCAGGTAATCCGCCGACGAACCGAATGCACCTGCCGCGCTGGACAGAACCTCAGCCTGTTCCCCGAGTGTGAGTTTGCCGGTGTATTGGCGGTGCCCCCGATCGACGACGAAGGCGAGCGCGATCAGTGGCGCGTGCCCGCAACGCACCGTCACCCAGAGCGGCCGATAGGCGCCAAGCACCATCTCGCGCCGCCACAGGAGCATGAGCTCCTCTTTCGCAAGGCGCGCAGGCAGCTTGTAGACGACGCCGTGACATGAGCCGCCGCGATCGAGGCCCAGCACCAGCCCGGGTTGATTCGATGTCCCGCGCGAAGCCAGCGACCAAAGACAGAATCGCCGGTGTCGTCCGCTCAGAGTTGCGGGCCGCGCTTCGTCAAATGGAAAAAGGGGATTCCACAGCAGCGAGCCGTACGCAAAAACCCACCATCCGGAGCCGGGCGGTTTGCACTTCAAGGTCGCGTTCAGAGATGCGGCAAGTTCCTCGTCGGTCAGGGCGTGGCTCGGGTCGATCGCCGCCACATAGACCGCGCGCATGCGGCCTTCTTCGAGATCACGGCGCGAAAGAGTCATGCGTCCGGCTCGGTCTCGCGGCTCTGTTTCAACAATTCGACCCTGGCCCGCCGGCGCTTGGCGGCCGTCGATCGGCCGTGCGCTCCGCCCTTACCGAGCAGCGGCGAGCGTGCAACGGGATTGCGCGGTCGACGCGGTGCATGCTGCTTGGCGCGCTTCACAGCAGGCCCCCGAATGGCAAGCATGCTTCGCACCATTGCGTGACCGCGAGCAGACGCTCGTCGCCGCCGGCGCTCGCCGCCAGCTGCAGCCCTAGCGGCAGGCCGTTATTCGTCATCGCAATCGGGATGCTGGCGGCCGGGAAGCCGAGCAGCGACCAGAACGTGCAACACGACGGATCACCGGTCTGGGTGAGGTCGGCGGGTGCAGCCGCCGGCACCGGCGGGGATGCGATGGCATCGAATGGCGCCATCCATTCCGTCGCCTCGGCGATCAGGGCGGCGCGGCGCCCAAGCGCGGCCGCATAGGCCGTGGCGCCGATTTCCCGTCCTTCGTCGAGCGCGGCGTTGAGCTTGTCCGACATGCGCGCGCGTTCCCGCGCCTGCAGTTCACCGAGCTGCGGTACGGCCTCGTAGAGCATGATCAGGCGATGGACGCGCTGCGCGTCGTGCCAGTTTCCCGGAAGAGCGGCCGTCGTGAGGATTGCTCCGGCGTCGCGCAACTTCGAGAGCGCCCCATGCATGGCTCGCTCCTGCTCGGCACCCGGTGCGACCCAGGGAAATCCGCCGAGCACGGCGAGTCGCGGCGGCCGCGCTGGCGGCTCGATCGCGGCGGCGATGCGGCCGGGCTCGGCCAAGCACGCTGCCAGCAGCGCGCAATCCGCGACACTGCGCGCGAACACGCCGAGCGTATCGAGCGTCGGGCTGCGGAGATTGATTCCCGCGAACGGCAGCGCGTCGAGGGTCGGCTTGAAGCCGACAACGCCGCAATAGGCTGCCGGCCGGATCACCGAGCCGTTCGTCTGCGTGCCGATTGCCCCTGCAACCTGCCCGAGGGCCACGGCTGCGGCCGAGCCGGAAGACGAACCGCCGGGTGTGTGCGCGCCATTCCAAGGGTTGCGCGTCTTGCCAGGGTACAGGAACGCGAACTCGGTGGTCACCGTCTTACCAAGCACGAATCCCCCCGCCCCGCGCAGCCGTTGCACGCACTCGGCGTCGAACATCGGTCTAGCGCCGGCGTAGATCGGCGAGCCGAGTTGAGTTGGCTGATCCGCGGTCGCGACGACGTCCTTTACGCCGATCCCGATGCCCGCCAAAAGCCCCGTTGCGGAGCCAGCGGCGCGCTCGCCGTCCGACCTGCGCGCCGCGTCGAGGGCCGCCGCGGTATCAAGGTAGGCCCATGCCTGCACATTGGCGTCGGTCGCGGCGATGCGGTCGAGCAGCTCGCGCGTGAGACTTTCGCTGGTCGTCAGCCCGGAACGCAGCGCTGCGGCCGCATCGATTAGCGACAGCGCGTGCAGCCGCTCGCTCATGACCTCGACGGTGCCGGCACGCTCGCCGTGGCCGCGCCGTGCGCCGACACCGGTGGCAGAAAGATTGCCTGCAGATCGTTGAGGAAGCGTCGCCCCAGCGGCGTCGGCCGGATCCGCTCGTGGTCGCGCTCGAGCAAACCCCGGCGTTCGGCTTCGTCGACCTGGCGTTGCACGATCGCGAGCGGGAATCCGGTCCGCTCCGCAAACAGTGCAGCGGCAAAGCCGTCAGTCAGTCGCAGCGCATTGAGCAGGAATTCGAAGCCGACATCGCCACGCGTGACCCCCCGTTCTTCGGCGAGTGGTGCGCCACGCCGCATCGCTTCGATATAACGCCGCGGCTGCTTGTGGCGCAGCTGCCGCACGATGCGCTCCGGAAACGACAGCTTCGAATGCGCTCCCGCGCCGATGCCGAGGTAGTCGCCGAATTGCCAGTAGTTCAGGTTATGACTGCACTCGCACCCGGTTCTCGCGAAGGCCGACGTTTCATAATGCCGATACCCTGCCTTGGTGAGCGCGCCTTCGATGGCATCCTCGATTTCGGCTGCCGTGTCGTCGTCGGGCAATGGTGGCGGATACCGATGGAACATCGTGTTCGGCTCGATGGTCAGTTGGTAGAAGGAAAGATGCGGAGGAGAAAACTCGAGGGCCGCCGCGGCATCGGCACGCGCATTGCCCGGCGTTTGCCCGGGCAACGCGTACATGAGATCCAGATTGACGTTGCCGAAGATGGCGAGGGCTGCCGCGGCGGCGGTGCGCGCCTCCCGGTCGTCGTGCACGCGCCCAAGCGCGCGCAGGTGCGCGGGATTGAAGCTTTGCACGCCCAGCGACAACCGATTGACGCCCGCGGCCTTGAGCCCCTCAAACTTCGCTTGCTCGAAGGTTCCCGGATTTGCCTCCAGCGTTACCTCGGCATCCGGCGCGAGCGGGACGCGGGCGCGAACCGCCGCTAGAATGCGGTCGATCGCGCCTGCCGAAAACAGGCTCGGCGTGCCACCGCCGAAGAAAACCGAGCTGACGCGTCGGCCCCAAATCGAGGGCAACGCGAATTCGAGATCGGCGATCAGCGCGTCGACATACTCGGCCTCGGGCAACTCGCCGTGCTGCTCGTGCGAGTTGAAGTCGCAATAGGGGCACTTGCGGATGCACCAGGGAATATGCACGTACAACGCGAGCGGCGGCGGGGCGACAAAGTGCGGCGTCGCGGGCGAGCTGATCGCTGTCGTCCGGACCTCCACTAGGCCTCCGCAGCGAGCCGCGCGATCAGCGCCCGCATCGCCCGGCCACGGTGCGAGCGCTCGTTCTTCTGCGCCAGCGGCAACTCGGCTCCCGTCAAGCCGCTGTCGGCGTCGAGAAAGAATGGATCGTAGCCGAACCCTCCTTGACCCCGCGCCCTGTCGATAATCGTTCCGTCCCAGCGTCCTTCTGCGAGAATCGGCTCCGGATCTCCGGCGTGCCGGAACAGCACCAGCATGCAATAGTAATGAGCGCGGCGGTCGGCGACTCCGGCGAGATCGGCAATGAGTTTCTCGTTGTTGCGCCGGTCAGACCGAGGGTCGCCCGCGTAGCGCGCGGACTGAACGCCCGGCGCGCCGCCGAGCGCCGCGACGCACACACCCGAGTCGTCGGCGAGCGCGGGCAAGTTGGCGGCGCCGCTCGCGTGCCGCGCCTTGGCAAGCGCATTCTCGACAAAGGTCGAATGCGGCTCGTCCGCCGCGGCGATGCCAAGCTCGGCCTGGGATACGACCTCGATGCGAAGCGGGGACAGCAAGCGGCGGAATTCGCGTAGCTTCCCTTCGTTGCCGGAGGCAAGGACGAGGCGGGGAAAGATTGCCACGGCAAGTCTCTCCGTGAGCGCCTCACGCGGCCTCGAGCGAGCGCTTTTGCGTCGCGATCAGCTCACGTATACCGTTGCCCGCAAGCGATACGAGCGTATCCAACTCGGCACGCGTGAACGGCGCAGCTTCCGCAGTACCCTGAATCTCGACGAACCCGCCGCGGCCGGTCATGACAACGTTCATGTCGGTACTGCAATCCGCGTCCTCGGCATAATCAAGATCGAGCGCCGGTGCGCCGTCCACCACTCCCACCGAGACCGCGGCGACGAAGTCGATGAGCGGCTCTCCGGCGAACAGTCCCTGGGCCTTGCACCAAGCGACGGCGTCGCGCAGTGCAACGAATGCCCCGGTGATCGAAGCGCAACGCGTACCGCCATCGGCCTGGATGACGTCGCAATCGACGCGGATCGTGCGTTCGCCCAGTTGCGTCAGGTCCGCAACCGCGCGCAGGCTGCGGCCGATCAGCCGCTGAATCTCCTGCGTCCGCCCCGATTGCCTACCCTCGGCCGCCTCGCGGCGGGCGCGCGTATTGGTCGCGCGCGGCAGCATGCCGTATTCCGCCGTAAGCCAGCCCTGTCCCTGACCCTTGAGGAACGGGGGCACACCCACCTCGACGCTCGCCGTGCAGACCACGCGCGTGTCACCACATTCGATGAGCACCGAGCCTTCTGCATGGCGCGTGTAATGGCGCGTGATGCGAACCGGTCGCAGCTCATCGCCGCGACGGCCTGAAGCGCGAATACTCATCGCGTGTTTTCGTCCACTGGAAATTGCTGATTATAACGGGCTTGACGCGCGTATCGCGCGCCGTGTTCACAGCGCGTGCCGCAGTCGCCACCAAGCGGCTGTCGCCGCCAGCCCCTCGTCAAGCGAGCGTGGCGGCGACCAGCTGGCCACCTCGCCAAAGCGCGAAGCGTCGATTTCGAACGAATCGAGCAATCGGTCCATATCGGCGCCGCGGCCGGCGAGCTTCGCCGCGCCGCGCAGGAATGGCGCCGGAACCCGGTACAGGCGCGCGTTGACGCGCAGCGCGCGCGCCAGCCTGGCAGCGAGCTCGGGCGTTGACACGACTTCCGAATCGCCAATCGGCAGGGGTTCGTCGGGCACAGCCGGCGCGACCAGCGCCGCCTCGATCGCACTTACCGCGTTGCCGACATAGAGGAGGCTGCGACGGTTGGCGATGCCCGCGATTGGCAGGCGCCGCTCTGCGGCTACAGCCTCGAGCAGACTCAGAAAGTTGCCCTTCACGCCAGGCCCATAGGTCAGCGGCAGACGCAGCACGAACACCTCGACGCCGTGCGCGCGTCCGAGGTCACGCAGCGCGTCTTCGGCCTCTACTTTGCTGCGGGCATACGCATCCTGCGGTGCCGCCGCGTCACCGACGCGGAACGGCCTGCCTGGTTTGCTTGCCGCGCCATACGCCTTGACGGTGCTCGCGAACACGATCCGGCGGACGCCCGAGCGCGCCGCAGCTTCGGCGAGCCGTCGCGTCACATGCACGTTGGCGACGATATAAGGGGTGGCATCGGCCGCGCTACCGCGCGCGACATGGGCGCGTCCGGCGAGATGCACGATCGCATCGACCCCGTTCGTAACGCCACCCCATTCGGCCGCGGCGAAGTCGCCCAGCGCCACCCGTGCCTCCTGCCCACTGTCGTTTGGCGCGACGGTTCGCACGGCAGCGACGTAGTCGACGCCGGCCCCAGCGAGCCGCGCGCATAGCGCGCGGCCGATGAATCCGCCGGCACCGGTTACCAGCACCCTGCCGCTGAGCGGTCCGGTCACGCCCACTTCCAGCCGTGCTTGTTGAAAAACCGCACGGCACTCTGCGCGAACAGGACGATGTGCCGCCAGCCCTTGCGTGACGCGCCGCCACCGTGATGCACGACGCGCACCGCCGGCACATACGCACTCCGCGTCACGCGATTCAGGCGCAGGCTCCAGTCAAAGTCCTCGAAATAGAGAAAGTACTGCGGATCGAAACCACCTGTGGCCTCGACTGCCCTGCGTCGTAGCAGCATGAAGCAGCCGCTCATCATCGGCACCGGCGAGATGGGGGCGTCGGCGACGGTACCGACGGTGTCGCGCATCTCGTAGCGATCAAGTCGCTTGCGAAACAGGCGGCGCAAGGGCGCTGGCGCAAAGCCGCGCAATACCAGGTCGAGCACGGCCGGATAGCGCCGGCACAGGAATTCGCGCTCTCCGTCTGGCCCGGATACCGTCGGCGCAAGCACACCGATGTCGGGATTTGCCTCCAGGAAAATCAAGCCCACGATCAGCGCGTCCGGCGCCAGTTCGACGTCGGGATTGAGCACGAGATGGTAATGCGTATTCCCGCCGTGCATGACCAGGTTGTGCGCGCTGCCATAGCCGATGTTGGCATGACGGTGCAGATAGTTCATGGTCACGCCGGATTCCTTGAACCACGCTTCGCCGAGTGCGACGACCGCTTCGGCCGTCGCCCGCGAGCCGGTGTTGTCGACGAGCACGACGTTGGCGACGCGCAACACGCCCGCGTCCCGAGCCGCCTGCAGCGCCGTCGCGAGCGCGACAAGGCAGCGTTCGAAAAGCGCGAGGTCGGGCTGGTACGTGACGATACTGACCGTCAGCGTTACGGGAGTCAAGGACGGAGGACGCGGTGGCAGGCTGGGTTAGAATCGTCGTTGATTGCCTCGATTGCGTCAATCGCCAGCGACTCGCCTTTCCCATGAGCGAAGGCTCCGAACACCGCTACGCCGCGCCGGCACTGCGCGCATTCGCCCACACCCTGCTCGAGCGCGCGGGCGTGCGCGGCGACATCGCGCGCGATGTAGGCGACGTTCTCGTCGACGGCGATCTGCTCGGGCACACGACGCACGGCCTCGCGCTGCTCGCGCCCTATCTGGAGGAGCTCGCGCACGAGCGGATGGCCCGCAGCGGCGAGCCGACGGTGCTTTCGCGCCGGCACGCCGCCCAGATCTGGGACGGCAAGCGACTCCCCGGACCCTGGCTTACGCTGCGCGCGCTCGAAACAGCCATGGAAATGGCGCGCGAGTGTGGGACCGGGACGGTCGTCGTCCGGCATTCGCATCACATAGCCTGTCTCGCGGCGTACCTCAAGCGCGCCACCGACGAGGGCCTGGTCGCCATCATCGAATGCTCCGACCCCGCAGTGGCTGCCGTGGTCCCGCACGGCGGCCTGACGCCCTTTATCACCCCCAATCCGATTGCGGCAGGCCTGCCTACGTCGGGCGATCCGATTCTCGTCGACATCTCGACGTCGATCACCAGCATGGGCTACGCGCGACAGCAGATGCGCGCGGGCAAGCAGCTGCCTGGCCACTGGTTGATCGACGCCGAAGGCAACCCGACAACGGATCCGGGAACACTCTTCAACCAACCCAAGGGAGCGTTGCTGCCGCTCGGGGGTCTCGACGCGGGCCACAAGGGATTTGCACTGGCGTTGCTCGTCGAGGCGTTAACCGCCGGGCTCGCTGGCCACGGCCGTGCCGATCCGCCGGCAGGCTGGGGCGGCTCGGTGTTCGTCCAGGTAATCGATCCGGAGGCATTCGGCGGGCTCGCGGCATTCAGGAAGCAGCTGGATTTCATCGCCGGCGCGGCGCGCCAAGCCAAGCCACGACGCGGCGGCGAAGCGGTGCGATTGCCCGGTGAGCGCGGACTACAACGTTATCGCGACGGGCTCGAGCGCGGTGTGGTTCTCTATCCGACGATCCTGCCCGCGCTCGTGCCTTGGGCGCAGAAATACGCCGTCGCGACGCCAATCCCGACGCCCTAGCTTGCGGATGACTTCTTCCGGCGCAGGGAGAACGGCCGCGCGCGACTGACGGGTGGGCCGCCGAACGAATCGACCTATTGCAACCCGTAGGTCACGCGCTGGATCCCGGCAAGGTCGCGCGCCGAAGCGATGGCGCGAAATCCCGCCTCGCGCAACAACGATTGCGTCGCCGTCGCCTGATCGTGACCGTGCTCGAGCGCCAGCGTGCCTCCTGCCGCCAGATACCGGGGTGCCGCTTTAACGATGGCGCGGATCGCGTCGAGCCCGTCGCTGCCGGCGACGAGCGCCGCGGCGGGCTCGAAGCGCAGGTCGCCCTGACCGAGATGCGGATCCTCTTCCGCCACGTAGGGCGGGTTGGCGAGGATCAATGCAAAGTGCTCGCGTGGCACGCGCGCGAACCAGTCGGATTCGATGAACGTGGCGTTCGCGATGCCGAGTCGTGCGGCATTGCGTCGCGCGAGTTCGACTGCCGCGGACGAGATGTCGGCACCCACAACATCGCTGCGCGGATACTGGCTCGCCACGGCGAGCGCAATCGCGCCCGAGCCGCTGCCGAGGTCAAGCACGCACGCGGACGCATCCCTCCCGAGCCAGGCCAGCGCCAACTCGACTAGCAGTTCGGTCTCCGGCCGTGGAATCAGGACATCGCGCGTGATCTCCAGATCGAGGCCGAAGAATTCGCGCCGGCCCGTGAGATAGGCCACCGGTTCACCGTCGCGACGCCGGCGCGCGAGAGCGTCGAAGGCGAGCGCCTGGTCGCGACTCAGCGGCGCGTCACCGTGCGCCGCGAGCCATGCGCGGTCGCGATTGATCACGCGCGCAAGCAGCAGCTTGGCCTCGAACGGCACAAGCCCGCTCATCGCCAGCGCGGCAGACACTGTCGCAGGAGTCATCGACGTCATCACCGGGGCGCCTTGCAGTGTACAACGGCGGTGCGCATAATATCCGGCAGTGCCGAATGCGGTCGTCCGCGAAGCCGTACGCTTAACAGCCATCGCTGCGGCGCACCGCGACATTCAAGCGGAGAGCCCATGCCGTCGCGACGGTTGTTTCTGAGATCGGCAGGCGGGCTGGTGCTCGCGGCCGGGGGCACCTGGCTCGAGGCGCAGGTACACGCTGCAGTCCCCGACCCGCCCGGTCTCGCGTCGCTGCCGTCCGGTGCGGTCGCCTCCGGCGACCTGGAGGCGATCCCGGGCAAGGTGCCGCTCATCAAGCGCAGCTGGCGCCCACCGAACTACGAGACGCCCCTGGCGTACTTTGCCGAGGAGTTCACGCCGAACCGGGCCTTCTTTGTGCGCTATCACCTGGCATCGATTCCGGAGATCAGGGCGGACCAATGGACTCTCAGAGTCGGCGGCGATGCGGCGAGTACGCCATTCGAGCTCAATCTCGAACAGCTCAAGCACGACTTTCCGGCGATCGAGCTAGCCGCGGTTAATCAATGCTCGGGGAATCGGCGCGGCCTGTTCGAACCGCATGTCGCCGGCGTGGAATGGGGCGTGGGTGCAATGGGCAACGCGCGCTGGACGGGCGCGCGCCTCAAGGACGTGCTCGCCAAGGCGGGGCTGCGGAAAGATGCGCTCGAAATCGCCGTTGATGGCGCCGATGGCCCGGTCATGCCCGCGACCCCGGACTTCCAGAAATCGATCCCTGTATGGAAGGCGCTCGACGACAACACCCTGATCGCCTATCTCATGAACGGTGAACCACTGCCACACTGGAACGGTTTCCCGGCGCGGTTGGTGGTCGCCGGCTGGACCGGCACGTACTGGATGAAGCATGTCACGTCGATCAACGCGATCAGCAAGCCATTCGACAACTTCTGGGTGAAGACGGCTTACCGCATTCCCATTAACCGGTTCCCGATCGTCGAACACTTCGCGTCCCAGATGACCGACGCCAACGAGCCGATCACGGAGATGGTTGTCAATTCGCTCATCACCAACGTGACGCCGGGACAGGCGGTTGCGGTGGGTCGCGCCTTTGAAGTCAAGGGCGTCGCATGGGACGGCGGCCGGGGCATTGCGAGCGTCGACGTCTCCACTGACTCCGGGCGATCGTGGCGCAGCGCGATGCTCGGCGCCGACTACGGCCGGTTCTCATTCCGCAGCTTCAGTCACATGTTCACGCCAATCGAGCAAGGCACCCTGGTCGTCATGGCACGCGCGTCGAACCGTGCTGGCGCGACGCAGACGATGGAACTCATCCACAACCCCGCCGGCTACCATCACAACGTGGTGCAGCGGATCGCCGTCAACGCCGTTTAGCCGAAAGCGCGACATGAGATCTTTGCTGCTGACACTGACGCTGGCCGTGGCGCTGACCGCGGGCTATGTCCTCGCGCAGGAGCGCCGCCTGGGACTCAAGGACGGACCCGGGCGGGCGCAAGTCGAAGCGCATTGCGCCTCGTGCCACAGCCTCGATTACGTGCTGATGAACTCGCCATTTCTCGATCGCAGTGGCTGGGACGGCAGCGTGTCCAAAATGATCAAAGTCTTCGGGGCTCCCATCAATGCCGAAGACGCCAAGGCGATCGTCGACTACCTGAACGCGAACTACGGCAAGTCCTGAAGCTGGGGCAGGCCGGTCTCGGGGCCAAGCCCCACGCCCGAGGCCACGAACAGGCGCAGTTCGCGATCGTAGTAGTGGCCCCAGCCGGCATCGCGCAAGCCCGCCTTCCGCAACACGCTCTGCGAGGCCGTGTTCCCCGGATGCGTCAGGCCGATAATGCGATGCAGACCCAGGACCTCGAACGCATACCGAACCAATTCGCGCGCACCCTCGGTCGCGTAGCCGTATCCCCAAGCTTGCGGCAACAGCCGATACCCCAGCTCGACCTCGACCGTTTTCGGTACGTATTTCAGGCAGAACCAGCCGACAAACTCCCCGCTCGCACGCTCCGCCGCGGGCCAGGCTCCGAGGCCCGGGTAATTGCGATATTCCCTTGCCGCGCGCGCCAGCACTGCCGCGACCGACGCGCGATCCCCGACTGAGCCATCGCCGATGTAGCGCATCACACGCCGATCACGGTGGAGCCGATAGAGGTTGTCGGCGTCGCTGGGGTGAAATTGGCGCAGCGACAGCCGCTCCGTTTCGAGAAACGGGATCACGTGCTCTCGCTCAAGGCGGCGAGCTGCTCGGCCTGGAATTCCTGCGCGAGCGCTTGCGTGAGCTCGAACAGATCACCGTCCATGATTTGGTCGATCTTGTAGAGCGTTAGGTTGATCCGATGATCGGTGACACGGCCTTGAGGGAAATTGTAAGTTCGGATGCGCTCGCTGCGATCGCCGCTGCCAATCAGCGACTTTCGCGTCGCTGCCTCCTTTCGCTGCCGCTCCTGGCGCTCACGATCAAGCAGCCGCGAAGCCAGCACCGCCATCGCCTGTGCGCGGTTGCGGTGTTGCGAACGATCGTCCTGGCATTCGACGACGATGCCCGTCGGCAAATGCGTGACCCGCACCGCCGAGTCGGTCTTGTTGACATGCTGCCCCCCCGCACCGGAGGCGCGAAACGTGTCGATGCGGACGTCGGCGGGGTTGATCGCGATATCCGCGATGGGATCTGCTTCCGGCAACACGGCAACCGTGCACGCCGAGGTGTGAATGCGTCCCTGGGCTTCGGTCTCCGGGACCCGCTGCACGCGGTGCCCGCCCGACTCGAACTTGAGCTTCGAGTAGACACCTTGCCCGACGATGCGTGCGATGACCTCCTTGAAGCCGCCCATGTCTCCGGGGCTCTCGGAAATCATTTCTACCTGCCAGCCATTGCGCTCGCTGAAGCGCGCGTACATCCGAAAGAGCTCGCCGGCGAACAACGCCGATTCGTCGCCGCCAGTGCCGGCGCGGATTTCCAGAAAAACATTGCGCTCGTCGTTGGGGTCCCGGGGGAGAAGGACGCGCTGCAACTCATCCTCGATGCGCTCCATCGTCGCTTTCGCCGCCTTTGCATCGTTTTCGGCGAGCGTCTTGATTTCCGGATCGTCGAGGAGCTCGCGCGCGGTCGCGAGATCCTGTTCCGCCTGCTGCCAATCGCGATACAACGCGACGACCGGGGCAATTTCCGCATGCTCGCGCGACAGAGCCCGATAGCGATCCAGATCGCGCGTGACATCCGGCGCCGCCAGAAGGCTGTCCAGTTCCTCCCGCCGCACTGCGAGCTGGGTGAGTTTCGTGGATAGAGACGATTTCATGCGCTGCCAACGATCATGAAGGGGGCCGAAGCCGTGCAGATGCGGAGACCCGGGGAAAACGGACGGCTCGGACGCCAAGCCTCAATTCTGCTGCGTTATCCGAGCAGCGGGAACATCGGCGCCGGCGACGCCCCTCAGGATAACGCCGTCCCTACGGCTCTTCCGGAAGGTGATAGATGCGCTGGAACACCGCCAGCAATTCGGCGCGCTCCGCCTCGCCCGCCTGATTCAGGGCCTGAGTCGGGCCATGCAGGAATTTGTGCGTCAACCCGCGCGCGAGCTGTTCGAGGACTTGCTCGGGTGCGACGCCGTTGGCGAGCAGCCGCCGCGCGTGCTCGAGCTCGGCTTGGCGCAACGCGTTGTGATGACCGTGCAGCGCGGTAATCGTCGGCACGACCGTGCGTCCATCGAGCCAGCGCAGGAAACTCACTGCCTGCGTCGCGATCATTTCCTCGGCCTCGCGTACTGCCTCGATCCGGATCTGAAGGTTGTCTTTGACGATATTGGCCAGGTCGTCGACGCTATAGAGGAACAGATCGTCGAGCTCGGCTGCCTCGGGTTCAACGTCGCGCGGGACGGCGAGGTCGACTATGAACATCGGCGCATGGCGGCGCGTCTTGATCGCGCGCTCGAGCATCCCCTTACCCAGGATCGGCAGCGAGCTCGCTGTGGACGTAACGACGATGTCGAACTGTGCCAGGCGCTCAGGTAACTCATTGAGCGTGATCGCGTCGGCCTGCACACGTGATGCGAGCTGTGCGCCGCGCTCGAGGGTTCGATTGGCGACCGTGATCGACTTGGGCTGGCGCGCCGCCAAATGCGTCGCGCAAAGGTCGATCATTTCGCCGGCTCCGATCAGCAGCACGCGCTGGGTGCCAAGCGAGGGGAAGATACGCTCCGCGAGCTTGACTGCGGCTGCTGCCATCGAAATCGAGGCGCTGCCGATGTCCGTCTGCGTGCGCACGTCCTTGGCTACCGCAAAAGTGCGCTGGAACAGGCGGTTTAGCACCAGTCCGAGCGAGCCTGCCGCCTCGGCAGTCTTCACCGCCTGCTTCATTTGGCCGAGGATTTGCGGCTCGCCGATAACCATCGAATCAAGCCCGCTGGCGACGCGGAACGCATGCGGGACGGCTTTGTCCTGCTCCAATGTGTAAATGTAAGGCGAAAGCGCTGCTTGCGGGACGCGGTGAAAGTGCTCGAGCCAGCGCCTCACCGGTTGGGCGTCGCCGCCGTTGAAATAGACCTCTGTGCGGTTGCAAGTCGACAGGATTGCCGCTTCCCTGACTTTCGGCTGGCCGAGCAGGTCGCGCAGTGCGGCCGCCAGCGTATCGGTGTGAAAAGCGACCTGCTCCCGCACCTTGAGCGGCGCGGTCGAGTGATTCAGGCCGAGGGCGTAGAGCGGCATCGGGTATTTTCCAGTAGCCGACTATTCTACCGCAGCCGGCGCAGGTGTCTTCTGCAACGGCTCGATTCGATCAGATCGCCTTAACCAGGCCGCAGCCGTTCGTTCTTACGCCGGCGGGACGGACTTGGACGCACCCGGCGGCGACACTAAGCATTGATTAAATCCTGGTTGCCGCCCAGCCAGCGCTCGAGATGCGCGGCAGCTGCTCCCGGCTCGCGCCGGAGCAACTCGTCGGCGGCCCCGCGTGCCGACTCGATCAGGTGCACGTCGCTTTCCAGGTCGGCAAAACGGAGCATTGGCACGCCCGACTGCCGGGCGCCGAGGAACTCCCCGGGTCCGCGGATGGCGAGATCCCTGCGCGCGATCTCGAAGCCGTCGTGATTCTCGTAGATGACTCTGAGTCGCGCCTTAGCTGCATCCGACATCGGCTCCTCGAACAGCAGAACGCAAACGCTCTCCGCCGCACCGCGCCCGACGCGGCCGCGCAGCTGGTGCAGCTGCGCGAGCCCGAAGCGCTCAGCGTGCTCGACGACCATCATCGACGCGTTGGGCACGTCGACGCCAACTTCGATCACCGTGGTCGCCACCAGCACGTCGACGGCGCCGCGCACGAATCGGTCCATCACCGCGATCTTCGCATCCGGCTTCATCCGTCCGTGCAACAACCCGACTTCGAGTTCGGAAAGCGTCGCGGTCAGCTCCGCGTGCAGCGCAACCGCAGTCTGCAGTTCGAGCCTCTCCGACTCCTCGATCAAGGGGCAGACCCAATACACTTGCCTCCCCGCGGCGCAGAGACTGCGCACCCGCTCGACAATCTCGGTGCGCCGGCGCTGGCTTACCAGCCGGGTCGCCACGGGCGTGCGTCCGGGCGGCATCTCGTCGATGACCGACACGTCAAGATCGGCGTAGAAGCTCATCGCCAGGGTGCGCGGTATCGGCGTCGCGCTCATCATCAACTGGTGGGCGTCGCTGATGCCTTTTTGGCGCAACGCCAAACGTTGCGCGACGCCGAAACGGTGCTGCTCATCGATGATCGCAAGACCGAGCCTCGGCAGCGTCACAGCGTCCTGAAACAGTGCGTGCGTGCCGATCGCGAACTGCGCCTCTCCGCTCTGCATGGACGCCAGCGCGCGTTTGCGCTCCTTCGCGGACAAGCCTCCGGACAACCAGGCAATCTTCACCTGCAGGCCATCGAGCCACGCAGCGAGCTTCCGGTAATGCTGCTCCGCGAGGATTTCGGTCGGCGCCATAAATGCCACCTGATAGCCCGACTCTATCGCTTGCAAGGCGGCAAGTGCTGCCACCACGGTCTTGCCGCTGCCAACGTCGCCCTGCAGCAGTCGTTGCATCGGTTCAGCCTTGGCAAGGTCGCGGCGGATCTCGGCGATGACGCGCTGCTGGGCGCGCGTCAGCTTGAAGGGCAGTCGCGCATGCAAAGCCTGGGTGAGCGAGCCGTCGCCGGCAAGCCGGGGCGCGCGGCGTCGCGCCCGCGCGCGACGATGCATCTTGAGCGAGAGCTGCTGCGCGAGGAGTTCGTCGAACTTCAGCCGGGTCCACGCTGGATGCGTGCGCTCATCGAGCGCGGTCTGCGACGCATCCGGAGATGGCTCATGCAGATAGCGCACGGCCTGCGCGAAGCCCCACAGCCGCCGGGGCTCGCGCGTCCACGGCGGCAGCGTCTCAGCGAGATATGCCGGATCGCGCGCAAGCGCGCGGTGCACCAGCTTGCGCAGGTTTTCCTGGGCGAGCCCTGCTGTCGTAGGGTAAACCGGCGTCAGCCGATCGGGCAGCGGCGTGCCCGGTAAAATGATCTGGAAGCTTGGATGCACGATCTCCAGGCCGAAGTGTCCGTCGCGCACATCGCCGAATGCCCGTACGCGCTTGCCCGCGGCGAGTGCCTTCTGTTGGCTTGGATAGAAATGAAAGAAGCGTAAAACCAGCTGTGCCTGCCCGTCTTCCAGCAGGCAGACCAGCTGCCGTCGCGGTCGGTAGTGAATCTCGGTGTTGGCGATGGTCGCTTCGACCTGCCACGCCTGCCCGGCCCGGAGTGTGGCAAGCGGGCAGAGGTGGGTCCGATCCTCGTAGCGCAGCGGAAGATGCAGCACCAGGTCCTGCTCCCGTGCGATGCCGAGACGCAGCAGCTTGTCTGCGAGCGTGTTGCTGGCTTTCGGTTCAGCCTTCGTCTTTGCCCTTGCCATGCGCAAGGAATGTGCGCTCCCCGTCAACTCGGCTTCAGTACGAGCACACCTTCGACTTCGACTCGCGCGCCCCTGGGCAGCCCCGCCACTTGGTATGTGGCACGCGCGGGATACGGCAGCGTGAAGAAGCTGGCCATGATCTCGTTCACCTGGGCGAAGTCGCTCATGTCGACGAGCAGCAGCGTCACCTTGACCATGTCGTCGAGCGTCCCGCCAGCCGCTACGGCCACTGCCTGCAGATTGGCGAACACCTGCCGTGCCTGAGCCTCCGTTCCGTCGCGCAGTTTGCCGGTCGACGGATCGAGTCCGATCTGGCCAGATAGGTAGACCGTGTCCCCGGCGCGAATGGCCTGGGAATACGGTCCAATCGCCGCGGGGGCCGTGGCACTGTGAATCGCCTGTCTGCTCATGCCGCTCTCCTCGCCGGCAATGTAGCACGGCGGCCGGGTGAAGCCGGGGCTCAGTGCTCGACTTCCTGCCCCGCATCGATCCAGGCGTCGATCCCGCCGAGCAGCGGCCGGATGCGCTTGAAACCGAGTTTTCTCAGCTGCTGCGCGACCTTGACCGCGGTGGCCTCGTTTGGGCACGCGCAGTAGACGATGACCTCGCCGTCGACGGCCACCCCCTTGAATCCCTCAGTGATTCGCTTCATGTCGATCGCGCGCGCGCCGGGAATGCGGCCGGTCGCGGCCTGCGTCAGAGCAGAGCGCACGTCGACAATCGCCTGCACCTTTTGCTCGTCTATGAGATCGCGCAGCTCGTCAACCGTGACGCGGTCCATCCGCAGTTGCTTGACGAACATATAGCGCCGAAACCATTTGATGACGATCCACAGCAGAAAGCCCGCCACGACCAGCATCACGCCGTACTTGCCGAGCGAGGCAAGCTTCGCCATCACCTCGCCGATCGCGTCCCTGAACAGGTAGCCGAGCCCTACGCCCAGGCCGACCCACAACCCCGCCCCCACCATGTCAAACGCGACGAACGTGGCGTAGTTCAGGCGAATCGCGCCGGCGAGTGCGGTTGCAACGGATGCAAACCCGGGGACGAACTTCGCAAACAGCATCGACGCCGGGCCGAACCGCTGGAAAATCGATTCAGTCTGCCGCACGCAGGTGTCCTGTGACAAGGAAACGCGACACAGCGTGCTCAGGATGCGCATGCCGAACTTGCGTCCGGCCACATACCAGCCGGTATCGGCGATCAAAGCTCCTGCCACTCCGACGCCAATCAATTGGTACGCCGGCGTCCCTCCAGCGGCCGCGAGCGCCCCCGCAACGATCAACGTCGGGTAGGCAGGCAGAGGCAATCCCGCCTGCAACGCGAGCACGTTCAAGAACACAAAGCTGAGGCCGTACTGCTGGATGAGCGCGATCAAGTGGTCCACGGAAGCACCTTGCGACAGCGAACGCCGGTTGAATGGTTATTGGGGCAGTCGGCCGCTTAACCAATACCGCAGCCGATAACATCGGGCTATGAGCTCAGAGCCAAAGCGCAGCGTATCTTCGAAGTCAGCTCCGGTGAGAGTTTACGCCGGACACCCATCTGGCTATAATTTCCGCGCGCCGGGGACGTAGCTCAGCTGGGAGAGCGTCGCGTTCGCAATGCGAAGGTCGAGGGTTCGATCCCCTTCGTCTCCACCATCACTATATGGCCACCGCTGCTCCGGTAACCGGCTTCATCGCCAGGGCTGCGGTGGAATGCACCCGGTCAAACGGATGTTGACCCGTTAATGCCTGCGCGAAAATCCTTGGGAGGTCGTGCTGCCATTGCGCTTGCAGCGCTGGCGCTTGCCGTGCAGGCGTCGCTGCCGCTGCTTCTCGCAGTCGAACTGAGCGTCGACGCTGCCGACGCCCTAGCGATGGAACTCCGGCAGGCGGCGAGCGCCACTGGGGATCGCGTGGCGGCGCGCACACAGGACTCTCTCGATTCCGGCCATCATTGCACCTGCCCGGTCTGCCAGATCCTTGCCGCAGGCCAGTCATTCCCGCTGGCGTCGCACCCGATTCTCACGCTGCCGCACTTTGCACCGAATGCGCTGATCGCTCTCGAATCAGCGCCGCTACTCCCGGTCTCGCTTCCCTCCTCGTACCAGGCGCGCGCTCCTCCAGTCGCAGGCTGAAGCGATCCGCGCGTGCACCGTCCTCCCGCCGACGCGGGAGATTGGCACACGTCCTCGCCATTCACCATGGAGTCTCGCCATGTCCCGTTCGATGTGGGGCCACGCCGCACTGGCGGCGGCGTTTCTTGCCATGCACTCTGCGCCACCGGCGCATGCCCACGGCTTCGCCGGCGCACGTTTTTTCCCCGCCACGATCCAAACTGACGATCCGTTCGTTGCCGATGAGGGGTCGCTGCCAACGATCACCTGGAGGCCGGCCGGCGCCGACGGATCGCATGAAACCGATTACGGCCTCGACCTTGCCAAACGCATCACGCCCAATTTTGGAGTCACCTTCTCCGAGCAATGGCGCGTCGTCCGACCAAACGGTTCGCCGTCTGTCTCCGGATGGGACGCACTGACCACCGGTCAGCAGTACCAGCTCTTCATCGACGGCGAGCACGAGGCGATGGGGCTGATCGGCCTGCGGGAAGTCTGGGCACACACCGGCGGCAAAGCGCTCGGCCAGTCCGAGTTCACCACGCTCTCGCCGACCTTCGACTTCGGTAAAGGGCTGGGCAACCTGCCGGATTCCGTTCGCTGGCTGCGCCCGCTCGCCGTCACCGGTAATGTCAGCGTCGACTTCCCCACCAAGTCGTCGTCGAGCGACGGCACGCCCAATCCGAACGTCTTCAATTTCGGCGTGGCCATCGAATACAGCCTTCAGTATCTGCAAAGCCAGGTCAAGAACATCGGGCTTGCGCCACCGTTCGACCGAATGACGCCGCTGGTGGAAATAACCAGCAGCACGCCGCTCAACCGTGTAGTGAAGGCGACCACCGGCGTGATCGCGCCCGGCGTGATCTGGTCAGGGCAGTACTTTCAGCTTGGCGCCGAGCTGCTGATCCCCTACGGCAGCGGGCAGGGTCACGGCGTAGGGGGTGTCCTCCAGCTTCACTTCTACCTCGACGATATCTTCCCCAACAGCATGGGCAAGCCGTTGCTCGGGCACTGAGATGAAGGCGATCAGGCGAACGCGTCGAGGACTCGCATTGCTTCTGCTCGGCGTCAGCGGCTGCGCGCTCGGCCACGCCTTTCTCGATCACGCCGCCCCACCGGTCGGCTCGACGCTGGGCGCGGCGCCCGATCGGGTGCGGCTCTGGTTCACGCAGGAACTCGAGCCAGCGTTCAGCGGGATCGAGGTGGACGACGCGAAGGGGGCTCGTGTCGATGATGGAAAAGCCGTGCTCGACCCGAACGATGCGACCTCACTTTCAGTGGGTCTGAAGCCGCTCGGGGCGGGGACCTACACGGTGCATTGGCACGTACTCTCGGTCGATACCCACCGCACCGAAGGCAGCCTGACGTTCGAGGTCGCGAAATGAGTGAGATGCTGCTGCTTGTCGCGCGATTCGTGCATTATGTATCGGCAATCGCACTCACCGGTTGCCTCTGCTTTGCGACGGCGATTGCGTCGGCGAGGTCGCTCGACGGAGCATGGCGTCGGATCGCATGGGTCACGTTGCCGATCATCGTGCTGTCGGGGGCGCTGTGGTTCATCGCACAGGCAGCGCGAGTGAGCGACAGCCCGATCGCTGCCGCGCTGCGACCGGAACTGTTGTCGACGGTGCTGTGGCACACCCAGTTCGGCTCGGTGTTCGCGCTGCGGCTCGGCCTGTGCGTCCTTCTTGCGCTGGCGCTCTTCCGGCGCACGCTACCGGCGCGGTGGATCGCGCTGGTGCTGGCAGCGCTTCTCCTCGCCTCGCTCGCCTGGGTGGGTCACGCCGTGGGCGAAAAAGGCCGCGACCATACCATTCACCTCGCGGCGGACATCGTGCATTTGCTCGCCGCCGGGGCTTGGGTCGGTGGCCTCCCGATGCTAGCGCTGTTCTACGGTCGGGCCCTGGCTGCGGCCACCCCCGACTCGTACGCCGTCGCGCGCCAGGCGACTCGGCGCTTTTCGATGATGGGCCTAATGGCCGTCGCTGCCTTGCTTGCTACCGGCATCGTGAACACCTGGTATCTCGCCGGGTCGCTGCCGGCGCTGATCGGGACCGAGTATGGACGGTGGCTGCTCCTCAAGATCGCGATGTTCGGAGCCATGGTCGCTGCGGCCGCGGTCAACCGCCAAGTATTGACTCCGCGGCTCGCTCTCGAGTCGAACGATCCGCATCGTGTCAAGGCGCGAGTGGCGATGCTCAAGCTTCGCCGCAACAGTCTGGTCGAGGCCGCGCTGGGAGTTGCCGTAGTCGCCGTCGTTGCGTGGCTCGGCAGCGCCGTGCCCGGCGCACATCAGCAGGCGGAATGGCCGTTCCCGATTCGTTACGACTTCGGGGCATTCGCGGAGCCCGAATTTAGCGGCGGATTGTGGCTCGCGCTCGCCGCGGTCGTGCTGGCGCTTGCGCTTGCCGCCGCGGCATTGATGCGGCGGCGCCGGAGAGTCAGCTTGATCGCCATTGCGCTGGTCGTCGCTGCGCTTGCCATGCCGCGCTTCGCGGTCCTTGTCACGAAGGCGTATCCGACCAGCTTCTTCACCTCGCCAACCGGCTATACAGCGCACTCGGTCGCGGTCGGGGCGCGTGAATTCGCGCAGAACTGCGCCGCCTGCCACGGGCCGGATGGAAACGGCGACGGCCCGCTCGCGCGGAGCCTTCCCGTCCCACCGGCTGATCTCACCGCGGCCCACATCTACGGGCATCTGCCGGGCGAACTCTACTGGACCATTGGAAATGGCACTCCCGGCACGCCGATGCCGGGGTTTGCCGCCACGCTCGACGAGCAAACGCGCTGGAGTCTGATTGACTTCATCACCGCCAATGCGGACGGCGTACGGGCCAAAGCAGGCGCCCCGGCGCAGGTTCCTGATTTCGCGATCGAGTGCCCGGGCGGGTCAGGGAGCTCGCTGCGCGCGAATGCCGGGCGTATCGTCGTGCTCGTTTTCGGCGGGTCCGACGTTGCGGCAAGGATCGCGGCGCTAGCCAACCTCGGCCTCGGTACGGACGTGACCCTGGTGAGCGCGACTGACGCTCCCCCACCAGCGGGCGCTTGTGCGGCGCGCGCCGACGAACTCGCGGCCACCCTGGCACTTTACCTTCCGGACCGGACGCAACGCGTCGCCGGCAGCGAATTCCTCGTTGACGGCAAGGGTTGGCTTCGCGACGCGTGGCCGTCACCGCCGGACGCGACAACGTTGCGCCGTGCCGTAACGATCGCCCGGACGATGCCGATCACCGCGTCCCCACGGCCGACTGGCCATGTGCACTGAGCCGTTAGCGCGGATGGGCTCGGTTCCGGACAAGCCCGCTCGGTCCTGTCGGTAAGCAAGAACGTTGACGCGAGGGCTCGCCTTTCTGCACCGTAGGAGCAGTGGCCGATTCGCTACAATCGAGGATTCTCGCAGCACTTGGACGGCGCCTATGTTCGCGTTCTTCGAAACCCGCATCCGACCCACCGCTCTGCCGCGAAATGCGCCGCCGTCAGGGCTGCTCGCGTTCTACTGGCACTTCATCCGCCAGACGCGTCGCCTCTACGCAGCGATGTTCGTTACGGGGCTTGCGGTGGCCCTGATCGACACGCTAATCCCGGTGTTCATCGGCAAACTGGTCACGCTGATGCAAGCCGCCGAGCGCGCGGTCGCGTTCCATTCCGCCGCGCCGATGCTGCTGGGGATGGCGGCCATCATCCTGCTCGGTCGGCCGCTCACGCTGCTGGCTGACAGCCTGGTGCGCAACAACGCCGTCGTTCCGGGGGTGACGAGCCTGATCCGGTGGCAGAGTCATTGGCACGTGGTGCGACAAAGTTGGCCGTTTTTTCAGAACGACTTTGCCGGCCGCATCGCCAATCGCGTCATGCAGACGAGCAATGCCTTGCGCGAGTCCGTGGTGTCGAGCATTCGTGCCATTTGGTACATCGCGATCTACGGCCTTAGCGCGTTGGTGCTGATGACGCTGGCTGACTGGCGCCTCGCGATTCCGACGCTTCTCTGGTTCGCGGGTTATATTTTCTTTCTGCGTTATTTCGTGCCGCGGATGCGGGACCTTGCGAAAGCGAGCTCGGAGCTGCGCTCCCTGGTAATGGGCCGCGTCGTCGACAGCTACACCAACATCCTCACGGTAAAGCTCTTCGCCCGGGCGCGCGACGAGGATGAATACGTGCGCGACGTCGTCGACAGCCATACGGCCGCGATCTCGGCCCACATGCGCCTCATTACCCAGTTCATGGCCGCGCTGTCCACGATGAACGCGTTGCTTCTGGTGAGCACGGCTGGCATCGGCATCACGCTGTGGGGCCAGGGTCTGGTCAGCGCTGGCGTCGTTGCGACCGCGCTGCCGCTGGCTTGGCAAATCGCCAACGTAGCGGGCTGGGTAAGCTGGGAGGTGACCGGCATCTTCGAAAATGTCGGGGTGGTGCAGGAGGGAATGGAAACCATCGCCGTGCAGCATACGCTGACCGACTGCCCCGGCGCGCGCGAGCTCGAGGTGCCGCACGGCGAGATCCGCTTCGAGCATATATCCTTCACCTACGGCCGCAGCGACGGCAAGCGCGTCCTCGACGACCTGAATCTGGTCATTCGTCCTGGCGAGCGGGTGGGGATCGTCGGGCGCTCCGGTGCGGGCAAGTCCACGCTCGTGAACCTGTTGCTGCGCTTTCACGAAACCGAGCAGGGCTGCATCCGCATCGACGGCCAGAACATCAGTACGGTCACGCAGGAGAGCCTGCGCGCCGCCATCGGCATGGTGACCCAGGATACGTCCCTTCTCCACCGTTCGATCGCCGCCAACATCGGCTATGGACGGCCGGGGGCGCCGGCCGCGGCGATCGAGGCGGCCGCACGCAAAGCGCAGGCACATGACTTCATCGTCGACTTGCACGACTGGAAGCGACGCACCGGCTATGACGCGCACGTGGGCGAGCGTGGAGTCAAGCTGTCGGGCGGGCAGCGGCAGCGGATCGCGATCGCGCGGGTGATACTCAAGGACGCCCCGATCCTGGTGCTCGACGAGGCCACCTCGGCGCTCGACAGCGAGGTGGAGCTCGCTATTCAGGACCAGCTGTTAGGGCTGATGGAGGGCAAGACCGTGATCGCCATCGCCCATCGTCTGTCCACGATCGCGCGCATGGACCGCTTGATCGTGCTCGAACAGGGCCGCATTATCGAACAGGGCACCCACGACGAGTTGCTGCGGCTGGGCGGGCAGTATGCAATCCTGTGGAAGCACCAGTCGGGCGGGTTCCTGCCGAAGGACACGCCGCAGGAAGACCCGCTTGTGATCGAAGAATCTCCGCTCGACGAGATGCGCGCCGCCGAGCAGCCCGAGCCCAACATCAACGACGAACCCATGCCGACCAGGTCCTGACCCCCCGCCGCGACCCCGCGCGCGTTCATCCGCGGCGCGGCACCTGCCGGCGACCCTCCTCGCCGGCTTCTTAGCCGCCTACTGCGTGACAAACACGATGCCGTGTGGATCCTGGAGCGCGAGTGGATTGCCGACGCTGGTGGCGACCGGGGCCTCGTGCCCGGTCTTCACATCCAATTGCATTATCTGCCCCTGGCCGGCGCTGTAGGCGTTGCCAGCAACATACGGTCCGTTCAAGCGGTAAATGAAGCTATGGGCGTCGGTAAACAGCATATACATGGTGCCGGAAGGACCTACCGGTGGCACAAAGCGCGTGTCGTCGACCGGTACTGTCGGCCCGTCCTTATCGTTGAATAGCGTGAGAGACAATACGCTGACCACCTGCGTTGGGCCCGGGTTCTGAATGAACACGAGCTTTCCGTCGGCCTGACTATCGACGACGAGATCGCCCGAAGCATCGATCGCTTCGGAATCGGGGTCCGTAAGGTTCAGGGTAACCATCTGCTGATACGTCGGATTCGGGGAGCCTCCGATGGAGGGTGTGATATCGATGGCCTGGGCGTTGCCGGCGAGCACGGGGGCTACGTCGAACGTTGTCCCATTCGGATTTAGGGTGAGCGAAACCACTGTCGGCGCGGCCCCCGGAGTTGTCGGATTGGAAGCGGTGACGTAGACGACGCCATTGATGAGCTGCATGTCGTCGTAGCCCCCACCGTGAAGAGTCGGATTCACGGTCGCGTGGTACGAAGCCTGGGTGCCCGTCGACAAATTAATGATGGTCAATTCCGGGTTCCCGTCTTCGTTCGACATGGCCCACAGGGTCGTGCTGTCACGGAGCATCAAACCATCGCAATGGCCCGGAACGGTGTACGTCTTCAGCAGGTTGCCACTCAGGTCATATTGCACCACCGCGTTGGTAATGGTGGGATCCGACCCATCCTTGACTTCGCCCGCGTTTTGATAAGCGACGAACACGGTGTTGCCCGACAGCAAGATGGAATCCGGTCTCTGCGTCGCGAGCGGCGCCTGAGCAAATACCGAAAGACCGTAGCCACCCGCCAGCGCGACATTCGGAATTGTCGCCGGCGAGCTGTTGCCGCCACCGCCGCACGCCGAAAGAACCGCGACGAACGCCAACGCGATGGCGAGCCTCGCAACGACGAATCTATTCGTGTCCATACCTTCCCCCAGGAAAATGAAAAATCCACCCGGCGCAGTCGCAGCAACGCTGCCGGGCCGTGCGCAGCCTTAGGCGTAAGGCTTCAGTCAGGTTAGATTTCCGATGTGACACGGGCATGAAAACCGCGCGTCCGCCTTGCGAAGAGGTCGGACCTGCGCGCAGCGAGCCCTCACACACCCTCGCGCCCTGCAAGAAGCAACGCCTCTTATTGCCTGCTCTCTCCTGACGGAATTCCCGGATCCGGGCCCGGCGTGATGTGCATGCGGCGTCGTGAAGCTGCGCCGGTCGCGGCGGACGCTGTTCCCGCGCTTGACACGACGCGGCAAACTGTTAGGCTAGTCATTGGTTAACCAATTTAGCGAGCAATGCCCAAGCCTTCCCCGGTGATCGCGCAGCTCAGCCCCATCCAGCTGCAGCGACCGGCTGACCTCATCATGCGGCAGATAAGGAATCTGCTCGCCAATGGTGCGCTCAAGGCCGGCGATCGCCTCCCCCCGGAACGCGAACTTGCCTCGCAATTCGGCGTCGGACGGGGTCACGTTCGGGAGGCCCTGCGCAAGCTGGAGTTTTATGGCGTGCTGCAGACATTTCCGCAAAGCGGCACGATCGTGGCGAGCTTGGGCGCCGGGGCGCTGGAAAGGCTCATTTCCAATCTCCTCGATCTCGATCGCGATGACATCAAGGCGCTCACGGAAACGCGCGGGATTCTGGAGATGCATTCGGCGCAGCTTGCTGCGCAACGGGCCTCGAAGGCCGCCATCGCCGACATCAAGGACGCGCTCGATGCGTTCCGCATCGAAGTCGAGGCCGGCCGTCCCGCCGTTGAGGAAGACCTACTTTTTCACCTGGCCATTGCCAAGTCGGCACAGAACCCGGTCATGACATCGCTCATCGGCTTGATGACACCGGACATCATTCGACTGCACAAGGTGTCGCGGGTCTGTGAGGCAGGGCGGGCACAGCTGGCGCTCCAGGAGCATGTCAAGATTTTTCGCGCGATAGCCGCGCATGATGCACGAGCTGCGACTCGGGCCATGTCGGAACATGTGCGCTTGATCAAGGAGCAGTTCGATGCGGCCTCGCTGGCGATTATCGCGTCGCAGAGGAGTCTGGCGCAGGCGTGATTTGCAGCGCGCGCCAATTAGGTCACGCGCCTGCGTTGGCACCCACAGTACGGATAACTCGGCGGACGACCGGTGCTCGAAACCAGCCCGTTTGCAAGCCGACACTGCAAGGAGGAGATGAAAATGAGGACATTGGGCAAGCTTTTCGGTGCGGCACTACTCACCATCGTCGCGTTACTGCTCACGGCGCCCGGCGCCAGCGCAGAGAGCACGCTCGACAAGATTCTGAGCGCAAAGAAGATCCGCGTCGCCATTGACGTGGCCAATCCCCCGTTTGGCGTGCTGGACAAGAACGGGCAGCCCGACGGATCGGATGTCGCGGTCGCCCGGCAGCTCGCCAAGGACCTGGGGGCCGAAATCGAGTTCGTGCAAGTGCCCTCGACCGGGCGCATTCCGGCGCTGTTGGCGGGCCGCGCCGACGTCACGATCGCGTCGATTTCGGTGACGACCGATCGTGCCAAGGCCGTGATGTATTGCAATCCGAACGGGGCACTCTCGATCACCATCTTTGCGCCGCAGACTGTCAAGATCAAGGTGGCCGCCGACCTGGTGGGCAAGCGCGTGGGAATCACCCGCGCCACCCTCGAGGAGGCAACGGTACCCAAGATGGCACCGGAGGGTACCAAGATCGTCTGGTTCGACGATCTCGCCTCGACCGTCCAGGCGCTGCTTTCCGGCCAGGTGGACGCAGCCGCCATGACGGCATTTGCCGAGAAGACGGTTGCCGACGCGAACCCGGCGAAGCATCTGGAAAACAAGTTGCTGGTCACGACGGCGTTTTACGGCCCGATCGTGCGCCACGATGACTTTGAGCTGCGGCAGTGGATCAACACCTGGATATTCATCAACACCCAGAACGGGACGCTTGCCGCGATTTACAAGAAATACACCGGCATCGACCTGCCGCCGTTGCCGATATTCTAGTTCGACCCGCGGGACATTGCGGCCGCTCGCGCGCCGCGTAGAGCCGGGTCGCAATACGCCGCAGGAACGCGGCAGCGAGAATACAGGGACGGCGTGCACTACGCTTTTCACTTCAACGTAGTGTGGGATCACTGGCACGACCTCGCCGAGGGAGCCTGGCTGACCGTCCGCCTCTCGGCGTTGGCGATGGTCATCGGTCTCGTCGTGGCCACGGCCTGCGCCTACGCCAAAGCGGCCGGGCCGAGCCCGCTGCGCTGGACAATCGCCGCCTATGTCGAAGCGATAAGGAACACCCCGTTCCTGGTGCAGATATTCATCATCTACTTCTCCTTGCCGGCGCTGGGCATCTCGGTGGGCGCCAACGAAGCCGCCCTCGCGGCGATGGTGGTGAATTTCGGCGCCTATGGAACAGAGATCCTGCGCGCCGGCATCGAGTCGATAACGCACGGTCAGATCGACGCCGCCAGGGCCCTCGGTCTCACGCGCCTGCAGACCTTCCGCTACGTCATACTGTTCCCGGCGCTTAAGACCGTGTTTCCGGCGCTGGCGAGCCAGTTCATCCTGCTGATGCTCGCTTCAAGCGTTGTCTCGGCGATCTCGGCAGTCGAGCTCACGGCGGTCACCAACTCGCTGCAGTCGACGACGTTCCGCCCCTTCGAATTCTATTTTGTCGTCACGGGAATCTATCTGCTCATGGCGTTGGGCTTTCGGGCGGTCTTTGGCGGGATCTACTGGATTGTTTTCATGCGCCGTCAACGGAGCTAACTGCCGCGCATGAACCGATCCTTCGGACTGCCCGAATTCCATTACATCCTTGTGGGCTTGGAGTGGACCGTGCTGCTGTCGTTGATCGCGTTTCTGGGCGGCAGCGCGGTCGGCTTCGTCATTGCGATCCTGCGCACCACGCAGTCGCGCGTCCTGCGCTTGTTGACTGCCGGCTACATTCAGCTGTTCCAGGGCACGCCGGTCCTGATGCAGCTGTTCGTGCTTTACTATGGTCTCCCCGTTCTCTTCGACATGCAGGTCGACGCGTGGCCCGCCGCGGCGCTCGCCTTCACCCTTTACGCGAGCGCATTCCTGGGGGAAATCTGGCGGGGATCGATCCAAGCGATTCCACGCACGCAGTGGGAGGCATCGGCCTGCCTTTCCCTCGGTTATCTCCAGCAACTCCGTTTTGTGATCCTGCCCCAGGCGATGCGGATTTCCATCCCGCCGACGGTGGGCTTTCTGGTGCAGCTGGTCAAGGGCACGTCAATTGCCGCCATCATCGGTTTTGTCGAGTTGACCCGCGCCGGACAGCTTATCGTCAATGTGACGTTCCAACCCATGCTCGTCTACCCGATCGTGGCGGCGCTTTACTTCGTAGTCTGCTGGCCGCTGTCGCTGCTGAGTCGATACCTTGAAAGGCGCATCGATGCCGCTCTTGGCGTTAAACGGCATCTCTAAGCGCTTCGGCGCACACGTTGCGCTTGACTCGGTCTCGCTAACGATCGAGGCCGGCGAGGTGGTGGCCATCATCGGGCGCAGCGGTTCGGGGAAGACCACGCTACTGCGCTGCATCAACGGCCTGGAAGTGCCGGACAGCGGCGAGATCCTGTTCGACGGCCGGCTGATCGAACATTCGCGCGCGGGACTGCGGGCGCTCCGGCGCGAAATAGGCATCGTGTTCCAGAGCTTCAACCTGTTCCCTCATCTTACCGTCGAGCGGAACATCACTCTGGGCCCCATCGTCGCAAAGGGCCTGTCCGCCGCGCAGGCCCGGGAACGGGCGCACGCGGTGCTGCGTCAGGTCGATCTTGAAGACAAGATCGCGGCGGTGCCGCTGCAACTGTCGGGTGGCCAGCAGCAACGTGTCGCGATCGCGCGTTCGCTCGCAATGCAACCGCGCCTCATGCTGTTCGATGAGATTACGTCGGCGCTGGACCCCGAGTTGGTCGGGGAAGTCATCAATGTTCTCGAGAAACTCGCGACCGATGGAATGACGATGATTCTCGTGACTCACGAGATGGGATTCGCGCGGATCGCCGCCGATACCATTGTCTTCATGCATCAGGGTCAGGTCTGGGAAAAGGGGCCTCCCTCTCGGCTCTTCACCGCGCCCGCGACGGCCGAGCTGGCGAGTTTCATCGATGCGATATTGCCGGCGGGCGCTGACGTTACGCGCACAGCCGGCTGAGCCGATTGCTTCTGGTGCCGCAAAATCCGTTCCCGGCCTGTCCTTAGCCACATCGCGGCTGGAAACCCTTTGGGAGAAGCACGCATGGACCCTTCCAAGCCGTTCACGGGGATCTTCCCGATTGCGCCGACGCCGTTCACCGATGCCGAAGCGTTGGACATCGAGGGCCAGCGGCGGGTGCTCGATTGCATGGTCGCCCAGGGCGTCGACGGCATTTGCATTCTTGCCAACTATTCCGAGCAATTCCTGCTTGCCGACGACGAGCGCGATACGCTTCTCGAGTTGTGTCTCGCGCACGTGAATGGCCGGGTCCCGGTCATCGTGACTTGCAGCCATTTCAGCACCCGGATTGCAGTTGCCCGGGCCCGGCGTGCGGCATCGGCCGGGGCCGCCATGCTGATGCTGATGCCGCCTTACCACGGCGCCGGGCTGCGCGCCGACGACAGCATGATGCTGCAGTATTTCGCGCGGGTGGCCGAAGCTGTCTCCATTCCCATCATGGTCCAGGATGCCCCTTTAAGCGGCGTCACCCTGTCGGTGCCGCTGCTCGTTCGGCTGGCGCGGGAGGTGCCTGCGGTACGCTATTTCAAGGTGGAGGTGGCCGGCGCGGCTTCCAAGCTCCGCAATTTGATCGCTGCCGGAGGTGCGGCGATCGAGGGTCCGTTCGACGGCGAAGAGTCCATCACCCTGATGGCCGATCTCGACGCGGGCGCGACGGGCACGATGCCGAGCGCCCTGCTGCCGGACCTCATCAAGCCGGTGTTGACACTGCACTGTGCGGGCCGGCGCCAGGAGGCAGCCGCGATCTATGCGCGCATTCTGCCCCTGATCAACTACGAAAACCGCCAATGCGGACTGCGCGCGGCCAAGACGGTCTTGGCTGCCGGGGGTGTCATCCGGAGCGACACGGTGCGCCATCCTCTCGAGGCACTTCACCCGGCCACGCGAGCCGGGCTCCTCGAACTCGCCGCGGAGGCCAATCCGCTCGCGCTGCGCTGGGGCAAGTGATCGCGCCGTCGCGCTACGGCGCACCCGGGCGGCCAATACGCCGGCGGACGCTGGATGCCACGGCGTCGACCGGGCGCCGATTCATGCGACCCAGGTTGCTAGGGCTGCCCGAGGCCCCGCGATTCAGCGCTGACCACGCACTCAAACGAGCGCGATGTCTCGCGGCCGCGCGCCTGGCAGCACCTTGTCGAGTTGCGCGGCGTTGAGTCCGTACATTCGCGCGAAGAGACCGGCGAGGACGGTACGGTATTCATTAACTACCGGATAGTCCCGATTCTGAAACAGCGTCGCCTGCGTAACCCGCGTCTGTTCGCCACGAATAAGGCCGCCGCGCACGCTACCGCCCAGCACCCAGTAGACAGTGCCGTGCCCGTGGTCGGTGCCGCGGTTGCCGTTCTCCCGGAACGTCCGCCCGAATTCGCTCAGCACGACGATAACCGTGTTTTTCCACGCGCCGCCCATTTCCTCAGCAATGGCGGCCAGCCCGCGGCCGAGCTCCTCGAATCGGCCGGCGAGATAGCCGGTCGCACCCCCTTCGCCCACATGCGTGTCCCAGCCGCCGACGTCAAGAAACCCGATGTCAAACTTGTCGCGCATCAGTTTCGCGACACGCCGCGCCTCGAGCTCGAAGCCCTTGGTAGTGATTGCATTGCGACTCGCAGCCTCCATCTCGGGTGCCATGACGCCGATCACCTCATCGCGCACTCCAAACCCCTCGTTAACCTGCGGTGCGAGCGACGTGCGCCGGTACATCCCGGTGATGATCGCGCTTTGTCGGCCGTCGATGCCGGGTTTGCCGAGCGTGCGTAGCGCCATGTTGGGGACGTCCTTCTCTCCGCGCATCACGATCGGCAGCTGATCGGTAAACGAAATCGGCACGGGTCCACCGAGCACGCCGATCAACCGGTTGAGAAAGCCGGACTGGAAATCGCGGTTGCCTTCGAGGGGCTGACCGAGTTCGATGCTGTCCTGGGTTTCGAAGTGACTGCGCGTCAGATCGTCGGTGCCGCAGAACGGCACGAAGGCGACTTGTCGCTTCTGATACAGCGGATAGATTGTGTCGCGCAGCGCAGGATGCAGTCCCCAGTCCGCATCAAGCCGCAGCGCGGCATTGCCGTCGGCGCCAGGCCGCGCTATCGCAATGTTCGGACGCGCGTCGTAGTAGAACTGGCTCGATACGGGCACGAGGAAATTAGCCGCGTCGTAACCCCCACGCAGGAACACCAGCAGGAACTTCGACTGCGTCCGCGGCAACGCGAAAAGCCGGGTCGGCACGGCCAGCGGGAGCGTTAGACCCAGCGTAAGCAAATGACGCCGCTTCATGGCAGTCCTCCGTCAGCGGTGCATGAATTCGGGTGACGCAAGCAGGAACATGTTCCACTCCTGCGGCGACTTCGATTGGTCGAGCGCCTCGTGTGTTGCAACGTCGAGCCGGTTCGCCGTCGTCGTGTAATACAGCGCGTTTGCCAACTGCGGGAAGGCAGGAAGTTCGACCGCGTCCGGGGCATCCGTCTTGAAGAGGCCCGCGCTGTTCATGCCGATGGTGCGCGCGACTTCGAATCGCGCAACCATTTGTCCGGGGCTCGCCCACGCGGCCGCCGTCAATGGATAGCCGTCCGGCGTCAGCCGGCCGTACAGCGGCTCGCCCATGCGGTTCAGCCACCCGAGGATCGGGTTGGCGTTAAGAATCGGCTTGTCGCCATAGGCAAGACGCACCGCGGACACGGCGTAGTGAACGGGATCCTTGAACTTGTGCCCAAGCGAAGCTGTGAACTCCGGCGAATGGAACAGCGTGGCCAACGTTGCGGCGATGTCGCCGTCGCTTTGCCGGAATGTGCGCGCCATGCGCTCGACCAGCGCCTGCGGAGGATCGTCCGCGACGAAAAACACGGCGAGCTTGCGACTTACGAAGTGCGCTGTAGCCGGCTGCTTGGCGAGAAGATCGGCGACTTCATCGATTTCCGCGATGCCGCGGCCGTGGATGGTTCGGCCAAGCAACTGCTTGTCGCCGTAATCGTGGCGAGCGGGGTTGAATTCGAACAACCCCTGGCGCACGTACTGCGCCTGTAGCGGTGGCTTCACCGGCGACATCTTGCCGGTCGCGTTGACGCCGAGCCCGGTCAGCACCCGCGCCAGCTCCTGCACGTCCTTCTGGCTGTACCCGCCATCGACGCCGAGCGTATGCAGCTCCATGAGCTCGCGCGCGTAGTTCTCATTGATGTGACCGGCGGCGTTCTGTTCGTTGTCAAGGTAGCGCAGCATTGCCGGATGCCGCATTGTCGCCACGAGCAAGTCGCGAAACCGGCCCAGGGCGTGCGGGCGAATGGCGTGGTCTTCGAAATCGCCGACCATCGCGCGCAAGTTGCCCTTGTACAAGAAAACGTTGAAGTGATTCATCCAGAACCATGTCATCTGCTCGCGCAGCTGATTGGGCGAGTACAGATCGCGCAGGAGCGACCGTGCGGCCGCTTCGTTCGCGACCTTCGTCAACGCCTGCTGATAGGCCTGCTGCGCCGCCTTCTTGTCGTCGTCGTTGGCGATTGCATCCGCAGACTTGCGTTGCTCTTCGAGTCCGAGCACGAGTTGCTCGAGCGACAACTTCGAAACGGAGAAACCGGCAATCGTGGCTTGCACCGGCGCAGCCAGCGCATCGCCTGCCGGCTTAAGCTGTCCCGCGAGATAGCGCTCTTCTCCCAGGGTGGCGAGCTCACGCGCAGAGGTATCGTTTGCGCCCCAGGTCACGCGGTCGAGCCACAGGACCGCCTGTCCGCGCGGGGCCGGATCCGGGTCGGCGTGGACGGTGGCCGGCGGCGCCGTCGTGCACGCCGTCAGGAGGGCGGCGGCGACGGCCAGCTGCGCTAGCAGCGACGGCCTGCCGCGGGTTGTCGCAGAGGAGGTGCGATGCAGCAGTCGTTGGGGCATTGCGCGGACGCGTTTCTCCATGATTACGCGTGGAGTCAGCTTAACGTGGCGGGCGCGGGCACGGCTGACATCAGCCGCGCCTCGACACCGCTTGTTACATCCGGGTCGCGGCTTGCTGTCTGTCGGCGCGGCCGGCAGGCGCGCAAGGCGCGGTGGCTCAGGGCGCAGGCGGCGAAGCTGCGCGCCTCGCCGGGCGAGCGACGGCCTCCGGGATAGCGGGCTAGCGCTTCGCTGAATCGCCAGTGGGCGGCAGCGCGATGCCACCATCCGCCGCCCGCGGCGCACCGGTGACCGTGTCGCCCGTAAGCGCGGTGGAGGGCATGTGCTCCCACGGCGAAAGATTGGTGATCGCGTTGCGCTTGAATACCTCGTAGAGCCGCAGCGCGGACTTGGTGGTCATCCCGGGGATGGTTTGCAGTGCCGCTTTCGCCAGCGCGGCAGAGAGTTGCCGGTCGAACTGCTCGAAGATGGACTCGATGTTGATTCGCACGGTAATTTCCTCAACGTCGGATCAGGCTCGCGCGCCCGGCTTTAATTATCGCGCATTCTTGATGCCGTTGGCGTGACCGAATTGCGACTGCCCCGGCGGTCGCACCCTGGCCGGGATTCCCCGCTTTTCGCTCAGATGCCGCCGCTGCGGCCAGTCCAGCCGGGGAGGTAGCGGGCGCCATCGCTTCGCGCCAGGGCGAGTCCCCTCCTTACCGCGAGTCCAAACGAGCGCCGCAGCAGCTTGACGTCAACTTGCGGACGGAAGAAATCCGCCCACAGGAATTCCGCAAACGGCGTTGCGTCCTTGGCGTAGCCGCCGCCGCGACGCACGAATCCGGCCAGGCTGCGATAGGGATCGTCCTGCAGACCGGAAAGCCGCTTCGGGATTGCGCCGTATTCCTGGCGCCGTCCCTTCGCGTCGTACGGATGCGCCCACTGCCGGAACTCCATCACCCGCCAGAAGCGCTCGGCGTCGAGCGTCGCGTAGTCCTGCAACACGACGAGCCACGCCGCATGGATTCCTGCCTCCTGCAATGCCAGCCCAAGATGGTGATGATCGACGATGTAGTACCGGCCCTTGGGTCCGATGACGCTCGGAAACCAGGGTTCGCGCTGCAGCTTGCGCGCCTTCTTGCCGAGCCCGGCCCATTCTTCGCGCTTGGCCGCAACCTCGGCGAGGCCCACGGTCATCTGCGTTGGCCGTAATTCGTTTAGCGGCACGCTGATCAAATGGTGGGGAGGGAACTGAGCCGTATCTGACATGGGCGTGGCCGGGTAATCGGGGAACTTGATCTACGTTACCACCGGCCGCGGCGATCGGCCAACTTCGCCGCGGCGCGAGGCGGCGCCGGTCGACGGCGCCGCCTCAATCGCGTGCCGCCGCACTACTTGGCTGCCGGCGGCGCGGATTGCTTTTCTTTTGCCTCCTGTGCCGGCGTTTCCTTGTTGACCGCGGCGACCTTGCCGGTCTTCGCGTCAACCTGAACCTCGATCAGGTCCTTGGATGACGCGCGGGCGATGTCAAACGACCAGACGAGGCGCCCATGCTCCTTTTCCAGCGCCGTGCTCTGTACCGTGCCGTTGGGCACCCTCGCGAGTGCGGTCGTCTTGGCATCCTGTTCGGTTACTTTCGCGTCCGCCTTCAATGCAGCTTGGGATTCTTCGGCGGCATGGGAGAGCGGTATTGCCAGCGCCAACCCGAGGCCGGCAAGGGCAATCGTCGTGCGACTCAAAGCTTTCATCTGAACCTCCGTTATCAATAGCCGCGCCGGGACCGGCATGGCAGAAGCGTGAGCATGGAGCGCCCGACTTAAGGTTGAATTAAACTGCCGCGACCGCCGCCGAGTTTTGGCGCAAGGCGGATCCAGGCGGCAGCAGCGGTTATTGCCTGCGCCGACGGAGAGTCCTACAAGCGAATCATCCTTTCGCCGATAGCCGCGGGGACGACAACGCGGCATCGTGTGCGGCGCCCCCATTTCGGCACGCGCCGTGCGCAAGCATGACCCCTTCTCAATGCCCTGCGGGATAATTTCTTCGGCGGTTTGCCTGCGTGCGCTCGTCGCGCTTTCTCTCGCCGTTCTGCCCGCGGCGGCGCTAGCGGCAGCGGACGACGCGGACATTCAGGTTCACGTCAGCAAGGATGGCGAGGAAATAGCTGTCGACGTTGATTGCCCGGTCAACACCTCCGTCGCCGTCGCGTGGGAGGTCCTGACCGATTACGACCACATGACCGCCTTCGTGTCGAATCTCCAGGAGAGCCGGGTGCAGTCCAGGGAAGGTGTGGTGTTGCAGGTCTATCAGAAGGGAGCGGCGGCGCGCGGTCCGCTCAAAATCACGTTCGAAAGCGTGCGCGAGGTCGAGCTCGTACCGTATCAGGAGATTCGCTCGCGCTTGATCGAGGGCGATCTCAAGGCATCGGCATTCACGACGCGAATCGTCGACGACGGGGTGCTGATACACGTGGTCAACAGCGGCCGGTACACGCCGAAGATCTGGGTTCCGCCGCTCATCGGCCCGGCGCTGATTGCGGCGGAAACACGCAAGCAGTTCGGCGAGATCCGCGCCGAGATCCTGCGCCGCACCGCGCTGCGCGCGAGCGCTTCGGTTCTGCCCGCACCCCGCCCCTGACCGGTGGCGGCGGCGGCGCCCCGCCGGCGGCCGCTTCGATTCGGTCATCCCGCAGGGCAGGCCTGATTGCCGACCCCTCACGGGTCTGCCAACTCATTGTTCCAGCTCGCTTCGGCAAGGCGGTCCGGTCGCGCCGGTCGCTCGCCTTCTCCACTGTTGCAATTCAGCAACTTGTCATGTTATCGTCAGTTGAATGACAGGTATCTCATATACCATCATTTCGCCAAGAATGAGCACAGGACGAAGTCCGCTGCTTGGCGGTTCGCACCGATTGCAGTGTCGAAAACAAACGCGACTAGGAGGGACTCCATGAACCTAAGGATACTGCTGGCCATTGTGGCTGCGGCAATGTTCGCCGTTTCCACGACCGCCCGAGCCGACACGCAAAGCGACCTACTGAAAGCGCAGGTCGACGCGTTGCAGAAGCAACTCGATGCCGTCAAGAAGCAGTTGGATGCCGTTCAGGCGGACGTGAAGAAGCAACAAGCCGAGGTCAAGGAAGTGGAAAAAAGGGGCGCGCCGTACCTTGAGCGCAAGCCTGGCGATGCCCTCACATTCCTGGCACCGGGCGGCGGCGAGGTGTCGCTCTACGGAAACCTCGACGTTTCGTTTGACTACGCCACCAAGGGGTTGGACAGCAGCTACGCCCAGGGTGGTTCGCCGGTAGGGAAGATGGGCTGGCAGCCTTCCATCGCGACCAACCTGTCGTACCTGGGCGTCCGCGGGTCGCATCCGCTGCAGGATGTGACATTCATCTGGCAGCTGGAGGCTGGCATCGAAATCTCCGCTGACCCCGGCACCAAGACCACGACATCGAATACCACCGATGTGGTCAACGGCGCGCTGTTTTCACGGGACAGTTACGTCGGGTTGTCCGGGAAGAATTGGGGCGCCATCAAGATCGGCAAGGCGCAAACGCCCTATGTGACTTCCACCCTTCGCCTGAACCCATTCTCGGGGATGCCCGGCGACTACCGCGTGATCATGGGCAATACCGGCGGCGACAACCGGGTCGAATTTGGGCTGCGCGCGGCGCATGCGCTCTGGTATGAATCGCCCAACTGGAACGGCGTTTCGTTCAATGCGATGTACGCGCCGGGTCAGAACCGCGACGACAGCAGCCTCATCGTTGCCTCTGCACAACCGGACTGCACGGGCGGCAACATTCCCGGCAGCGGTGCGCTTCCCCCGACCTGCAATGACGGCTCCTTTGGCGATCTCTACAGCGCGAGCCTGAGCTACCTGGGCGGCCCGCTTTATGTGACGACCGCCTACGAACGACACAAGCACGTCAACCGCAGCAGCGACACAATTGGATTCCCGACGACGCCGCCTGCTGACCTCGCCGGCGATCCCAACGATGTGGGCGATGAATCCGCGTTCAAGATCGGCGGGCAATACACCTTCCCGACCAAGACCACGGTGAGCGTCCTCTGGGAGAGAACCTGGAGAAGCATACCGGGCTATCTCACCTATCAGGACGAACGCACGCGTCCCAATGCTTATTGGCTGGCACTGACGCAAGTGCTGACCGAGAAGGATAGCGTCAGCGTCGGCTGGGCACATGCAGGCGCCACGCCGGGCGACCCGGGTCAGCACAACACTCCGGGCGGTGCCAATCCGGACAACGCCGCCAACATGTACACAGCGGCGTGGCGTCATAACCTGGATAAGAGCACCCAGTTTTATGTCGACTATGCGACGACCAGGAACCATTCCGCCGCCCACTACGACCTCGGGGCGGGTGGCCATGGCGTCACCCAGGATTGCCACGATTCGACGCCGCTTGCGGCATTCGATCCGACGACCGGTACGGTGTCCAACGCCGGTCCGCATTGTTTTGCCGGCGGCAAGCTGCAGGCGGTTTCGGTGGGGTTCAACTTCAGGTTCTAAAGCCTGCTGCACCGTTGGCCCCTCGCTTTCCGGGCAGCGACCCCTTAGGGACGCTGCCCGGATTTATTTGGACAACCGGATCGAAATATCGCGCTCCCGACAGGGCGTAACGGAACGGCTCATCCGCTTCGTTACTGCGCAATCCTCAGCCCGGCCACGGTCCGTCACCCGGGCTACTCATCCGTGTGACGGACCAAATGAGCGGGAGCCCGCGCCTTGCCCACCTCTTGCGCGGCGCGGCCGAACTGGCAACACTGCGTGCTGCGCTAGGCGGCGTCGCGGGGACTCCCGGCTCGTACCCGTTGCGGCCAGCATTTCCGCGGCGGGTTGCCGCCATTCGCACGAGGTTCGCGGCGCCTGTGACTCAAGAGGCGACAGACAATGCGCATTCTGGTCGTTGAGGACGATTCGCTGCTCGCGCAAGGGCTGACGCGCATCCTCAGCCGCGCTGGACATGCCGTCGATCAAGCCGAAACCGGCCTCGAAGCTGACAAGGCGCTGCGCACCGCACCCTACGAACTGGTCGTGCTTGATATCGGGCTGCCGGACATCGATGGCTTCGAGGTACTGCGTCGCCTCAGGCGCCGCCACGCCGTCACCAACGTCCTGGTGCTGACCGCGCGCGACGCCGTCGAGGACCGGGTGCACGGCCTCGATCTGGGCGCCGACGATTACCTTACCAAGCCGTTCTCGGTCACCGAATTCGAGGCGCGGGTGCGTGCCTTGCTGCGTCGCACTTCGCTGCCCGCCGGCGCGATCTCCATGGGGGGGCTCACCGTCGATGTCGAAGCCAAGCGGGTCAGGGTCGACGGTTCGTCGATCGAACTGACGGTTCGCGAATGGGCGCTGCTCGAGCTTTTCATGGCGCGACCCGGGCGCGTACTGAGCAAGGAGCAGATCGCCCAGCAGCTCGCCGATTACGACTCGCAATTGACGCCGAACGCGATTGAAGTTTACGTTTCCCGACTGCGCGCGAAGATCGAAACCGCAGGCGTGCGTATCCGCACCGTCCGCGGCTTCGGCTATCTGTGGGAAACGACGGATGCCTAGTCCCAACCCGTCGGCAACCATTCGCCGGCGGTTGTTGTGGTTTCTCATCCCGCCGATCCTGCTGGTTGTCGGCGCAGCCGTGCTCACGTGTTACATCGCGCTGCGCGCCGCAACGGCCGCCTACGACCGCTCGCTCCTCGACCCGGCACTGGACCTTGCTGCCAGCGTCAGCATCGGGCTCGATGGACCGCACCTCAACCTGCTCAGGCAGGCGCAGGAGACGTTGCTTTCCGACCATGAAGATAGGCTGGTGTTCCAGATCCGCGCTCCCGGCGGCGCGGTAATCGCCGGCGACGATGCGTTGGACCTGCCACCGAGTCTCGCGCCCGGTGAACGCATGTTCTTCGACAGCCGCTACCAGGGTCAACCCGTGCGCGTCGCGACGGTGCGCACCGAATCGGGCCTGTACGTGCAGGTTGCCGAAACGTTGCACAAGCGTCATCACCTGATCGCGGAGATCCTCGCCGCGGGGCTGTTGCCCGCCGTGCTGATTGCACTGGCGATGCTCGTGCTCGGCTGGACCGGCGTCGCGCAGGGCATCGCGCCGCTGGCGTGGATCAGGACCCAACTCCTCGGGCGCTCGCCGCACGATTTTCATCCTCTCGACGCCAACGCCACGCCGGAGGAAATTGCTCCCGCCATCGAGGCGCTGAACCGACTGCTGGCGCAGGTACGCGAATCGAACGAAATGCAGCAGCGCTTCCTGGCCAATGCCGCGCACCAGTTGCGCACCCCTCTCGCCGGCTTGCAGATGCATCTCGAATTGCTGTTGCGGCGCGAGCTAACTCCCGATGTACGCACGGAGATTTCCGGCATGCACCTTGCCACCGTGCGCGCGAGCCATCTCGCCAATCAGCTTCTCGCGCTGGCCAAGGCTGAAGCGAGCGCCGATGACTACGCCCAGCTCGCAACGGTGGATCTCTATGCGGTGGCGGACGGGGTTGTACACGAATGGGTGCAGCGGGCGATCGCGCGCGATATCGACCTTGGCTTCGATCTTGAGCACACCCCGGTAGCCGGAAATCCCGTCCTGCTCGCGGAGCTGTTGGGCAACCTGCTCGACAACGCACTGCGCTACACGCCGCGCGGCGGCTCGGTCACCGTGCGCTGCGGATCCGAGCGGGGGCAGCCGTTCCTAAGCGTTGAGGACAACGGGCCGGGGATTCCCGAATCCGCGCGGGGAAGAGTGTTTGAAAGGTTCTACCGCGTGCACGACACGCCCGGCGATGGCGCCGGCCTTGGACTCGCCATCGTCAAGGAAGTCGTGCAGGGCCATCGTGGCGCGTTGCAAATCGAATCGCCCGCGGAGCGGGGAACGCGCATCGTGGTCCGCTTTCCTCCGGCACCGCCAGAGACCGCATCCGCGGCCGCCTGAGGCGGTCACTGCGGAGTGACGCTCAGGCCGCGTGGGTCAGCGCACCGCTCTGGTAATCCCGGATCGCCTGCTCGATTTCCTCGCGGGTGTTCATCACGAACGGGCCATATTGCGCGATCGGTTCGAGCAACGGGCGACCCGCGAGAAGAATGACCCTGCCGCCGTCGGGGCCGCCCGCTAGTTCGACGGCGTCGCCGTCGGACAGCACGCCCGCGTGATGCGCCTTGAGCAGCCGCCGGGAGCCCTCGGCGCCAATTTCGACGCCGCCCTCGAAAGGGTAGACGAAGGCGTTGTAACCGGTCTTGATCGGCTGGGTGAACCTCGCTCCCGGGGGCAATTCGACGTCAAGGTAGAGCGGGTCGGTGGTCAACCCCTGGATCGGCCCGGCCGTCGCGGTGCCACCTTGCACCAGCGTGCCGGCGATCACCTTGACCCGTCCTCCGCCGGCGAGTTCGAGGACCGGGATTGCATCGGCCTGGATGTCGCGATACGCGGCGGGCTTCATCTTCTCCTTCGCCGGCAGGTTGATCCAGAGCTGGAAGCCCCGCATGCGGCCCTGCTCCTGCTGCGGCATTTCGGAGTGAACGATGCCGCGGCCGGCCGTCATCCATTGCACACCACCGCTCTTGAGCTCGCCCGTGTGGCCGAGATGGTCCTCGTGCCGCATGTGGCCGTCGAGCAGGTAGGTCACGGTCTCGAAGCCGCGGTGCGGGTGCGCCGGGAAGCCCGCGATGTAGTCGTCGGCGTGCTCGGTCGAGAAGTGGTCGAGCATTAAAAACGGATCGAGGCGCGCCCACGCCGTTTGGCCGAGGCTGCGGCGTAGCTTCACGCCGGCGCCGTCCGCGGTGGGGATCGCTTCGATGCTGCGTTGCAGCGTGCGCGTGGTCATGGAGCCAAGGTGCGGCCAGCCCCGCGGTCCGTCAAGGCCCACACCGGCGAGGGTGCCCGGACCCGGCGCCCCGCGCCGGTCGGCGCCGGCCGTTCTCGCGACCACGCAAGCGCGGAATAGCCCCCTGCTGCCGCCTGTTTGCAGTCGCGACGGGCACGTTCTGGCGCAGCAGCCGTGCGTCTTAAACCTTTGCCGGAGAATTCCATGGCCAACACCTTGCGCAGGCTTGTCGTAACCGCGCTGGCACTCGCATTTTCGTGGTTGGCGACGAGCGCAAGTGCCAGTTTTCATACGTTCCAGATCGATCAGATCTTCTCGTCCGCCGACGGCACGGTCCAGTACGTGGTGCTACACGAGGTGGCCGGATTGAACGGCGAGAATTTTCTCGCCGGCCATATGCTCACCAGCACGCAAGGCGGGATGACGCAGACGTATACGTTCCCGGCCAATCTGCCGGGCGGCTCCATGGGCATGTATGGCGGCATGGATAGCCCGACCGCATTCGCCCACGTGCTGATCGCAAGCCAGGGATTCGCGCAAATGGGGCTGGTACAGCCCGACTACGTGGTTCCCAACGGCTTCCTGCCACTGACGAACGGCACGCTCAACTATGCCGGGGTTGACCAGGTGAGCTACACGGCTCTGCCGACCGACGGGGTGAGCGCGCTCGATCGCGGCGGCATGACCGTGCACAACCTGGCGGTCAACTTCGCCGGCGCCTCCGGCTCCGTGACCGCGACCACGCCGCAAGTC
>DASZIB010000053.1:0-1683 GCA_035937415.1 Edaphobacterium sp. (SeqCode) | reverse complement strand
GCCGCCGCCACCCAGCGCATCGACGGCGTCCTCACTTTGATCCAGGCGATCGCAGAGCAAACCAACCTGTTGGCGCTGAACGCAACCATCGAGGCCGCGCGCGCCGGCGAGGCCGGACGTGGTTTTGCGGTGGTGGCGCACGAGGTCAAGGCGCTGGCCGGGCAGACCGCCAAGGCCACCGCCGAGATCGCCCAGAATGTCAGCCTGATCCAGGCCTCGACCCGCAACGCGGTCGATGCCGTGCGTGAGATCGGCGGCGCGGTGCGCGACATCAACGATGTCACCTCCAACATTGCCGGCGCCGTCGGGCAACAAGACGCGGCGACCCGCGAGATCTCGGCCAACGCGCAGTCGGCCGCCCAGGGCAACGCGACGCTGGTGGAGAACATCACGTCGCTGCGCGATGCCATCGGCGAGACCAACACCGCTGCGTCGTCGGTGTTGTCGGCCTCCAGCGAGCTGACTGCCACGGCGGAAACCCTGTCGCGCGAGGTCGACAAATTCTTCCACAATCTGCGCGCGGGTGCGGGCGAACGCCTCGCGAGCTAGTGCGAGCAAAGCGAAGCAATGCACAAATTTTCGCTTTGTCGCCGATGATAACGATCGGCAGCAATGTTCTATGGCGCTCCAACGTTCTGTCGCAGCACGCCGTCTGTATCGTAGATGACGTCTGCGACCTCCCATCCTCCCCCGAGGGCGCGATAAAGATTGACGAGATCGATCGCGATTTGTGTGTCGCTGTCGGCAAGATCGTTTTCACTCTGCAGCAACTGGCCCAGCGTCGCGATGACATTCAGGAAATCGATCGCGCCCTCGGAGTAGCGCTGCCTGGCGGCTTGCAGCGCGGCCTGATTTTCCGTGACCGATCGGGCAATCTCGGCACGCCGGAGTTGCGCTTCGCGATAGGCCGTCAGGGCGTCATCGACCTCCTTCCAGGCCCGCAAGACCGTTTTCTGAAACAAGATGGCCGCTTCCCGCTGTCGCGATTCGCGCAGCACCAAGCCACCCCTCAACTGCCCTCCTTCGAAGATCGGAATCGAAATCGACGGCCCGACAGCGAATGCGGTCGACGCCGGTGAAAACAGATTGCTCAGGTGCAAGCTTTCGACGCTGACGGCGCCGTTCAGTGTCACGTCAGGGTAGAAGCTCGCCACTGCGACGCCCGTCTGGGCCGTGGCTTCATGCAACCGCGCCTCAGCCTCGCGTACGTCCGGGCGGCGGCGTACCAGCGTTCCGGGCAGGCCCACCGGAACCTTGCGCGGCACACGCGGCAGCATCCGGGAGCGGTGCAACTCGGCCTCGAGCGCGCGAGGAGCATCGCCCAGCAGCAGTCCGATGGCGTTGATGAGCTCCGCCTCCTGGGTGCGCAGCGGCGGCAGGGTTGCGGCGATGCTGGCCTGTTGAGACCGGGCTTGCGCCAGGTCGAGTGTAGTGGCGGTTCCGTTGGCGAAACGTGTATTCACAAGCTCCACGTTCTCTTCGGCGAGGTGGAGATTGCGTTTCGCGATCCCAAGACGGTTCTGCGTTCCGCGCAATTGCATATAGCTTTGTGCCAGCTCGGCCACCGCCGCGAGCACGACGCCGTGCCGGTTCTCCACGGCCGCCAAGGCATTGGCGTCGGCTGCTTCCACGGCTCGCCGAACGCGGCCGAACAGGTCCAACTGCCATGAGGACGTCAGGCCA
>DASZIB010000052.1:0-1886 GCA_035937415.1 Edaphobacterium sp. (SeqCode) | reverse complement strand
AGCCGGCACCGGGACCTTCGTCCCTTCAACTACGCAAGCGCGTGCCTCGCAAACCGGTGCCGCCGTGCAGATGCGCGGCATCCAGCATCGTTTCGGCACCGTACCGGTTATCGAAGACGTCGCGCTCGACATTGCCGCAGGCGAACTGGTTGCGTTGCTCGGTCCGTCGGGCTGCGGCAAAAGCACGCTGTTGCGGATTCTCGCCGGTTTGCAGGTGCAGTCCGAGGGTGAGGTGCATGTTGGCGGACAACGCGTCGACGGCCTCGCGCCACGCCAACGCGGCGTGGGCATCGTCTTCCAGAACTACGCGCTGTTTCCACACATGACCGTCGCCGCCAACGTCGCCTACGGTCTCGAAGCCAATGGCGTCGCGCGTCGTGATGCCGCTCACAAGGCGCTGCAGATGCTCGAAATGGTGCGCATGGAAGCATTCGCGAAGCGCTATCCGCGCGAGTTGTCGGGCGGTCAGCAACAACGCGTGGCACTGGCCCGCACGCTCGCCGTCGAGCCGCGCATCCTGCTGCTGGACGAGCCTTTTGCGGCGCTCGACAAAAACCTGCGGCTCGATATGCAGATCGAAATCCGCCGTCTGCAGCGCGAGTTGAATATCACGACCGTGATGGTGACGCACGATCAGGAAGAGGCGATGAGCATGGCCGACCGGGTCGCAGTGCTCAATCGCGGGCGGCTCGAACAATACGACTCGGCGGTCGCGATCTACGATCAGCCCGCAACCCCCTTCGTCGCCACCTTCGTCGGCACGGCGAATCTGCTGCCGGTCACCTTGCGCGTGCACGGCAGCCAGTGCCTGGCAAACTTCGACGATGGCGCCGTGCTGGCCGTTGCTCAGCCCGGCCCGTGGCGCGATGCCGGTGCGGCGCTGCTGGCGGTTCGCCCCGAGCAATGGGCTTGGCAGTTGCCCCAACCGGGCGCCAGCGCGCGTCAGCTGCTGGCTACAGTGCAACTGGCGATGCCGATCGGTCCCACGCTGGTAGTCGATCTGCAGACCGATGCCGGACAGACCGTGAAGATTTCCGTGCCGCGCGCCGAGGGTGCCGACTTGCGCCCGGGCTTGCGCGTTGCGCTCGATTTCAAGCCGGGTGCGCGGGTGCGCACGTTCAAGGCGGCGCAACCCAGTAACGCAGGTGTTTAGCGCATGGTCACGATCGTCCTGGTCCAACGCGCCGCCCGCTTCGTTATCGCCGGTTCATCAACTATCCATCCAGAGGTCCTATGTCACTGATCGATCACCAACGTCGCAAGCTCCTGCAACTGATGGGAGCAGCGGGGGCTGTCGGCCTGTCGCTCGGCAGCCCGCTTGCCATGGCTGCGTCCGAATCCCTCGCCGCCACCACGTTTCCCGGTGCGTGGGAAGAGTCGCAACGCAAGATCCTGTTGCCCGCGTTTCGCAAGGCAGCGGGCGTGAGCGCCGTGCTCACCGCATCGCAAGCGGTCGACACACTGACAAAGCTGGTGGCCGCGCGCAATAACCCGCCGTTCGACGTGGTCATGATGGACGAGGGCCCCTACCTGCAGGGCATCGCGCAAGGCGTGTTCGAACCCATTCCGGCAGCCCGGGTGCCGAACCTGGCGAATCTGCCCGCGCACTTCATCGACCCGAAGGGTCTGGGCGCCTATGTGTCCGCGCAGGTCTATGGGATAGCGTACAACACGGAGCGCGTGAAGACCACGCCGAAATCCTGGAATGATTTGCTCAAGCCGGAATTCAAGGGCCGCGTCGGCCTCGTGAGTCTCGACTCCACCTTGGGCACGGTATGGATGGTGGCGCTCGCCAAGATGCTGGGCGGCGACGAAGATCACATGGACCCGGCGTTCGATTACATCAAGCGGCTGATGCCGAACGTCGGCGCGGTTGCCGCCAATCC
>DASZIB010000051.1:0-4848 GCA_035937415.1 Edaphobacterium sp. (SeqCode) | reverse complement strand
ATAGGCGCCGACTTTGGGTGGATGAATTCTAGAGGCGGTGGATCCCAGCTTGACTGCGTCGGCGAGACCCTGGTCTCGCAGGCCCGCAGACCACCGCGGCGGGCGGACCCGGCCGGGTTGGCCGGCCAACTCCTCGGTCGGTTTGGCCGAGGCGTCTTTGCGGGGTGCGACATGGTCTTTGCGAGCAACCGGCGCCCTGAACAGCCCGGCGCCACCGCGCAGGAGGCGTTCGCCCGGCTCAATCTGCTCGGCCAGTCGTCGGTGTTCGCCGAAACGCTGCGCCTGATCGGCCGCATGGCGACGGTCGATGCGACGGTACTGATCCAGGGCGAGACCGGCACCGGCAAGGAGCTTGCGGCCCGCGCGCTGCACTATCTTAGCGACCGACGCGACTGTCCCTTCGTCCCGGTCAATTGCGGGGCGCTGCCGGATAGCCTGATCGAGAGCGAATTGTTCGGCCACGAGCGCGGCGCCTTCACGGATGCGCGCCAGGCGCGCAGCGGCCTCGTGACCCAGGCAGAGGGCGGCGCGCTGTTCCTCGACGAGGTCGAGGCGATGACGCCGCGCGCGCAGGGCGTGCTGCTGCGCTTCCTGCAGGATCACAAGTACCGGCCTGTTGGTGGGCGTGCGGTCGCCGACGGCGACCTGCGCATCATCGCCTCGACCAATGTCGATCTCGAGGAGCTGGTGCGGCTCGGCCAGTTCCGCCGCGATCTCTTGTTCCGCTTCAGCATCCTCTCGCTGACCATGCCGCCGCTGCGCGAGCGCGGGCGCGACGTGGTGCTCTTGGCGGAGCACTTCCTCGATCGCCTCGCCGTTCGCTACGGGCGCCCGCACAAGCGCCTCGATGCGGGGACGATCGCCTGGCTGACGGCGCACGACTGGCCGGGCAATGTGCGCGAGCTCGAGAACCTGATGCTGCGCGAGTTCTTGCTGAGCGACGGCGATACGATCCGGCTCCGGCCGGGCGGCGGCGATGCGCAACCGCGCACCGGCAGCAACGACCCCACCCAGCCGTTCAAGGCGGCCAAAGCTCGCGCCATAGCGCAGTTCGAGCGGACCTATCTCGATCAGCTGCTGGCGCGGACATGCGGCAATATTTCGGCGGCGGCGCGGATCTCGCAGAAGGACCGCAGCGCGCTCAACAAGCTCGCCAAGAAGCACGGGCTGAGCGGCGAGCGCTTCCGCAACCGCTAAAGCATGATCCCGAGAAGTTGCAGACTTTTCGGACAAGATCATGCTCAAAATCAATGAGACGAGAGCGCAATGCGATTCTGCTTAATCGCATCGTGCTCTCGACCTGAATTCTCCGATCGACTGGATCGCGCGCGCGACCGCCCCGCCGGCCGCATGAGCGCGTGTCATCGCCGGGCTAAGTCAAATCCTCCACACTGGGTCGATTGCGTCTCACATGCGGCTTGATGCGCAACCTCCGTTGCTCGCGACGACCCCCGCACCGCAGGGCGGGACATTGCGGTCCCACATGCCGCGCCGCGCTGTCGCCGAAGTGCCCGTCATTGCTCGATTTCCTGGATGGCACGGCGCGTGCAATGCACAGTGGAGGTTTTTGCAGCCGGGATCATCCTCGTGTCGACCGCCGGCAGGAGAACGATGCAGATCGCGCAGGCCATCGAGCTCTATGTGAGCGAGCATCCGCGCGCCGCCGACACGGCGGAGGGCGTGCGCAGCTGGTGGATCGGGGCCACCTGCGATTCGCTTGAGGACGTTCAGCAGGCGCTCGATCACCTGGTCGCCTCCGGCCGCCTCACCTTCACGGTTCTTCCCGACGGCGCCGCCATCTACAGCCGCGTCAGCGAGCCCCGCCGAGGTGACAGCCACTAGCGCGGCGGCGACGCCGCAACCGATCAACCGAGAGGAGCGCCGATGCCCGTAACCCTCACCTATCCCGGCGTCTATGTCGAGGAGCTTCCCAGCGGCGTGCACACGATCACCGGGGTGGCAACCTCCGTCGCGGCCTTCGTCGGACGCGCCTGGCAGGGACCGGTCGACCAGCCGGTCGTGCTCTTCAGCTACGCCGATTACGAGCGGCAGTTCGGCGGGCTGTGGCGCGCCAGCACGATGAGCTACGCGGTTCAGCAGTTCTTCATGAACGGCGGCTCGGAGGCGGTGGTCGTGCGGGTGATGACGCGCACCGCGCAGGGCAAGATCGACACGGCAAACGACGCAACTGCCGACCTCACCGGCGGCAACACGCTCGTCGCCGCAAGCCCGGGCACGTGGGCGCGCAACCTCACCGCGACGGTCGACTACAAGACCAAAGACGCCAACTCGGGCTCGCCCGACCCGAACCTGTTCAACCTCACGCTTTACGACGACCCGTCGCTGACCAACGACGCGCTCAAGCGCGGCGGCAGCGGCAAACGCGAGACATTCCTCAACGTTTCGCGCGATGCCGCGAGCCCGCGTTTCGTCACGACCGTGCTGGCGCAGCAATCGACGCTGGCGCGCGTGTCCGCCGTGGGCAATGCGCGGCCGCCGGCCAACGCGGTCACCTTCACCGGCGGCGCGGACGGCAGCGATCTCGTCGATGCCGACGTGGTCGGCGTCGAGAGCGACCAGAGCGGCATCTACGCGCTGAAGAAGACCGATATCTTCAACCTGCTATGCCTGCCGCCGCTGACGGCCGGGGGCAGCGGCACCGACATCGGCATGAGTACGTGGACGGCCGCCGCCACCTTCTGCAGCGTCCATCGTGCCCTGCTCCTCGTCGACGCGCCGCAGAGCTGGGACGTCGCAACCGCGATCGGCAATACCGGCGTCGGCGCCTTCAGCGCCATCGACCGCAACCACGCGGCCATCTATTACCCGCGCCTGCTGATCCCCGATCCGCTGCAGGAGAACAGGCTCGACATCTTCGCGCCGTGCGGGGTTGTCGCCGGCATCTACAGCCGCACCGATACGGCGCGTGGCGTCTGGAAGGCGCCGGCCGGCATCGGGGCCAACCTGCAGGGCGTGCTCGGCCTCGCCATCAAGGGACAGCTCGCCAACCTTACCGATGGCGACAGCGGGCAGCTCAACCCGGTCGGCATCAACGCGCTGCGCGGGCTGCCGGTGATCGGCAACGTGATCTGGGGTGCGCGCACGCTCGAAGGCGCCGACGTGCTCGCCTCGCAATGGAAGTATGTGCCGGTGCGCCGGCTTGCTCTCTACATCGAGGAGAGCCTGTTCCGCGGTACTCAGTGGGTGGTGTTCGAGCCCAATGACGAGCCCCTGTGGGCGCAGATCCGGCTCAACGTCGGCGCCTTCATGCAGGGCCTGTTCCGCCAGGGCGCGTTTCAGGGCTCGAGCCCGAAGGACGCCTACTTTGTCAAGTGCAGCAGCGAAACCACGACGCAGACCGACATCGATAACGGCGTCGTCAACATCGTGGTCGGGTTCGCGCCGCTCAAGCCGGCCGAGTTCGTCGTCATCCAGATCCAGCAGATCGCCCAACAGCCCTGAGCCACGGAGCCCCGCATGGCACAGTTCACCGTCAACACGGCGCGCGTCGATCCGTACAAGAACTTCAAGTTCCGCCTGAAGTGGGCTGGGCACTACGTCGCCGGCTTGTCCAAGTGCAGCGCGCTCAAGCGCACGACCGAGGTGGTCGAACATCGCGAAGGCGGCGACCCGTCCACCTCGCACAAGTCGCCCGGCCGTACGAAATACGAGGCGATCACGCTCGAGCGCGGCGTCACTCACGATACCGACTTCGAAGCGTGGGCGAGCAAGGTGTGGAACTTCGGCGCCGGCCTTGGCGCCGAGGTCTCGCTCAAGGATTTCCGCAAGGAGCTGATCATCGAGATCTACAACGAGGCGGGCCAGCTCGCCATCGCCTACAAGGTGTACCGCGCCTGGGTCTCGGAATTCCAGGCGCTGCCGGACCTCGACGCCAACGCCAATGCCGTGGCGATCCAACACATCAAGCTCGAGAACGAGGGCTGGGAGCGCGACATCGACGTGACCGAGCCGAGCGAACCCGCCATCGCCACCACGTAAGGCGCGGAGACAACGATGCAGGCGCTGACCAATGGCGAGCTGCTCGGTTTGTGGGAGCGCGGCCGCGACCGCGGCCCGGTCGGCCGCGCGCTCGCGCTCGCCGATGCGGCACTGCCGGCGATGCCACCGCAGCAGTGCCTCGCACTCGACATAGGCGAGCGCAACGCCGCCGTGCTCGCTTTGCGGCGCGCGACGTTCGGCACGCGGCTCGACGGCCGGCTCAACTGCCCGGGTTGCGGCGAGCCGCTTGAGTTCGAGCTCGATGCGGCGGCCCTTGCGGCGCCCGCATCCGACGCCGCGGAGGAGCTCATCGCCGGCGGGCTGTGCTTCCGCATGCCCAACAGCCGCGATCTTATCGCGGCCGCACGATGCGCGGATGCCGAGTCCGGTGCACGCGCGCTCTTCGCGCTGTGCTGCCTCGACACGCCGCCTGCGTCGGGCTGGCCGGCGGATCTCGTGGCCGAGATCGAAGCCGCGATGGAAAGCCGCGCGGACTTGTCCGACGTGGCGCTCGCACTGACCTGCGCCGCGTGCGGCCACGCCTGGACCGCGCATCTCGATATCTGCGCGTACCTCTGGGACGAGATCGCGCAACGCGCCGAACTCCTCCTCGACGACGTGCATCGATTAGCCATCGCCTACGGCTGGGATGAGCAACATATCCTGCAGATGAGCGACGCCCGCCGCGCCGCCTACCTCGAACGGTGCGACGCATGAGCGGCTTTCTGCACCGGCTCGCCGCGCAGGCGCTGGGGCAGGCCCCGGAGATACGACCACCCGCGCGGCTGCGATGGGGGGCGGGGGCGGGAGCGGATGGTGCGCGGGAGAGCGCCGCGCCGGAGACCGCAG
>DASZIB010000050.1:0-9338 GCA_035937415.1 Edaphobacterium sp. (SeqCode) | reverse complement strand
CGAAGCGGGCCGGCTGCGTGGCACCGGTGATCAATCCGCGCCGCCGCAATGGAATGCGCTGGCGTGGAGCACGAGCAGCGGGCCCGTCGATCTGCCCGTGTACTTCCAGTCGCGCTTCACGACGAGCGCGCTCGAGGATTTCGAGCTGCTGGTGCGTCGGCTGAAGCCATACCACGTCACGCCAGAGGATCCGGTGGCCGCGCCGGCGATCGCCTTTGCAGGGAAGCCTGGTTACTACGCCGGCTATTACAACGCCGACGCAACGTTCGAAATCCAGGACGCGCTGGTTAAGTCGGGCGCTGCGATTCAGGCCTATAACACGGATCCGGCGCTCAGCGCGCGCCTCACGACCACGCTCGCCGCGACGATCGCAGGAGAATCCGTCACCGCTGCAGACGACGGCCCCGACAAGGAAGATCCGCTCGTCGCGATGCCTGCCTACGGCTGGCGCTTCCGGCAGGAGACCGCCCCAGATGTGACGAAGGCTCAAGCCGGCGAATGGTTCGACCGCATCAGCCTTGACCTCAAGTTCCGTCAGGTCGCGGGCCTCGGCGCGGAAACCGTGCGACGCAACCAGGAGCTCTTCACGGCCATCTGCTGGCAGCAGTACACCGAAATCGCAGACGCGAACCGAAGGCTTTCGCAGCTCAATACAGCATCGCTGTTGGCCGCGCGACTATCGGAGCGTCATTTCGAGAAACTGCCGGCGGATGCCGCTCTCGCACTGGCTCAACCGTTGCAGCAATCGGCTGCCGTACCCGGCGGAGGCACGGTTGCTGGCGTATTGCGAAGTGCTGGTCTGCCGGCCGCCATCAATTCGCGCGCGCTGCGACTCATCGCGGCGAAGCGCGCAAGCAAAGTGAGTGTCATCGGCGGTGCGACCGTGCGAGCGGTGCCGATGCCGGTGCTGAACATCGTCTCCGGCCGCAGCGCACCGCGCGCGCCGGTGCGCGCCGTGCCGGGAGGCTTTCGCGTCGTCATCGGCCAGCTCTTCAATGTTGCCGCGTTCGACACACCCAAGCCGGATCCGCCGCTCGCCGTCGGCGTGCGGGCGGTCGACACGACGGCGCTCGCAGGCGCCCTGGCCACGGCATTCAAGGCGCTGCCCGCAAAGAAAGCGGCGAGCACGATCATGGGGCTCTCGACGGCCGAAGCTGAGACGATGGCACCCATTCAGCGTTCACCGGTGGTGCCAATTCCCCTCGCAGTTGAGCTGGCTGCGTTCGCCGCGAGTTCACTGCTGCGGAACCAGGATGCGCTGCCGCTTAACACCGTAGCAGTCGTTACAGAGAATCGAGCCTTCGTCGAAGCGTTCCTCGTCGGCGCAAACCATGAAATGAACAATGAGCTGCGTTGGCGCGAATTCCCAACCGACATGCGCGGCACGATCTTCGCGCGGTTCTGGGATCACCGATGCGGCCCTGGTGACCCGGTGGGCGACGACATTCCGCCGATCCGCACCTGGGGCGCGACGCTCGGCAAGAACTTCGCGCCACAAAACGATGGCGAAGCGAATTTCGTGCTGCTGTTGCGCAGTGATTTCATCCGTAAGCTCGGCGCGGTTGAAGTCGTGCTGACGCGGCTCAAGGACGGCATGACCACGTGGACACCCGACAGCGTGGACACCTTTCCCGCGTCCTTCTCCGGGTTGATCGGCGCGGACATGGCCTATTATGGCTTCGGCGTCGCGCGCGAAACGGTACTGGCGGCGCCTGCGCGCTTTTTCTTCGCTATCTACGAACCCGCGGGTGCCTTTCGCTTTGGCCTCGACATCGCCACGGCGAGCGTGCGGCGCGCGCGCTTTCCGTTCAAGTCCGCGGCGCTGCCGTTCTCACTCAACGCCATCGGCCGCACAGTCGGGGAAAACCCCGTGCCGCCGCATCTCAGGCTCGGACAGCCCGTCACCGGCAGCGCGGCGACGTGGAACGATCTCTCGTGGACGGACATGATACTCGGCAGTGCCAACTACATAGATTTCGAGCAGACGAATCCCGCCGTCAGTGAGCCACCGGCGCTGTGGTCGCCGTCTCGCACATCCGCTTCGCTAGCGCGCAGCTTCCTACAGAAACCTGTAGCTGCAGTGATATCTGCCGCCCGGGTGCTGCAATGAAAAAGCGGCGCACGCGGCGGGGATCGACGACGCGAGGTCGCAAGGCGCGAAAAAAGCCTGCGCGGGCCGCGCCACGCAAACGGCCCAGCGCGAGTGCACGCGACGTCGAGAGCGCACTGGTTCTGCCATCTTTAGGCGTTCCACCTGCCGCGGCGCCAACCGCGCCGGCCCCTGTTGCGCCCGCGGCGGCACCACACCGAATTCCGGGATTTGTGCCAACATCGGGCTCGGTGCCGCCACCCGGCCCTGTCATCGTCGTCGGTCCGCCCGTCGATCCGTCACAGCAGGAACGCATCAAGCGCGCACTCGGCGCCGCGGCGCCGCTTCTGCTGTTGCCGCTGCGACTTGAGTACCGCGTGGTCGATGTCGCGACGCCCATTCACGTGACCAGCGGCGTGTCGGCACTGTTTCGTGGTGAGGCGGCCGCAACGGTGCGACACATCGCGCGACCCAGACCGTCTCCCGCGCGGCGCGGCCGCCCTGCCCGGAAAGCATCGCTGGCCGTGGACGAGCTGGTATTGAACACGCACAAGGAAATCTGGTTCCGATGGTTTCCCGAGGACGACTTCGCGCACCGCGGAATTGCACCACAGAGCGATGAGGAGGCGCAGGCACTCGCGGCTTTCAACGCGAGCGTGGGAAACAAGTCTTGGTACGACGCGGCGGACGTGACGGTTGTATCAGCGTGGCAAACGCTGGTACGCAAGGTTGCGCCGGAGCGCGCCGTCTACCTGCTGCGCACCGGCGCTGCCAACAGCACTGCACAGTGGGCTGAAAGCATCGGCCAGCCCGTGCTGCTGCCGGCGCGCGTGAGCATTTTTGCCGTCGCGCCTGATGGCACCCTGACCGCGCTCACCTCGGGAGCGCCCGTCACGGACGCCCGCTATACGCCGGATGCGCTGCAGGATACCGGCTGGCTCACCAACTTCGACGTGGCTCTCAGCAAAGGCATGGGCTGTCGCCTGAGCGACGCAGCGCTCGTCCAGACTGCGCTCGCCGCGGACTGGATCGTCGCGGTAGGGCTCGCCGCGGATGACGCGGCGGCGCCGTTCTCGACGTTGCTCGGCGATGCCATCGCCAACGGCGCCTTCGAATTCCTGGATCAAGATACGCCCACGAACAACAGTGGCAGCATCGCCTCCGGCCTCACCGACCCGCGCGCCGATATTCCCGCGTTTCTAGCGCGCGCCACCGAAACGGAAGCCGGGGCGCTCGACTCGCCCCTCGAACAGGCGGCGGACCTTTTCGGCGAGGCGCTGCAAGCGCCCGCGGCGGTGGCGCGCAGTGCCGCCGGCGCCGCGGATACCGCACTCGAAGATGCGCGCGCGATGCTCTACGTGGTCGGGCCCGTGTTGTTCGATTCCGTAGCGCAGGGCGTCGTTGACTGGAGGCGACTCGATGAAGATGTGGTGCTCGACTTCTTCGCGCGGTCGATCGCAGCGCGCGGCGCGTTGCCACCTGCGCGCTTCGGCAAGAACCCGTACGGTATTCTACCGGTGACGCGCGTTGCGGACGTGGAACCATTCGCGTTCGATACGCCCGACGAGGCGCGCATCGACGCGCTGCTCAAGAAATTCCTCGGCGCCGCGCGCACCGCACTGCTCGACCCGGCGCAACCGCCGGTCCCTGTGATTGCGCCCGGAGACCCGGATGTCGCCGACAAGCTCCAGGAAATCCTGAAGCTCAATCCGGTGTCGCGACGCCTAGATGTTGCGGACACCGGCTCGGATGCCACGAAAGCGCTCGGATGCGCGTATGTGGCAAACACGGACTGGCAACCGACCGACTACCTCGAATCACTGCGCGCAAAGCCGTTGCGGGACCTTCCGGACCCGGATGAGACTGATCCGGCGCCCCCGCTGCTGTATCGCCTGGCACGCCTGTCGCTGGAAAAAAATGTCGTTCTGCCCATAATCGTGAATACTGTGGCCGTCGGCACGCTCTCACTGCGCACGATGCGCGCGCCGGGCGCCGACCCTGTTGCTGACGCGCGCCGTAATCTCCTTTCTTCCGTAAGCGCCGTTTCCATTGCGGGCGGAGCCGTCATTAGCGGCACGGGTACGGATGTCACGGCGGCCGTGCAGCGCATGGCAGCGCGCCTGGCGCAAGGGCTGACGCGGCTTGCCGCCGTGGCGGCGCGGCCGGACGGCGCGGCGCGGCTCGAAAATCTTCTCATGGAGACCATCGACCTGTTCCAGCATCGCATCGACGCGTGGGCCACGGGGCTTGCCTACCGGCGCATCGTGCGCAGGCGCCGTGCCGGTCGCACCGGGCTAGGTGGCGGATACTACGGGCTGCTCAGCCGATTGCGCCCGAGCTCCGCGGCCGCAACCACGGATGGCTACATTCAAGCGCCGAGCCCAAACCAGGCCGCTACGGCCGCGTTGCTGCGCTCGGCGTATCTGCGTCATGGTGCAGGCCCCTTCGCTATCGACCTTTCCTCGGCGCGCGTTCGGCGCGCGCAGTATTACCTCGACCTGCTGTTAAAGGGGCTGAGCCTCTCTGAAACGCTCGGCCTCGCGGGCGAGCGCGAGCTGCATCAGCGGCATCGCGACGACCTCATCTTTCCGCTGCGTCAGCAGCTGCCACTGCGGAATGTCAATGACGGCGAATCACTGGAAATCAGGCTGTTCAACGGCCTTGCATTCCTCGACGCCGATCTCACGGTCTTCGCCGCGGAGGCTCGCGCGGTGCTAGCGGATCTGCAGTCGACGCTTGCGGACGATCTCGACACGCTCGCCGATCTCGTCCTTGCTGAGGCCGTGCACCAGCGTGCGCACGGGCACGCTGGTCCGGCGAATGCGTGGCTGCAAGTGCTGTCGGGGCAGCCGGTGCCTGGCAATCCCGCCGTCGTAAGGACGGCGCGCTCCGGGCACGCGTCGAGCCACCGCGTGGCCTGGCTGCTCGACCCTTCGGCAGCGGGCGAGGCAAGGCGCGCCATCGCAGAACCGGCTCTTGCAGCGCTCGCCGCGGCCGCGCTCAACGGATTTAAGGACTGCAGTGTCGCGGTGGAGATCAGCACACCGAATGCAAAGCCTGCCGCAACCGTCACGGCGCGGCTCGTTGCCGACCTCGGTCTTGAGCCGATCGACCTCATGATCGGCGGTGAAAGCGAAATCCGACTGCGCGCACTCAACTTTGCGCTGCGGCGCTGGTCGAGCGATGCGGGGCTGCAACAGACGCTCGGCGCCCTACCTCACGAGAACCTCGTGAGCTGGCTCACGCGCGAACGGCCCATGGTCGTCCGCACAGACGGCGGCAATCCCACCGCCGCAAGCCTCATTCAGCAAGCCACGAACCTGCGCGGAATCGTGCAGTCGGCGCGCGTGCTGCAGCCGTCGGATCTCAACGCCGCCGCACGGCCGGACCGACCCCTCACTGATGAGGCGACCGCCCAACTTCTCGGCGAGAGCGGAAAGGTGCTCGCGGGTCGCGCGAACGCGCTCGCCGCACGCATAAGCACCGACACTGCAAGAGCGCGCACCGCGCTTTCGCAATTCCTGGCGAAAGCCAATAACTATCGCAACGCTGTCGACGCAGCGTTGACGGCGCATGAGCTCGACATCCGTTTTGCGGAAGTGGAAGCGGCGCGCGTTCCGCTCGATGAGGCGCTCGTTGCCGTGTCGCGCGACGGCGAGCCTGCGGCGCTCCGCATCTTCGCCACTGGCGAAGTGGCGCTTGCGCCGGACAGGTTCGCGCCAGTGTTCGGCGACGTGTTTGATCGGCTCGATGCCAAAGCCGCACACCTCACGGCTGCCGCGCAAGCGGCGGCAGCGGTGCCCGCCGACGCGGCGTCCGCGCGGCACATCGTGGCGACACTGGTGGCAGCATTGCAGGACGCTCTGGATGGCGAGGCACTGCCGGTTTTGCCTGTGATCCGGAAACGCCCCGAAACCACCGCGGAAACGGACTTCAGCAGTGGAACCGCCGTTGCCGGGTCACTGGCGGAATGGGCGCCGCTGCGCGCGCGCATCCGTAACGTGCGAGCGTTTTTGACAACGCTCGGTCAGTTGCGCGCCTACGAAGTCACCGAGGCGGCGACAACCACAGGCGACCCGGATGGCGACACGCGCCCGGAAACGGAAGCGCCGCGTCCGCGTTACTACGGCACCTTCCTAGCAGATCGCACTTTCATTCCTGGCGCAGAGCTTTACGCCGGGCTGGTCATCGATGAATGGGCGGAGCAGCGCCCGAGCCGGTCCCAGACCACCGGCGTAGCCATCAACTACGATTCCCCGCAGAGCGAAGCACCGAATTGCCTGCTGCTGTGCGAGCCCGCCACCGGCGACGAAACCACGTGGAGCGAGCTGGATGCGACGCGCATGGTGGCTGAGACGATTTCGTGGATGAAGATTCGCGCGCTCCCGTCGCGGCGGCGACTGTCGCCGGGGGGACAATTACCGCAGATCAATCAGGTGCCCTTCAAGCCGGGCGCCGGCGATGGCACACGCCGGGTTCCGGCAGCGCCACTGATCCGCCTGCCAGGAAACATTGGAGTCGTTGAGGGGACTCTGGTGCGGGCCGCGGCTGGAGAACCGGCCGGGCTTGCCGCAACCGGCGCGCGCGAAGTCTCCCGTTTCAGCAGAACCGAGGAATGACGCTAATGGCCTCGCAGCAGCTCTATGCAACAAACGTCAGTGTGAACATGGGCGAAGCGCTGGAAGCGCGCATCAAGGACCCGCTGTGGTTCCTGGCGCGCCAATGGCAGACGGGCGAATTCGAGGCGGAAAACGGCGGGAGTCTTGCGGCAACGTATATCGCCTGGCGCGAATATCCGCTTGGCAATCTCACACGTGGTGACTCCTCGCAGCCGGTCCCGCTCGATGCGCCTCTGGATGCGCTGGTGGAAGCGGAAACTGCGGCCGGCGACTCGCCCGCGTGGAGCAGCGAAGCGCTCGCCTATTCTTTCGCCGTGGACACGCCATCGCACCGGCTGCAGGCGAGTGATTATTTCGGCAAGGGACTCGACTGGTTTCATTTCGACCTGGCGGGCGTGAGCGCACCGGATAGGACGCCCCCGACGACGGAACGGCGCGTGGTGCCGGCGGCGCTGCAATTTGCCGGCATGCCACATCCGAAATGGTGGCGTTTCGAAGACGGCGACGCAGACTTCGAGCGTCCGGATGATCCCGAGCCGAACATTCTTGCGACTCTACTGCCGGAGTTCGTGGTGATCGACAGTAACAACTGGTATCTCGTGCCCCTGAAGCAGACAGCCGGCACAGTTCGCGAGATCGTTTCGCTCTCGGTAGTAGATGGTTTCGGCGTGGTCACAGAGATCGGCCCCAGCGATCGCGAAGACTGGCAGATGTTCTCGCTGTCGCCCGCCGCGAACGACGCCAGTAGCGACGGCGGCGCCACCAGCAGCGTTCCCAGCACCGGAGTCCTGCTCTTCGTGCCCAACATCGCGCTCGACGTGCTTGACAACGATGAGCTGGAAGAAATCAGGTTCTTGCGTGACGAGGATGCGAATCTCGTTTGGGCGGTGGAGCGTCGCTACCTCGGGACAGATGGCGAGCCCGTGCTGAATGGCGATCCCACCAACGCGCAGCCGACCAACCACACGCCGCCACCTGACGACGGGCGCCCACGCTATCGCTTTCGTGCGGACGTGCCCCGGCACTGGATCCCGTATGTGCCACGGAAGATTAATGGAACTGGTGACAATGCAATTAGCGGCGATACTTATCTGCGGCGTGGGCGCACGGACGAGACCGCGACACTGCAGGCCCCTCAACACCACACCAGAGTGGTCGCCGAATCCTGGCGCCTGCGCGAGGAGGAAATCCCGCGCTCTGGACTGCGCGTACGCAGGTTGAAGCGCTTTGCTCGCGGCAGCGACGGCTCGGGGTTTCCCTGGATTGCGCGCAGCCGAGAGTCCACAACGCGTCTTCCCACGCCTGGGCTCAGCTTTGATTTCCTAGAACAGGGTTCATGAGACGTGCGCGCTCAATCGTTAAAGGACGCCATGTCGCCGAAGTAAGCGCACGGGTATTGGCGCTCGATTGTCTCCGAAGCCGCACGCGAAAATCGTCGCTCATGCTCCGATAAACACGGTTATCGGAAACAATCGATGTCCGCTTCTCTAATCGGCCGTTAATGGGATGGACCCGCCGTGCTCCTGCCCCGCCCAGCCGCAAAGGTGGCACGGGGCTGCCAACACCAGGAGCGTCCCATGCCACTCAAGACCACCAGCCTTAAAGCCTGTCCGACAATCGGCATCGACATCGGCAAGAACACGTTCCACCTCATTGGCCTCGACAAAATTTGACATTTTGGACCTCCAGCGCACAAACGTCTAACCATTGGACTGTAACTCAGTTGGTAGAGCGCGCGGCTGTTAACCGCTTGTCGCTGGTTCGAGCCCTGCCTTCCCAGCCAACACAACAGCACCCGGAGCGCCCCCTGCATAAAGGTGACGCGCGTCAACGGCCGGGGATACGTGGGAGCGCGGACGCGCCGATCGCCGCAAGATGGCTGGCTGTCCCACATAGAAAGGAACCCAAGTTGTCGGCGACACTCGATATAATATCAGAAGCGACGTTCTTTTTACGGAAGGTGATGATGAAACTAACAGTAGCCTGCACACTAACATCGCTCATGTTACTGTGCACTCCAGTGTTAACATGTGGGACACAGCTCAATCCGTCGCCGTGTGAACCTGCTGGACTCAGGCAGACGGACGGCCAATTTACTTTCGCGCCTCGTTTCCGGCCGGTGCCGTCGCCTCGCGCCCGCGCGCGTAGCAATCGACGTGCCAAGTGACCGACGACGAAATCGTCACGCTCGGTTCGTTCTGCGAGACCTTCATTTGCCACTCGGCATGGGCGGTCGTCAGCAATTCGAGCAACACTGCTTTCAGCACATAATGACGACAGAGCCTCACGAACAAAAGAAGCGTGAGGGCATCACCGACTGGCGCCGCAGGCTGCGGACCTTGATGACTGCCTCACTTGGGCCGCTGATGCTCGCGAAGACGATGACCTCGCCTACGTCCAGGTGACGTGCCTTGCGTGCACCCAGGCCCATCTGGTGGACCCGAAGACCAGCGAGGTCCTGGGGCGCTGAGGACGAAAAGACGCGCCGGGCGCTACGCGCTCACCCAACGCGCCAAGATGATATGGAGCCGTCGCCCTTTCAGGCTCTCTTTTGAAGTCGGGGGCGGGCGTCTTTTCCCTGAGATTTTCTGCTGGAGGGGGCCCCATCAGTCTCGTTCCGCACGCGCGCG
>DASZIB010000049.1:0-1501 GCA_035937415.1 Edaphobacterium sp. (SeqCode) | reverse complement strand
GCGGTCACGCCCTTGGGCCAGCAGCTCGCGGTCGGGGAGGGAACGTACTTTCCGGAGAGGACAAGCTCGTTGCGCTTGCGCACCACCTCCCTGGCCCAGGGCTGCAGGATGGGACTGCTGAGATCGGCCACGCGCTCGGTCGGTTGCTTCCCGGTCACGCGGAACTCGTCGTTCGAAACATACGGACGCGTGGGGTCCTGCTGCACCGGTCCGGGACCGCTCGCCGGCGGGATGAACAAGCGGTTATAGGCATACCATCCGATGCCTGCATTGGGCGCGAAGTCGGGTGGCGTGCCCTGCGCCATCGCGCAAAAGGTCGAGCTCGCGGCCAGGCAGATCGCGCCGGCCAGAACGCCCTCGAAATATGCTGCACGTCTGGGCATCGGGTCCTCCGTGTGACAAGAGCATTTTCAGGAAAACATGCTGGATAACCGATTTTATCCGACGCGCGGACCGACCGCCAGCGACCCCGAAGGTCGCACAAGTGCCGAAAGCTCTGTGCGCATTTGAGACCTACACCGAGATCATCTACCACGGGCGGCATTGGTTTTCCGACGGCGGTCCGTTTTGATCCGCACGCCACGCTTTGCGTGCTTCGCCTCCGTGTGAAATCTCTCTAGAGCATGATTGCAGAATAGGCGATCGTTCGCGATCGTCGATGCCGTCACGAAGTCGTCCCTGCGAAAGCAGGGACGACCGAGAGAGTGAGGGCGCCGATTCTACTTCTCTCTAACATGCTCTAAGCCTGCAACAGCCGGCGCAGGCCGGACACCGGGCCGAAGCTGTCGAGCCGGGAGACGGCGGCGATGAGCTCGTTGGCGCGCGCCGTGCCGAGGACCGGCGCCGTCAGGTCGAGCGCCTTGGCCTCGACCTCCTTGGCATCCATCGGATTGCGCGCCGTGCCGCGCACCACATAGGTGCGATGGCTGAGCGAGCGGCCGTCCGCCGTCTCGACGCGGGCGATGGCCTGCCGCACCGGCACGGCTGTCCTCAATTCCTCGTTCGGCACCAGCTCGACCAGCTTGCGAACCGCCAGCACGTTCGGGTCGCTCATGCGCGCCACGTCATGCACGCTGGCGAAGCTTGCGCCGCGGTCCACGATCATGAGCGCGACCAGGTGCTGCACGCAGAGATCGGGGCTCGTGCTGTTGTCGACGATGCGGAAGCTTTCGGGCGACATATCCACGGCGATGCGCTTGATGTTGCCGGCGCGCACCGCGGGGTCTTCCAGCAGCACCGCCATGGAATCGAGCACGGACTGCAGCGGCGCGCCGACCGACCATTTCTTGATCGTGGTATTGAAGACGTCGAAGCGCGAACCGAGCTCGGCGACAAGCGCTTCCGGCGCCGGCTTGTCGGCGAGCGCTGAGAACGCGCTCTCCTCGCCGCTGAAGATGTCCTCGACCCCGGTGCATCCCATCGCCACCATGGTTGCCGCCATCACGCCGTTGCGCGCCCCCATGCCGCCGAAATCGAACGCCTTCTCGATATGCTCGCGATC
>DASZIB010000048.1:0-3484 GCA_035937415.1 Edaphobacterium sp. (SeqCode) | reverse complement strand
GCGCTCGCTGCGGCGGCGGCACATGCAGATGATCGCGCTCGGCGGAGTGATCGGCGCGGGCCTGTTCGTCGGCAGCGGGGTGGTCATCGGTGCGGCGGGACCGGCCGCGGTAATCTCCTTCGCCCTGACCGGTACGCTGGTTGTGCTGGTGATGCGCATGCTCGGCGAAATGGCGATCGCCTACCCCGCGGTCGGCGGATTCTACGAGTACAACCGCCTGGCGCTCGGGGAACTGGCGGGTTTTCTGACCGGCTGGATGTACTGGTACTTCTGGGTGATCGTGGTCGCCCTCGAAGCGGTCGCGGGGGCAAAGATCCTTGGCGCCTGGTGGCCGACGATCGCGCCGTGGCAGTTCACCCTCGCGCTCATGACCGTGTTCACCATCGTGAATCTGCTGTCGGTGCGCTCCTACGGTGAAGCGGAGTTCTGGTTCGCCTCGATCAAGGTCGCGGCGATCGTTGCCTTTCTGTGCGCTGGCGCACTCTTCGCTTTCGGCGCCTGGCCGGGAGCGCCGGGAGGTGTATCGCACCTTACGGCGCACGGCGGTTTCATGCCAAACGGCATCGTACCGGTACTCACGGGGGCGGTCGCGGCGACCGGATTCTATTTCGGTGCTGAGATCGTCACCATCGCTGCCGCAGAGTCCGCCGAACCCGAGAAGGCCGTCGCCGAGACGACGCAGTCGGTGATCTGGCGCGTGCTGGTGTTTTATATCGGTTCAATCTTTCTGGTAGTCGCCATCGTGCCCTGGAACGATCCGACACGCATGGCGCGCCCATACGTCAGCGTCATGGAGGTGCTGCAGATTCCGGCGGCCGCAACCGTGATGAGCATCGTCATCCTGACGGCCGTGCTGTCCGCGTTGAACTCCGGCCTGTTTGCTTCTTCGCGAATGCTGATGGCGCTCGCCGGGCGTGGCGACGCACCCGCGATAGTCTCCACGCTCGATACACGCGGCGTGCCGGTTGCCGCCATCCTCGGCAGTACCGCATTCGGTTATGTGACCGTCGTGATGAGTTACCTGTCGCCCGACAGGATCTTTGCGTTTCTCGTCAATTCCTACGGTACCGTCGCGATCTTCGTCTACGTCCTGATCGCGGTCGCCGAGCTCAGACTGCGCCGGCGTCTTGAGAAGGAGATGCCCGAACGGCTGCGGATGCGCATGTGGGGATACCCGTGGCTCACGCGTCTCGCGATCGTGGCGATGCTCGCGATCGTGGCGGCGATGTCCGTCATCCCCGAGCAGCGCGCTTCCCTGCTGTTCGGCCTCGTTAGCGTGGTCGTGCTGCTCGGTGCCTACGCGCTGCGCCGCCTGGTGCGCGTGCCAGCGCAAACCGCGCGATGAGCGGGCCACGCTGATGCAACTGCTAGTTTTCAACGCCGGCAGTTCATCGCTCAAGTTCGATCTGATGGAGGTGCCTGGCGCAGGACCCGCACGCCGTCTCAAAGCCGGCGCTTTCGTGGACCGGGCCGACGGGTCCGGTCAGCTCGCGCTTGAGACCGGCGAGCCGGCGCCGCCCCTGTCGGCGCCGATTCGAACACTCGCCGAGGCCGCTGACTTCGTGCTCGCGTGGCTATCGCAGGTAACGGTGCACGGTCGCGACCTGCTCGCGGGACTCGACGCGACCGTGCACCGCATTGTCCATGGCGGTGAAACCTTCCGGGCGACCGCGCGGCTCGGCGACTCGCAGCTCGCGGCGCTTGCGGAGCTAGCCGTGCTGGCTCCGCTGCACAATCCACCCGCCTTGTCGGTGATTGCGACCGTACGAGCACGGCTCGATACCGGCCGCCCCGTAATCGGCGTGTTCGATACCGCGTACTACGCCCAGCTTCCCGAGGTAGCCTATCGCTATGCGGTACCGAAGCACTGGCATGAGACCTTTGGCGTGCGGCGCTACGGCTTTCACGGCACCGCGCACCGCTACCTCTGCGGCGCGGCGCGGGAGCGGGTACCGCCCGGCCGGCCCACCAGCCGGGTCATCAGCCTGCAGCTTGGGCGCGGCTGTTCAGTGACGGCGACGCGCGATGAGCGCGCGATCGCGACCAGCATGGGATTCACGCCGCTCGAAGGTCTCGTCATGGGTACGCGCTCGGGGGACGTCGACCCGGGCGCGCTTCTCTACGTCATGGAACGCACCGGCATGTCCGCGGCGCAAATGCGCCGCGAGCTCAATGCCGACAGTGGCCTTCTCGGCCTCTCCGGCCGCAGCGCCGACATGCGCGAGCTGCTGGCGCTCGCGCAAGGTGGCGACGCGAGCGCCGTGTTGGCGATCGAGATATTCTGTCGACGTGCCCGGCACTATGTGGCGGCGTATATGAGCGAACTCGACGGAGTCGATCTGATCGTTTTCGGCGGCGGCATCGGCGAGCACTGCCCGCAGATTCGTCGCCGGATTCTGCGCGGCTTCGCCTGGGCCGGCATCGACATCAACCCGGAAGCGAACCGCGCGTGTGTCGGCATCGACGCCAGCATTGCCGCGCCGAGCAGCCGGGCCGCGGTCGAAGTGATTCGCGTCGACGAGGCCAGCGTGCTCGCAGGCGAGGCCGCCGCGTTGCTGCGGCGAGATCCCCTGTTCACCCTGAGTGGCCAATCCGATGACTAGCGAACCGTATCTGCTGACCCCCGGACCCTTGACGACCTCGCTGCGCACCAAGCAAAGCATGCTGCGCGATTGGGGCTCCTGGGATGTCGACTTCAACAAAATCACCGGCCGTGTCCGGGAACGTCTGTTGGACATCGTGTACGGCACTGGCACGCACGAATGCGTCCCCATGCAGGGCAGTGGCACATTCTCGGTCGAGGCCGCGATCGGCACGCTGGTACCCCGTAGCGGACACGTGCTGGTGCCGCAAAACGGCGCTTACTGCCAGCGCATCGCCAGAATATGCCGGGTGCTCGGCCGCAAGCTGACGACCATCGATTACGCGGAGAACACTCAGGTTGCCGCCGGTGACGTCGAGCGCGCGCTCACGTCCGATCCGTCGATCACGCACGTGGCGCTGGTGCACTGTGAAACCAGCACCGGCATCCTCAACCCGCTGCACGAGATTGCGCAGCTCGTCGCCCGTCATGGCAAGGGCCTGATCGTCGATGCGATGAGTTCGTTCGGCGCGCTCCAGATTGACGCGCGCACCACGGCGTTCGATGCGGTCGTGGCCGCCTCGGGGAAATGCCTCGAGGGACCACCCGGGATGGGCTTCGCCATTGTGCGCCGCGCGGCGCTCGAACGCTGTGAGGGCAACTGCCATTCGCTGGCGATGGACCTGTACGACCAGTGGGTGTACATGCAGAAGACCACCCAATGGCGCTACACGCCGCCGACCCATGTCGTGGCGGCGTTCGATTCGGCGATCGCGCAGTATCTCGAAGAGGGCGGACTCGCCGCGCGCGGCGCCCGCTACGCGCATAACTGCCGCACGCTGATTGACGGCCTGGCGAAGCTCGGACTCAAGAGTTTCCTGCCCGCGGCGATTCAGGCGCCGA
>DASZIB010000047.1:0-1588 GCA_035937415.1 Edaphobacterium sp. (SeqCode) | reverse complement strand
GATTAGACAATATGGAATGACCGGCTCGCAGTCGCGATAGCGTCGGAGTGCTGCGAAGCACCCGACCACGGCGTCGCCCGAAGGCGCGCCAATCGCGGGTTAATGCCGAGGCATCAGAGCCGCAGGCGAGAGGAGCCGGTCATGGGAGAAATTATCACGTACGTCGGCATCGATGCGCACAAGCGCGAGCTGCACGTCGCCATGTTGATGGGGACCGACACGGTGCCGGTGACCTGGACCGTCGCCAACGAACCGAAAGCGATTGAACGGCTCCACCGGAAGCTCGAGCGAGAGGCACCCGGTCCCGTGCGGGTCTGCTACGAAGCGGGGCCCTGCGGATACGCGCTGCAGCGGCAACTCACGAAAGGTCGGGTCAGTTGCGTGGTGATCGCGCCGGCGCTGATGCCGCGGAAACCGGGCGACCGCGTGAAGACCGACAAGCGTGACGCGCGGAAGCTGGCCGAACTCCTGCGGGCGGGCTTACTGACGGAAGTCCGTCCCCCGACGCCTGCCGAGGAGGCGGTGCGCGATCTGTGTCGGGCCCGCGACGATGCCCGCGAAGACGTGCAGCGCGCGCGGCATCGGCTGGGCAAACTGCTCCTGCGCCGTGGGCTGCAGTTTACCGGGCGCAAGAACTGGACAAAGGCCCATCGTCAGTGGATCCGGACGATTGCCTGGGCGCACGCCGCGGAACGCGCGGTCGTCGACGATTACCTGCTGGCGATCGAGCAACTGGAGAGTCGGCTGATGGACCTCGATGCGCACCTGGCGGACACGGCCCAGACCGATCCCTATCGGGAGCCGGTGGCGTGGTTGCGGTGCTTCCGCGGCATCGACACGTTAACGGCGATGCTCATTCTGGCGGAGTTACACGATTTTCGGCGGTTTCCGAACCCGCGCGCGTTAATGGCCTATCTCGGCCTCGTGCCGGGCGAAGATTCGAGCGGGGAGCGCCATCGTCGTGGCCGGATCACCAAAACCGGCAACGCGCTCGTACGCCGGGTGTTGATCGAAACGAGTTGGCACTATCAGCACCGCCCCGGAGTCGGGCTTGGATTGGCGGCGCGCCGGAGGGGGCAGCCCGCGTGGGTAATCGCGATCGCCGACAAAGCGCAGCAGCGGCTCTGCCGGCGCTTCCGTCGGCTGCTGGCCGAGCACAAACCCGCGCCGAAGGTCGTTGTGGCCGTGGCGCGCGAGCTGGCGGGCTTTATCTGGGCGGCGTTGCAACGACCGACGGCGGCATGACGGCGCGCTCCAGGCGGACGTCTGAGTGAATGAGTGATCGCGCCGTGAAGGCGACGGATCGACATCGGCACGAATAGAGGATCGGCGACCTAACAATGCGATACGGACTTCGTTCCCAACTCGCGCGTTTAGACTGCACGTCCTCTCGACGAAGCACTGTCATGTGTGCTCTGTCTCGAATCACCGAGATAACCACCGAATATCAGCGTGACTCGTCGTCGAAGCGCCCGGTGTCGTCCGTCGTCTTGGCGGCGCGATCGTCACGCCACCGTGAGGCTACGCGCATACCGCGTGGGGTCAGGGCGCCGCCCTGGCAGGCAGCGACCCACTTGACAACCGGTCA
>DASZIB010000046.1:0-79199 GCA_035937415.1 Edaphobacterium sp. (SeqCode) | reverse complement strand
GCCAATGCGCACATCCATTCCGTTGGCTGCGTCGCGCGCCCGGTCAAGCGCCTCGTGAATACCGCCCGTGACGAAGTAGAATGTCGTTCCGCCTTCCATCTGGATGGGCGGGCGCGCGTGATGAGTCAAGATGAAAGTTGGCACGTGATAGGGTGGGTTGTCCCCCCACCAGCCTTTCCAGTTCATGTCGGGCCAGGAACCGCGAATCGGTCCGAACATGTTTCTTCCGAGAATCCAAGCGCCAACATTCTTGAAGCCCCGCGCAGCAAAGTCGTCATCGATCCCCGTTGTGCCACCGTCGGCGCCAAATAGGGTTCGTTGGAACGTGCGTGTCGGGACTAACCACTGGTGCAAATCTGTCCCGCCCACGCCGAGCGGATTCCTGATGTCCTGATTCGGACCAGCTCCGTATCCGTCAAGCGAGATGGTAAAGCCCGCAACTCGGACGCGTGTCATTTTCATGCCTTCCGTAGGAGACCTATCTGACCTTCAGCGCGGTCATCAACGCGGACGCCCCTGCAATCAAACTGCGATCCTACCGATGGAGGATGTGATACCCGATACCGGTGATGCCGAGGAACACGGCACCCGCAACACTGGTCAGAATCAGCGCCATCCCGACCCAGCTCGCCGGATGTGGCTTCTTCCGCGTGACCACGTCATAAGTGAGCAGTAAAGCAAACATGATCAGCAACCCCGCTATTGCGTAGACTCTTCCTGCCTCCAACCCCCCCGCGAATATGGGCCACCGAGGAAGACGCGCTAGGGCGGGACCGACGATAGACATCGATGCGAGCAACATCAGTCGCTTGTGGGCCTCCGGTCTATTGCGAAACACGACAGCGAGCGACACGAATCCTGCGAACATCACGAGGGTGAAGAAATTTCCCCAAACGACAATGTTCTCCCCATCTGCGGGCGAGTCGATCTCTGAGATCAAATTTAGATTCGCGAGTATACCGAACACGATGACGACAGCCGCATAACCTGCCGCAACGTAACCGAACCGCCGGTGGAATCGCAGCCGTTGCGTTCGGATCAGCCACCCTTGCACCACGGTGAGCGAGAACCAAACTGTGAGCACCGCGCCGTGCACGTAAAGCAGGGTCGGAAGCTGCGCGACGTGATGGAAGGCGGGGCGCAGATAGAAGCTAGGTGAGAACCCTAAGAGAACGACTACGAGGAGCACCACGTGCGCCACGAAGAAGAAACTCGGGCGCGACCTTCTGATCCACCGGTCAGGAGCAACACTAAGCTCAGAGACTTCGCTCGACATGCACTGCTAACCTTACTTGAACGACAAATGAAACAATAGCATGCATATTGCACCGGGCGAACGTCCGCTGCGGAGCAGTCAGTTCGGATCGGTCATCCGCTGCCCGCTCGGAAGCCCTACGCAAAGTGTGCGAATTAGCCAGTTGCCGATAGAAATCGACAGTTGACCCGTACGCCCGAACCCTCAATACTTAGGCTCGCGTGATTGGAACATCGGGATGCAAGGAGTCAGTAAAGTGGCAAACCGACGATCGAAAACGGACCGATGCAGCGCCGACTGACCGCGATCCTCTCGGCAGACGTCGCCGGTTATGGCGGCCTCATGGAGGTCGACGAGGCCGGCACGCTCGAACGGCTGAAAGGCAACCGAAGCCGTATCTTCGATCCCTGCGTCGCCGCTCATGGCGGCCGCATCGTCAAACTCATGGGCGACGGCGTACTCGTCGAATTCGGGAGCGTTGTCGCTGCCGTCAACTGCGCACTGGCGATCCAGGAAGCGACGGCGCGCGTCGCGCCCGAGCGCGCCGAAGCAAAGGGTATCTGCTACCGGATCGGCATCAATCTTGGCGAGGTCATCGTCGAAGGTGACGACATCTATGGAGAAGGTGTCAATGTCGCGGCGCGGCTGCAGGCGCTCGCGCCGATCGGTGGCGTTGCGGTCTCGCTCAATGTTCGCGACCAGGTGGCGGGAAAGGCGGCTTGCGCGTTTGAGGACCTGGGCGAGCATACGGTGAAGGACATCGAGCGCCCGGTGCGTGTCTTCGCCGTGCACCCAGCCGAGCGTAACGAGGGTGAGAAGTCTAAGACGGAAATGCCACGCCGCCTGTCCATTTGCGTTCTGCCGTTTGCCAACATGAGTGGCGACCCGGAACAGGAATACTTCTCGGATGGCATCAGCGAGGACATCATCACCGACCTGAGCAAGGTCTCGGCGCTTTGGGTCGCAGCGCGGAACACCGCCTTCACGTTCAAGGGCAAGCACGTCGATGCGCCGCAGATCGCACGACAGCTCAAGGTCAGCCACCTGCTCGAGGGCAGCGTGCGCAAGGCGGGCGGGCGCGTCCGGATCACCGCTCAGCTTATCGATGGGGCGACGGGCGGCCACATCTGGGCCGAGCGCTACGACCGGGATCTCAACGACATTTTCGCACTGCAGGACGAAATCTCGCAGGCGATCGTAGCGGCCCTGAAGCTCAAGCTCCTGCCCGACGAAAAAAAAGCGATCGAGCACCGGGGGACGACCGATCCAGAGGCCTACAAGCTCTGTCTGATGGCGCGGCAATACAGCGTTACCGGCAATCTCGGCAATGCCCGCCGCGCCGAGGCGATCATCCGTCTGTGTCGTCGCGCAACCGAAATCGATCCGAACTATGCGCGTCCTTGGGCGTTGATGGCCGGCGCACAGATTAGCTTGCGCTTTCATTTAGGGAGGGAGGGCGACAATGGCTTGGCCGCCGCCGAGCGGGCGCTCGCGCTTGATGGGAATCTTGCAGAGGCGCACTCCGCGAAGGCACGGGTGCTGATGCAGAATGCCCGCTTTGACGACGCGCTGCGTGAAATCGAAATCGCCCTCAGTCTGGACCCCGAATCCTATGACGTGAACAGCGCGGCCGGGCGATGGAATTACCTAATGCGTCGGTTCGATAGTGCGATTCCCTATTTCGAAAAAGCGACTACCATCATGGAGACGGACTATATATCGTCAGGCATACTCGTCAGCTGCTTCAAGGCGATTGGCGATGCGGAGGGTGCGCGTAAGGCGGCGCAACGCACGCTCACCCGCACCGAGAAGATTGTTGCGTTGGAACCGGACAATGGATCGGCGATGGGTTACGCAGTCGGGGCGCTCGCCGCGCTTGGCGAGGCCGAGCGCGCGAAGGAGTGGGCCGAACGTGCGTTACTGCTCGATCCGGACAATCTGAATTTGCGCTATAACTTCGCGTGCACGCTCGTTCTCGAATTGCACGAATTTGAGGCAGCGCTTAATCTGCTCGAGCCGGCGTTCGAAAAACTGCGTATCGAAGCCGTCAACTGGGCGAAAACCGATCCGGATCTCGATCTCATCCGCGATAATCCGCGCTTCAAATCCATGCTTGCGGCAGCGGAAGCGCGCCTGGCGCAATCGTAAGCAGCGAGCTGTTTTATTGAGCTGACCCCAAAGCTTCGCCCGTCGACTGGCAGCGGGTCTCGCTACCGGATCAGAGGGCGGTGCATCTTCGGGTGGAGCGGAATCAGCTTGGTCGACTGACACGGTTCGCCGGAATGCGCCGGCGCAGCTCGTGACCTCGCGCCACGCGTAACCCCATCGCACGTGATGTGCCGCAATCGTGCGTCAGGACCCTTTAGTATCGATCCAGGTCTGCAAGTTGTTCTCGATCATTTGAATTTCTCCTTGATATTTCGTCCGATCCGCCACCGGCACTTCGAAGCGGATCTGCAGAATCTGGTCCTGATTCTTCTCCTGGCCCGCAGGCAGGATTATGAAATACTTTCGCCAGACTTCGCCTTCGCCGCGCTCTCGGAAAATGCCTTCAACTTCGAGCGCAAAGGCGCGCGGCGTCGGACCGCGATGCTTCGTGCCCTGAATGTCCACGAGATCCAAATTCTGCTGGAGGCCGCTTTTGAAACCTGTCAGGAGAATTTCGAACTGCTTCTCACGTTGGCTCGCATCGAGGCCTGACCAGAAAGCGTAACTGATCGGGTATAGATCACCTGGCATCAGGAACAGCTTGAACTGCCGGACCAGCACGGTAGCCCTGCGGTCGGGATCTCCCGCGAACGCGATGATCTCCTGCTTCCGCGCGTCGGCCGACATCAGCTTCGCCGCATCCCACTGAATCCACTCAGCTGGCAGCGCCACTTTCAGGCCACTTGTGGAATCGTAGAGCTCGTGCGCATGCCCGAAGCGATGCAGCGCCGGTGTTTTCATCACGAAGATAGCAGCAGCCAGGAACAAAAGGCCGACGATCTTCCAAAGGCCCGACGGCAGTTTTGCAACGATTATCCAAAGGCATAGCGCGATTAAAATCCACTGCCATAGCGCAAACGTTACGCCGAGGATGGTGATACTGGCCATGCACGTCCTCCTTCAGGGCGTGGCCGCAGGTCGCGCACTCGCGGACGGCAAGCCCGCGGTCCCTCTCCCAGGTCGGGGTCCAACTTTTCCACCTTGAACGAGCGACAGGCAACGCGGGCCCTTGCCGAGGGACGGAACCGTTACTTCGGTGCCATCCGGATGGCACCGTCGAGTCGAATCACCTCGCCATTGAGCATTTCGTTGCCGATGATCTCGGCGACGAGCGAGGCAAATTCCGCCGGCCGGCCGAGGCGCGGCGGAAACGGCACCATCTTGCCGAGCGATTCGGCGATGTCCGGAGGAATCTGGCCCACCATCGGCGTTTCGAACATGCCCGGCGCAATGGTCATGACGCGAATCCCGACTCGGGCAAGCTCGCGGGCGATCGGCAAGGTCATCCCGACCAGGCCTGCCTTCGACGCGCTGTAGGCGGGTTGGCCGATCTGCCCGTCGAACGCGGCGACCGATGCCGTAAAGACGATGACGCCGCGCTCACCGCCGGCATTGGGCACGTTCTTGCTCATCGCCTCGGCGGCCAGCCGCGTCATGTTGAACGAACCGATCAGATTGATCTGGATGACGCGGGTAAAGCTCGCCAGCGCGTGCACGCCCTCTTTGCCAAGCACCCTTTCCCCGTGGACGATGCCGGCGCAGTTGACCAGGCCATGCAGCGCGCCGAACGTCGCGAGCGTCGCCGCGATCGCGGCCGTCGCGCTTGCCTCGTCGGTCACATCGGTTCTGACGAATTTGGCTGCGCTGCCGAGTTCGGCCGCTAGCGCGTCGCCTTCGGCTTGCTTGAGATCGGCGAGCAGCGCTTTGCCGCCATGACCCACCACCATCCGCGCGGTGGCCGCGCCCAGGCCCGAGGCGCCCCCGGTGATCAGAAATACGCTCCCGCCGATTTGCATCGCGGCGCCTCCGCTCCGTCAGAGTATGCGATTGAACCACAGCACGGACAGAAATGCCGCAACCAGCGCCGCAATCGCGGCGGCGGCGGCAAGCAGCGCCGTGATTTCGGCCTGTCGGGTCTCCCCGGAAAGCCGGGTGTTGAGGCTCTCGTAGACCTCCTTGAGGTCGACGGCGTTGCCGGCATGGAAGTACGCGCCGCGGGTCATGTCGGCGATCGCCTTGAGCGACTCCTCATCGAGGCGCACGCGCATCGACCAACCCTCGCTGGAGAGGATCTCACCGGCGACGGTGCCGATGCCCACCGTGTAGATGCGCACGCCGCGGTCGGCCGCCATCCGTGCCGCCTCGATCGGGTTCGGCCCGCTCGTCGTCTGGCCATCGGTGACCAGGATGATCGCCGCGTTGGTATACGAGCCCGGCGGGACTGCCTTGGATGCAGCCTTGCCGGCTGCGGCTGCCTTGTCCGGCGGCCCGCCGCGCAAGGCGGCGTCGCGCGGGTTCGCCGAACGCAGTTCGAAATCGCCGTCGGGAAAGATCGTCTTCAGCGCCACGAGGATCGCGCTGCCGATCGCGGTTCCGCGCTGCAGCTGAAAGCGGTCGATCGCGGCAAGTATGTCCTCGCGGCTGCGGGTGGGAGGCTGCACGACCGATGCGGTCGCGGCGAAGGACACGACGCCGATCCGCGCGCTCGCCGGCTGATCGGCGATGAAATCGCGCGCCGCCTGCTGTGCGGCAGCGATCCGGCTCGGCGCGACATCGGTCGCGCGCATGCTCCCGGAAACGTCCATCGCCAGGATGATCGTCTCGTGCGGCGAGGGCAGCGTCAGGGTTGCCGTGGGCCGCGCGATGGCGAGCACGACTGCCACGAGGGAGACCAGGAACAGCAGCGGTGGAAGGTGCCGGCGAAGCCTTTGTCCCGGGCCGATCGCATCCCGTGCCATGGCCAGTCCCGCATAGCGCAGCAGGCGTTTCTTCTTGCGGCGCAGAGCGAGGACGTAGACGCCCGCCAGGGCCGGCACGGCGAGCAGCAGCCAGAGCAGGTCAGGCCACAGAAATGTCATGCGTTGGTTCGAGATGCTGCGGCAGCATTGCACCGCCGCCGAGCCGACTACGCCGCTTGCGCAGATCGGCAAAGCGCAGGATGGCTTCGACCAGATCGTCGTCCGTGGCGAGCTCGAGCGCATCGACGCCGGCCCGCCAGAAAGCCGACCGCAGCGCCTTCTCGCGCTGTTCCGCGAGCTGCGCAAAGCGCCTGCGGAACCCGGCATCATGGGTGTCGACGTAGAGTTGCTCGCCGGTTTCCGCATCCTGGATCGGCACCAAACCGAGATCGGGCAGCTCGCTCTCCAGCGGGTCGTAGAGCCGCACTGCGACCACCTCGTGGCGCAGCGCGACGCGCGCGAGCTGCTCCGGCCAACCGGGCGCGCTGATGAAATCGGATATGAAGAACACCAGCGCGCGGCGCTGCATCAGCGCAAAGCCCGCCTGCAACAGCATCTTGAGATCGGTCGGTCCGGAGCGCGAGCGCTCCGGGCGCGACTCGATGGCATGCAGGATATGCAACACGTGGCGGCGCCCGCTCTTGGCCGGAATCACCGTGTCGACGCGGTCGCCGTAGAAAAGCGCGCCGACACGATTGCCGTGACGGCTGAGCAGCCGCGCCAGCACGGCGACGAAGTCGCTGGCCACGCCGCGCTTTCGTACCGATCCCGAGCCGAAGTCCAGCGACGGGCTCAAGTCAAGCAGAAACCACGCGGTTATGTCGCGATCCTCGTGGTACTCGCGCACGTAGGGCGTCGCCAGGCGCGCGGTCACGTTCCAGTCGATGTGCCGGACGTCGTCGTGATACTGGTACTCGCGCAGATCGGCCAGGTCGAGCCCGAACCCGCGAAACAGCGTCCGGTAATCGCCGTGCAGCAAGCCGTCCAGACGGCGGATCACCGTCCACTCCAGCCGGCGCAGGACGAGCTCAGGATTGCGCCGCGACTCGGACATGGCTTTCCAGTGGCTTGTCCGGCGCGCGCACGTGGCGCATGACCTCGAGAATCAGTGCATCCGGCGTCTTGCCGTCGGCGAGGGCTTCGTAGGTAAGCACGAGGCGGTGCCGCAGCACGTCGGGCGCGAGGTCGGCGACATCCTCCGGCAGCACGTAATCGCGGCCGCGCAGGTAGGCCAGCGCCCGCGCTCCCTCGATCAGGTGAATCGATCCGCGGGGGCTCGCACCGAAGGCGATGTAGCGCGAAAGTCCGCTCGCGCCGTAGCGCTCCGGGTGGCGCGTCGCGGAGGCGAGCCGCACGGCGTACTGGATCAGCGAGGGGTCGACGTAGCCGCTGCGACAGTCCTGCTGCAGGGCGGAGAGCTCCTCGGTCGTGCACACGGCGACGACATCGCTCGGGGTGCCGGTGACGCGTTCGACGATGACGAACTCCTCTTCCTCCTTCGGATAGCCAACGAGCACCTTCATCATGAACCGGTCGACCTGCGCCTCGGGCAGCGGATAGGTGCCCTCGGTCTCGATCGGATTCTGCGTGGCCATCACCAGGAACGGCTCCGGGACGCGATGGGTCACGCCGGCGATCGTCACCTGGTATTCCTGCATGACTTCGAGCAGCGCGCTCTGTACCTTCGCCGGCGCGCGATTGATCTCATCGGCGAGCAGCAGATTGGTGAACACCGGCCCCAGCGAGGTGGCGAATTCCCCCGTCTTCTGGTTGTAGATGCGCGTGCCGACCAGATCCGCAGGGACGAGATCCGGCGTGAACTGGATGCGGCGGAAACTGCCGCGAATCGTGCGCGCGAGCGTCTTGACGGTCAGCGTCTTGGCGAGGCCGGGCACGCCCTCGACCAGCAGGTGGCCCTGCGCCAGAATCGCGACGAGCACGCGCTCGAGAAAATGGTCCTGGCCGACGACAATCTTCTTGACCTCGTAGAGGATGCGCTCCATCTGCGCGGCGGTCCCGGCGCGGCCGGACTCTCTGGCGTCCATGATCTCCTTTCGAACTGAAATGTCAGCCGGCTAGAACGGCGAGATGCCGACCGCCGCCGCCGCGTTCTCGATCGGCACGGCAAAGCCGATGCCGATAAACACCCGCTGGCTGGTCGGGTTGAGGATCGCAGTGACGATGCCGACCACCTCTCCGTCCATGGTAACCAGCGGGCCGCCGGAGCTGCCGGGATTGACGGCGGCATCGAACTGGATGAGGTTCACCAGGTCCCGCGTCCCGTCGTGCGAGCGGTGCACCCGCTGCAGGCCGGACACCACGCCTGCCGTCGCGGTCGGCCCGATGCCGAACGGGTAGCCGACTGCAACCACCTGGTCGCCCGGCGCCAGATCGCCCGTCGAACGCAACGTCGCCGGCATAAGGTCGTCGGGCAGCGTCTTGGCTTGAATGACCGCGAGGTCGTTCTCCGGTTGCACGCCGATGACCGTGGCGTCGGATTCAGTGCCGTCGGCGAAGACCACGCCGAGCCGATTGCCGCCGGCGACGACATGCAGGTTGGTGAGGATGATGCCCTTGTCGACGATGACGACGCCCGTGCCGACGCTGCGTTCGATGTCCTGCTCGCCTGCCGCGCTTTCGGCGAGCTGGCGCACGCGCACGACCGATGGCCGCACAACCTCGTACGCGTGCGCCGCGGCCGACGGCAGCGTCTTGGTTTCGAGCGTGTGCAGCACGGCGGCATCGATCTCCGCCTGCGTGAGCGGGGGCGCAACCGGCTTTCTTGCCGCCTGCGCGAAGAAGAGCCCGAGCACCACGGCCGCGGCCACCGCCACGAGGACCGGTTTGCGCGCGCGCCGCAGCGCGCTCGGCCAGCGGCCGCGCGCGCGAGGCTGGTCCGGGACCTGGGCGCCCGCGGGAGTTTCGGTGGTGGCGGCGCCCGGCACAGGAGCCTTGAGCGGCGCTCGGTGGTCACCGGCGCGCGGCCGTCGCGAGTTGCTGTAGAAGGTTATCCGCCCCATAGTCGGCCGTCCCGTATCCGCGCCTGTGCGCTACCGGAGATCGACAGCCCGGCGCCGCCACAGTTTCCCTGCCGCATCCGGTAGCCTGCTCGAGACTCGAGTTGGCTACCGCTCCTGGGCCTTGAACATCGTTGTCGCGGTCGTCACCAGGGTCGCCAGGTCGGCGAGGTTCGACGGCACGATCAGCGTGTTGTTGGTTTTGGCAAGGTTGCCGAATGCAGCGACGTACTGTTCGGCTACCTTGAGGTTGACGGCATTCATGCCGCCTGGCGCGCTGATCGCCTCGGCGACCTGGCGGATCGCCGTGGCGTTGGCTTCGGCAATGGCGAGAATCGCCGCCGCCTGGCCTTGCGCGGTGTTGATCTCAGCCTGCTTCACGCCTTCCGACTGGGCGATAGCGGCCGCCCGCGCCCCCGCCGCGAGATTGATCTGCTCCTGCTGGCGCCCTTCCGAGGTCGCGATCACCGCGCGCTTCTCGCGCTCGGCGGTGATCTGCGCCTGCATGGCATGCAGGATTTCCTTGGGCGGCGTGAGGTCCTTGATCTCGTAGCGCAGCACCTTGACGCCCCAGTTCGCCGCCGCCAGGTCGAGCGCTTCGACCACTTGCGCATTGATGTGGTCGCGCTCCTCGAAGGTGCGGTCGAGCTCCATCCGGCCGATCACGCTGCGCAAGGTCGTCTGCGCGAGCTGGGTGATCGCCACCACGTAATTCGACGAGCCGTACGAGGCGAGCCGCGGATCGGTGACCTGGAAGTACAGGATGCCATCGACCTGCAGCTGGGTATTGTCCTTGGTGATGCAGATCTGCGACGGGACATCGAGCGGTATCTCGCGCAGGTCGTGCCGATAGGCCACCCGATCGATCATCGGCACGACGAAATTGAGCCCCGGTTCGAGCACGGCGTGGAACTTGCCCCACCGCTCGATGACCAGCGCGTGCTGCTGCGGCACGATGCGAATCGTCTTGGCGACGATGATGATCGCGACGATGAACAGCGCCAGCGTGACCAGTGAAAATCCCATGGGTATTTCCATTGTTCTTGGCCTTTAGACGATTGCCGGCCGGCGTTCGGACAGGATCAGCGTCGAACCCCGGGTCGCTGCGATATACATGGTCTCGCCTTGCGGTGTATCGGGGGTCGCGAGTTCTGCGTCCCAGGTCGAGCCACGGTAGGTCACGCGTGCCGTGCGGTCGGGGCCCCAGCTCTGCACCCGCACCATCTGTCCGACGTCGAGCGAGGCCTGACGCGGCGTGGCGCGGGTGCGCTTCCACTGTTCAAGCAAGCCGACGCCGACGACGCCCAGGATGCCTGCCGTCAGCCATTGGTAGGGCGGCCCGGAGCCCAGCCATGCCGCGACGCCGCCGCAGGCGACCGCAATGCCCACGACAAGCAGATAAAACGTTCCGGTCAGGAGCTCCGCGGCGACGAGCGCCGCGGCGGCGATCCACCACATCCAATGTGCGCTTATCATGGGCCTTCCCGCACCGTACCTCCAAGGCCAAGCATAAAGGAAATCGCATGCGGTCGGGCAGTGCTTGCGACGAACATCCGGATAACATAGCCGAGGGGTTGCATCGCGCCGGAGAGGCCCCAGATTCAGGTATAATTGTCGTTTTGGATCATACCCTTCGCGACGTTACCGGATCGAGTCATGCCAATCTACGAATATCGCTGCGGTGCCTGCGGCCACGAACTGGAAGCACTGCAGAAACTTGCTGATTCGCCGCTCAAGGAATGTCCCGCCTGCGGTCAAGGCCGCTTAAGCAAGCTTGTGTCGGCGGCTGGGTTCCGGCTCAAGGGCAGCGGCTGGTACGCAACCGACTTTAAGAACCGCGCCAAACCGGCGGAAAAAAACAACGGCGCCAAGGGCAAGGCCGAACCCGCGGCAGGAGCCGCCACCGATACCGCGACCACTCCGGCGAGCGGCGGCGAGTCGAAAGCGGAAAGCACGCCGGCGACCGGCGGCGAGTCGAAAGCGGGAAGCACGCCGGCGAGCGGCGGCGGCGACGGAAGCCGCTTGTGCCATTGATGCGCCGCGTTACGGCGCTAACCCGCTGACCTGCCGGACGTCGTTCCGGAATGCCCGATGAGGCGCTATTTCATCGCCGGATTGCTGGTCTGGGTGCCACTCGGCATCACGATCTGGGTTCTGGTTTTTCTGGTCACGACGCTCGACCAGACGCTGCTTTTGCTTCCGGAGAGCGCGCGGCCCGAAGCCGTGCTCGGGTTTCGCATTCCCGGCCTCGGCGTGGTCTTGAGTCTCGGCATCCTGCTCTTGACTGGCGTGATCGCGGCGAACTTTTTCGGCGCACGCCTGATAATGCTCTGGGAAGCGCTGCTCGGACGCATCCCGTTCGTCAAGTCGATCTATTCCAGCGTGAAGCAGGTCAGCGACACCCTGCTTTCGGATTCGGGCAATGCCTTCCGCAAGGCGCTGCTGGTCGAGTTCCCCTACCCCGGCAGCTGGACAATCGCCTTTCTCACCGGCACTCCCGGCGATTCGGTCGCCGCGCACATGAACGGTGAGCACGTGAGCGTGTACGTTCCGACCACGCCGAACCCGACCTCGGGCTACTTCGTCATGCTGCCCCGTGCGCGCGTGCACGAACTCGACATCACGGTCGACGAAGCGCTCAAGTACATCATCTCGATGGGTGTGGTCGCGCCGCGGCCGCATGGCGGCGCCGCAGCGCCGGCGCTTGGCGCGCCAGCCGCGCAGACCCTCCGAAATTGAACGGCCGGGGCCAGGCGGTCGTCGCGTTGGCGCGGCGACCACGCCGGCGATTTGCCCGACCGAAACCTGATCCCTGGCGCAGGCCCTAAGCATCCCTGCCGGAGAAGAGCTTGAAACGTACCGACTACTGTGGTCGCATCGACCGAAGGCGCCTCGCCCAGACCGTCACCGTCTGCGGCTGGGTCCATCGCCGCCGCGACCACGGCGGCGTCATCTTCATCGATCTGCGCGACCGCGAGGGGCTGGTGCAGATCGTCTGCGACCCGGACCGCGCGGCGACCTTCGCGATCGCGGAAAAACTGCGCCACGAATTCGTCATCGCCGCGACGGGTCTCGTGCGGCCGCGACCCGCCGGCACCGTCAATACGGAGCTCGCAACCGGCGAAATCGAAATCCTGGCCCACGAGATCGAGATCCTCAACGCGTCGCTGACACCACCGTTTCAGATGGACGACGAAAACCTGTCCGAGACGGTGCGCCTGGAGCATCGCGAGCTCGATCTGCGCCGGCCGGCGATGCAGAAGAACCTGCTGCTGCGCCATCGGGTCGCAATGGCTGCGCGCAGGTATCTCGATGCACACGGTTTCATCGACATCGAGACGCCGGTGCTCTACAAGTCGACGCCCGAGGGTGCGCGTGAATTTCTGGTCCCCTCGCGCATCCACCACGGCCAGTTTTACGCGCTGCCGCAATCACCGCAGCTGTTCAAGCAGATGCTGATGATGGCCGGCTTCGATCGCTACTACCAAATCGTCAAGTGCTTCCGCGACGAGGACCTGCGCGCCGACCGGCAGCTCGAGTTCACCCAGATCGACGTGGAAACGTCCTTTCTCGACGAGACGGAACTGTGTGCACTGATGGAAGGGCTCGTCGTCGCGCTGTTCCAGGATGCGCTCGGCATCGCCCTGCCGCAGCCCTTTCCGGTGCTGACCTACGCCGAGGCGATGCGCGACTACGGCTCGGACAAGCCGGACCTGCGCGTGCCGCTCAAGCTAGCCGAGCTGACCGATTTGATGCGGGCGGTCGAGTTCAAGTTGTTCCGCGCGGCCGCGGACCTGCCCAACGGGCGGGTGGCGGCTCTCTGCGTTCCCGGTGGCGGAACCCTGACGCGCAAGGAGATTGACGATTACACCGCGTTCGTCGCCATCTATGGTGCGAAGGGCCTCGCCTACATCAAGGTCAATGACGCCGCCAAGCCCAATGACGAGGGCCTGCAATCGCCGATCGTCAAGTTCCTGCCGGCGGAAGTGTTGCGCGCGATCGTCGCCCGGACGGGGGCCGCGACCGGTGACCTGATTTTCTTCTGCGCCGACCAGGAAAAAATCGTTGCCGACGCGCTCGGCGCCCTGCGCGCAAAGGTCGGCCACGACCGCGGCCTCGCAGTCGCCGGCTGGCGGCCGCTCTGGGTCGTCGATTTCCCGATGTTCGAGTTCAACGCTGAAACCCGGACCTGGGCTGCGCGCCATCATCCCTTCACCGCGCCGAAGGACGGCCACGAAGCGCTGTTCGAGACCGATCCGGGGCACGCGCTGGCCAAGGCGTACGACGTCGTGCTCAACGGCTGGGAGATCGGCGGTGGCTCAGTGCGCATTCATCGGCAGGAGGTGCAGGCGAAGGTGTTCCGCGCGCTCAACATCAGCCCCGAGGACCAGCAACGCAAGTTCGGTTTTCTGCTCAAGGCGCTGCAGTACGGGGCACCGCCGCATGGTGGCATCGCGTTCGGCCTCGACCGCCTGGTCGCATTGATGGCCGGCGTCGAGCAGATCCGCGACGTGATCGCGTTCCCGAAGACGCAGCGCGGCCAGGACCTGCTGGTCGACGCGCCCTCACCGGTCACCGAGCAGCAATTGCGCGAGCTGCACATTCGCATCCGGCCGTCGGATCAGCTGAAGCCCGCTTGAGCTGCAGCCGCTCGCGCGCCGCTCAATTCGCCGGGCGATACTTGTTCAGATGGCCCATAAGCTGGCGCTGCACCTCGCACAGGCGCGTGAACTCGGCGTCGCTGTACGCGCGGTAATCGTCCAGCAGGCGGCGATTGGCGGCGTAGTGCGGATGGCCGAAGGTCGTCTCCGGCGCGCGCGGATGCCACAGATGCAATGCCGGCGGGCCGTCGATCTCCACCGTTGGTACCCCGGCACGGAGGAGTTTCTGCGTCAGCGCATCGTCTTCGCCGCCCCAGCCGCGGAAACGCTCGTCGAACCCGCCCAGGCGCAGCAGCCACTCGTGCTGGATGAGGAACAGGCCGCCGGCGAAGACCACATACTCGCCTTGACCTTCGCGACTGGGCAGCGCGCCGGCCGGGCGCGGCGGCAGCAGACTCCACTCGCCAGCGCGCACCGGCGCCGTTTCCTCGGGCGTGAGATCGACGATCGTCCGGTACGGCTTGACCGCCGCGACGCTCCGGCAGCGCTCCGCCGCGGCCGCCAGCGTATGCGGAGCCATCACGTCCGCGTCGCCGATGGCGAGCACCGGCGAGCGCGCAAAGCGCATCGCGAGATTGAGTCCCCAGGCCTTGTTGAAAGGTCCCGGATTGTAGGCGAACCGCGCCGCGCCGCGCCCGTATTCGAGCGGCGCCTCGAGACGCGGCACCGTGTCTTGCTCGACGACGACGATGTCAATCTCCGGCCATTGCGCGAGCCAGCGCAGCACCGCGCGCAAGTTCTCGCGCCGATCGTTGCTGCCCGATTCGCGATAGGTGATGAGGTAGCTGACGCCTTGCATAGCGAGCGCGGATGATAAGCTGTTTCACGGTGACCCAGGAAGGCCGGCTCGCGGTACTGGCGCGCGCGCTCGCCGACTTCTGCGGCCAGACCGCGCGCGACCGCGAGCTCGTCATCGTCCACGACGGCGGGCACACTCTGCACCAGGACGTGGTGCGCCTGGCGCGCGAGTGCGACTGCGCGCCGGTCAATGTCGTGCAGGCCGCCAGCGGGCAGACACTCGGCGCGTTGCGCAACACGGCGCTTGCCGTCGCGCGCGGCGACTACGTCTGCCAGTGGGACGACGACGATCGCTATCATCCGCGGCGACTGGACATCCAGCTCTCGGCGCTGCGCGCGGCGAAGAGCGACTGCAGCTTCCTAGGCGACCAGCTACACCTGTTTACCGAACTGCGCGAGATGTACTGGGACGATTGGTACGAGGAGCCGTATCCGTTCAACTTCGCGCCCGGAACATTGTTCGCCCGTCGCGACGCCCTCGCACGCTATCCGGAGCTGCGCCAGGGAGAGGATACCGGCCTGGTCGTGGAGATGCTGCGCCAGGGGCGGAGCTTCGCGCGCCTGCGCGAGCACGGCTATCTGCACGTCTACGTATTCCACGGTCAGAACAGTTTCGACCAGGCGCATCACGCGGCAATCAGCCTGGTGCGCGGCTTTCGCGGCGCCCGGCTGCTGCGGCTGGAGGCCGTGCTGCGTGCGCGCACCGCCGAATTCGAACCGCCCCTGGGGGCGTTCTCGATGCCCTTCGCGGGGGGCGAGCTCGTTTTCAGCGGCGGCGACTGACGTTCAATCGAGAAAAGGGCGCGCCAGGACGGCGTAGGTTGTCCGCATCCGGCGCACGTAATCGTCGTCGAGCGTGGCGGCGTGCACCGTGGCGAAATCGGTGCGCCATGCGTCCCACCACAGATGCGCCCACAAGTGCAGGCTGTACACCGCCGCCACGTCCGGATCGAAGCCCTCGAGCAAGGTTGCCACGCCGCGGCGCGTCGCCGCGTGCTTGTAAAAATAGGACTGGGGCACGACGTGCAGCGCTTCCGGCATTTCGCCCCAGAGCCGGACTGCCTCCTGGCACGAATGCCGGCTCCAGGTGCCGTCGAAGGTCTGCGCCATCGTGACTTGCCAGCGCCGCGCGAAGGCGGCGCCGGGCTGCGCCAGGATCAGCGCATTGCACAGCGACGGCCGCAGTACGCCATCGGCGCCGGGAACCGGCGCTTCCTCACCGAGCACGAACGGCTGACCGAAAAGATGCGCTGGCAGGGGCGCGATGAAAAGCGTGTCCATGTCGGCGTAGACGCCGCCTTCCTCGACCAGCAGCGCGAGACGCAGGAAATCCGCTTCGTGCGCGTAGCTCCAGCCGGCATCACGGATGAGCCGGCCCTCGGGCGTCGCGTCGTAGCGCGCCGGGTCGGGAACGAGGCTCGCCGGGCCTATGTGGCGCAGGCACAGGTGCGGCTTGATGCGTTCCCACCAGGGCCCGTAGGGCTCGTGCCGATAGTGAAGACAGATCGCGCGCGGCCGATTAACGCGCCGGCACGACTCGAGACAAAGGTAATGCACGATGTGCATGGCCTCGCGCTGCGGCTTGAGGCCGAAGACGAAGTGAAAGACAGGCGGAACCTCAGCCATCGAGCGCAGCCACGAGTTGGCGCGCGACGACAGGCTCGGCGTAGCGATTGGCGATCGCCTCGCGCGTCGCGGCGGCCGCTTCGAGCAGGCGCGGCTCGCGTGCCACGGCCGCGCGCATCAAAGCCGCGGCGTGGCCCGGATCGGCTGCGGCCCAGGATTGCGTCGGTTGATAGGACGCGTGCGGCAACCAGCCGCTCACGCCGACCCGGCGATAGTCGATGAGCCCCGGGTAGTCCGCGCCAAGGTAGTCGAGCTGGCCGCCCCAGCCGGTCATGAGCACTGGCTTGCCCCCAGCGGCGGCGTCGAATGCCCCCATGCCCCAGCCTTCGCCGTGGCTGAGCGATACAAAGCAGTCGCCGAGCGCGTGGATGGCATCGAGCGTGCGGCCGCTGATGTCGTCGGCGGCGATCACCGCGAAGTTGGGAGGTTCGCGGCCGGCACCCGGCTGCGCCGCACGGGCGATCTCGCGCAGCGCGCCTTCCACCGGCATGCCGCCTCCCTCCGCCGCATTGCTGACCGCGGCTGAAGTTTTGATGAGCAGCGTCACGCGATCTTGCGCGCTGAACGTGCGCACGAACGTCGCCACAAGATCGCCCAGCGCCTTGCGCGGATCCCAGGCGGCGATGCTGTAAAAGACGAAGTGATCGTCGGGGACGCGCAGCCGCAGCCGGAGCGCAATCGCGTCATCGCGCGCCGTGTCACTCCAGGCGTGGCGGCGGATGTGGGGCACGACGTGCACCGGCACCGTGACGCCGCCGCGCACGAAAACCTCGGCGTTCTGCCGTGACGGAACCGCGATCGCGTCCATTGCGTTAAGCAGTTCCGGCCAGTGCGACGGCACGGCATCGGTCTCCCACGCGGTGTAGCCGACGGCCCGCTTGCCGACCTCGATAAAACGCGGCCAATGCTCCGGCACGGTATGCACCAGCACGGTGTCGTAGGCGATCGGGCGCGTGAGCGCGGCGACGAGCGAGGGCAGATCCGCGAGCGCCGCGTCGCCCTCCGCGGCGCGCCCGAGCGGCAGGCGGGCCAACCCGTCCTCGGCCCGCCACATTTCCGGACGCGGGCCCAAGAACCACGGTTGCCACCATACCGGCACGCCGGCGTTGTGCAGCGCGCGCGCGTACGCGATCGCCGTCAGCCCGTAGCCGCTGCTGTTGCCGTAGGCGATATACTTGACGCCGATGGTCATCGCCGCTCAGCCTCTAGCGTCGGTAGCGAACGTCAATCTGCTCATCGGCACGCCGGCGTATGCCGGGCAGGTGCACGTCGATTACGTGAGCGCGCTGCTGGTGTTTCAACGGCAGGCGATTCCGTTCACGCTGATGACCATCGGCAACGAGAGCCTGATCACTCGCGCCCGCAACACGATCATTTCCGCGTTCCACGAGCGCCGCGAATTCACGCACCTGCTGTTTCTCGACGGCGACGTTCACCTGCCCTGCGAGGGCCTGTCGCGCATGCTGGGCTCCGGCAAGGACGTCATCGCGGCGCCGGTCGCGCTCAAGGGCCTCGGTCCCGACGGCGGGCGGCTGTTCAATGTGGGCAAGGCACTGGGCGAGGACGGCGCGCTCATCATTGCCGAACGCGTCGGCACGGCCGCGCTGCTGCTCTCGCGCGCGGCAACCGACGCGCTGGTGGCCGAGGCCAAGCGCGAGCAGCGCGTCTACGAGCGCAGCGCGATGGCGGGCGAGGCGAGCGGCGGCAGCATCCAGTACGACGTGTTCCGGGTCGGTGTGGTCGCCGGCGACTATCTCTCCGAGGATTTCTGGATCTGCCACGTGTTGCGCCAGCTTGGCTTTCTCATCCACGTCGACCCGACCATCGTCACGCGCCACAACGGGGTCGTGGCGCTGTAACGACCGCTAACGCGCCAGCCGGCGCTGCCGCAGCCGCCGCCAGCCGAGCCAGCCAAGCAATGCCGACAGGGCGAAGAGCGCCCGGCCGCGCAGGCCCGGCACGGATTGTTGCTGGACTTGCAGCTCGTAGGCGCCGATGTCGACCCTGCCGTTCTGCACCCGCAGGAACGGCGCGCCGCGCTGGTCGTACTGGAGCCCCGAGAATGCCGGGTCGCCCGCGTCCAGGGCAGGATTGGGGACCACCGGATCGGGCCCGGTCAACAGGGCGTGCGTCTGCGTCGGGCCGCCGTTGTCCTGCAGCGGACCCAGCCAGCCGCTCGCGCCGAAGGGCGGCGGGACCGCGGGCCCGGTCTTGTTGCCGGTTCCGACCAGGGTCACCGTGCCCGGCTGACCGATCACGCTGTAGGAAACGTCCCACGGGACTCCGCCGGGCACCAGTGGATCGTTGGCTTCAATATCCGGCGTAGCTTCATTGCCGGCAACAATGGTATCGATGATGATGGCCACGGCGGGCGTCATCATCCCGAGCGGAAGCGTATTTTCGACCGCTACGGCGCCTGCGAGGCGGGAAATATTGGCCGCGATCGTGCTGTTCGCGAGCAGTAACGCGCCTGGGCCGCCGCTGTTGATGAAGAGCGCGCTGCCCTTGTCGCTGGCCTGGTTGCCGCTCAGCGTGGAATTGGTCGCGCCGAAACGGCCACGGTCGACGAACACTCCGCCGCCCTCGACAGCCTGGTTGTTGGCAATGGTCGAATCAAGCACCGTGCCGGCGGCTTGTTGTACGTAGATTCCGCCGCCGCGGATGTTCGCTACATTGCTGCTGATGGTCGCCCGTGTAAAAGTGATGTCGGCTAATGCGCCCACGGCCGAGGCGCCGCCGCCCAACTGGGCGGAGTTTCCTGCCACCACGCTGTCGACGACATGCAGGATGTTGCTGTCGACCGCGAGGCCACCGCCGTTTACGATGGCGTTGTTGGCGAAGACGTTGCACGCAGTCAGCGTCACCGTCGTCCCGACATTGGGCCCGGAAAGGGCGAGACCGCCGCCGACAACGGCTCGGTTTCCGGTCAAGGTCACGTCGGACAGTGCCAGCGTTGTGCGCGTTTTACCTAGCTTGGCAGCGACGAGCACGCCGCCGCCCTGTCCGAATCCGGACGCCTGGCAGTTGGCGATCGTGACACCGTCCAGGCTCACGCTGCCTGCGCCGGCGTCCACCTCGAGCAGGCGCGCGGCGACGTTGCCGCAGGTGAGCGTCAGCAGCGCCGAACCGGCCCCCTGCACAATGATTGGGCGTTGAATGACGAGCGCCGAAGGGTCGAGCGGATTGGCGGAGAGCGGATCGGTGCTGAAGAACGTGATGGAGCCGGTCAGCGCCGGCGTGAAGTCGACGCGGTCGTTCACGCCGTAGGCACCGCTGGCCACGCACTGGCCCTGATCGGCCTGGGCGTCGACCGAGTGGAGCGCATCGCGCAGCGTGCATGCCACGCCGCTGGACTGGGCAAGCGTCGCGACCGTCAGCGTCGCCGCGCGGCCCGGTTCGGGAACCAGCGCGCCGATAGCGACGATTGCTGCCGCCAGCGGCCGGAGCCGCCAGGGCGGGATAACGGTTGTCAGGTGGGTTGCGTTTCCCAATCGGGCCCGTGCAAAGTTGGCTGAAGCCTGCAGTCGCGGCCCCGTGCGGTGGGCCGGCGCATTGTAGGGAGCTTGACGTGCAGCGTCAACCGGGACCCCGGGAGCGCGCGGAGTTCTGGCCCCTCACTGCAGATGCGAAGCGGCGGCGCTCGCTCGGTGCGGCGCGGTTAGAATGAGGCGATGATCAAGACGCGCAGATCCCGGGCAGGCACGCTTGTCGGTTGCTTGCTCGTCAGCATTGCGCTGACGTTCGCGCCGCTGGTCTGCACCGGCAAGGAGCCGGCGGCGGACGAAATCGCCGCGCAGGCTCTGCCGGCGCAAGCTCACGTTACCCTCGAACGGATTCACGCCGGCGGCCCGTTTCCCTACTCGCGCGATGGCGTCGTGTTTGGCAACCGGGAACGGATGCTGCCTCCCAGGCCGCGCGGTTACTACCACGAATACACCGTCCCGACACCGGGCGTGCGCGGCCGCGGCGCGCGGCGCATCGTCTGCGGCGGTCATGCTGCAGCCCTTTCCGAGTGCTACTATTCCGACGATCATTATCAGTCGTTCCGGAAGATCCAGCCATGAAGCCCCCCGATCTGGCGATCGCGGCCGACGCCGGCGTGCACGAATGGTCGGGCGCGCTCGACGCGATCAAGGCCGCTGCGGCAGCGGCCAAGCTCAAGTATCGCGTTGTCGATCTGCACGGCGTCGGCGGCAAGAGCGAACTGATGGCGGCACTCGGCAAGGGGCTCCAGCTGCCGCCGCATTTCGGCGACAACTGGGATGCGCTTGCCGACTGCCTCGAGGACAGCGACTGGCTGGGTAATCACGGCATGGCCGTCGTGTTGCGCCACGCCCCGGGCTACCACAAGGCCTACCCCGTCGACTGGGACACGCTGGAGGAGACGCTTTCCGAAGCGGCGGAATACTGGCAGGAACGACACAAGCCGTTCTGGGTTTTTGTCGCCTGAGCGGCGGGTGGCTTGGCGTCCAAGATTCCGATCTCGACGCTGGTGCTCGTGCATACCCCGGATCTGCGCGTGCTGCTGCTCGAGCGGGCCGACTATCCGGGCTACTGGCAGTCGGTGACAGGCAGCCAGGAAGCCGGCGAGACGCTGGTGCAAACGGCGACACGCGAGCTTGCCGAGGAGACCGGGCTCGAGGCGGGCGCGTACGGCGGTGTTGTCGACTGGCAGCTCAGCAACGAGTACGCCATCTTTCCGCGCTGGCGATACCGCTATCCCGCCGGCACGACGCACAATACCGAGCACGTCTTCTCGCTCCAGGTTCCGGAGCCGGTCGCCGTGCGCCTTGCTCCCGAAGAACACTTGTCGTATCTCTGGCTGCCGTGGGCAGAGGCGGCGCCGCGCTGTTTTTCCTGGTCGAACCGGCAGGCAATCGAGGAGCTACCCCGGCGGGTCGCGTCCGCAAGGAGCCATGCATGATGTCCATTCGCGTCACCCGAGCGCTGGCGCACACGCGCCGGCTTGGCGCGGCCCTGTGCGTCGCTGCGAGCGCCACCGCGCAAGTACCGGCGCCGGCACCGCCCACCGTTACCGTGACCGCGTCGGCAACGGCGACGGTCAACAACGATCGATTGCAGGCGTGGCTGCACGCCGAGGCGGAGAACGCGAGTGCGAGCGCCGCCGCGAGCCAGGTCAACGCGACGATCGCCAAGGCGCTCGCGACCGCCAAGGAATTCCCGTCGATCAAGGTTGCGACGGCAGGCTATTCGACGCAACAGGTGAGCGACAAGGTCAAGGCGACACGCTGGCGCGTCATGCAGACGCTCACGCTCGAAGCCGGTGATTTCACCACCGCGGCCGCGCTGATCTCACGGCTGCAAGACGAAACTGGCCTGCTGCTGTCCGGCATGGGCTTTTCGCTGGCAGAGAACACGCGGCGCAAGGCCGAAGACAGCGTAACGCAGCAGGCGATCAAGACCTGGCAGATGCGCGCACAGCAGGCAGCGCAGGGATTGGGATTCTCCGCGTGGAAGCCCGGGCACGTGACGGTGCAGACGGCGGACGGCGGGCGCGTCTACCCGATGGCGCGCGCGATGGCGACGGCAAGCCCGGCGGGCGGCGCCCCGGTCGCGATGGAGGGCGGGACGACCGATGTGACCGTCACCGTAAGTGGCGACGCGCTATTGCAGTGATGCGGAGCTTCAATCCGTGGGCCCGATCATCCGCTCCGGCCGCACCCATTCGTCGAACTGCTTCTCGGTGACGTAGCCCAGCGCCAGCGCGGCCTCCTTGAGCGTGGTCGCCTCGCGGTGCGCCTTCTTCGCGATTGCCGCGGCCTTGTCGTAGCCGATGTGCGGGTTGAGCGCGGTGACCAGCATCAGCGAGCGCGCCACCAGCTCGGCGATCCGCTCGCGATTGGGCTCGATGCCGCGGGCGCAATACGTGTCGAAACTCGCCATCCCGTCGGCCAGCAGCCGGATGCTCTGCAGCACGTTGTGGCTGATCAGCGGCCGGTAGACATTGAGCTCGAAGTTGCCCGATGCGCCGCCGAAATTGACCGCGACGTCGTTGCCGATGACCTGTGCCGAGAGCATGGTCAGCGCCTCGCATTGCGTCGGGTTTACCTTGCCCGGCATGATCGAGCTGCCCGGCTCGTTCTCCGGAATCGTGATCTCCCCCAGGCCCGAGCGCGGACCGCTCGCGAGCCAGCGCACGTCGTTGCCTATCTTCACCAGCGCCGCGGCAAGCGCCTTCAGGGTGCCGTGCAGATTGACCAGGGCGTCGGCTGCCGCCATCGCCTCGAACTTGTTGGGTGCGCTGACGAACGGCAAGTTCGTGTAGGCGGCGATTTCCGCGGTGACGCGCACGCCGAATTCGCGATGCGTGTTGAGTCCCGTGCCCACGGCGGTGCCGCCCAGCGCCAGCTCAAACACGTGCGGCAGTGCCGCCGCAATGTGGGCGCGCGCGTGCCCAAGCTGCGCCGCGTAGCCTGAGAATTCCTGTCCCAGGGTGAGCGGCGTCGCATCCTGCAGATGCGTGCGCCCGATCTTGACGATGTCGGCGAATGCGGTGGCCTTTGCCGCAAGCGTCGTCTCGAGCGCCTCGAGCGACGGCAGCAGGGCACGCGACACGGTCTCGGCGGCCGCCACGTTCATCGCCGTCGGAAAGACGTCGTTCGACGACTGGCCGCGATTGACGTCGTCGTTGGGATGCACCAGCCGGCCTTCGCCGCGCGGCCCACCCAGCAATTCCGATGCGCGATTAGCCAGCACTTCGTTGACGTTCATGTTGGTCTGCGTGCCCGAGCCGGTCTGCCAGACCGCGAGCGGAAATTCTTCCGCGTGCGCCCCTGCCAGGGCCTCGTCTGCGGCGGCGATGATTGCGTTGGCTTTCTTCGCGTCGAGCAAGCCCAGTGCGACGTTGACCCGCGCGGCACTGCGCTTGACGATCAAGAGCGCGCGGATAAGCGCCGCAGGCATCTTCTCGTTCGAGATGTGGAAGTGCTCCAGCGAGCGCTGCGTCTGCGCGCCCCACAGCCGGTCGGCGGGGACGGCGATCGAGCCGAAAGTGTCGCGCTCGATACGCGTCGGCGATGCAGTCATCGTGACCTCCGAATGCAAGGAGGGGGCACGTGGCCCCCTCCAGGTCTCGTTCCCGATTGCGGCAGCGCTCAGGCGGTCGGGGTCGCCGGCGCTTCCGCCGGCGCAGCTGCCAGCGGAGCCGCCTTATGCGCTTCGTCTTCCGCGGCGGCCTTCATCGACAACCGCACGCGGCCTTTCTCGTCCGCTTCGAGCACCTTGACGCGGACGTGCTGTCCTTCCTTGAGGTAATCCGACACCTGGTTGACGCGCTCCTTGGCGATCTGCGAGATGTGCAGTAACCCGTCGCGCCCGGGGAGGATCTGCACGATTGCGCCGAAGTCTAGCAACCGGATAACCTGGCCTTCGTAGATCCTGCCGACTTCGACGTCGGCCGTGATTTCCTCGATGCGCTTGCGCGCCGCGTTGCAGGCGTCGGCGTTCACCGAGGCGATGGTGACCGAGCCGTCATCCTGGATATCGATCGTCGTGCCCGTCTCTTCGGTCAGCGCGCGGATCACCGCGCCACCCTTGCCGATGACGTCGCGGATCTTCTCCGGGTTGATCTTGAAGGTCATCATCCGCGGTGCGAACTCCGAGATTTCCTCGCGCGCGTGCGGCAGCGCCTGCTGCATCAGCTGCAGGATATGCATGCGGCCCTCGCGCGCCTGCGACAACGCGACCGCCATGATCTCCTTGGTGATGCCCTGGATCTTGATATCCATCTGCAGCGCCGTCACGCCGCGGTCGGTGCCCGCGACCTTGAAATCCATGTCGCCGAGGTGGTCCTCATCACCGAGGATGTCGGAGAGCACAGCGAAGCGATTGCCTTCCTTGATCAGCCCCATCGCGATGCCCGCGACGTGCGCCTTGGTCGGCACGCCGGCATCCATCAGCGCCAGGCTCGCGCCGCAGACCGACGCCATCGACGACGAACCGTTGGATTCGGTGATTTCCGACACGACGCGCATCGAATAGGCAAACGCCTCGCCGGTCGGCAGCACCGCGATCAGGGCGCGCTTGGCGAGCCGGCCGTGGCCGATTTCGCGGCGCTTCGGCGAGCCGACACGGCCGGTTTCCCCCGTCGCATACGGCGGCATGTTGTAGTGGAACATGAACCGCTCGCGGTATTCACCCATCAGCGCGTCGATGATCTGCTCGTCGCGGGCGGTGCCCAGCGTCGCCACGACCATGGCCTGGGTCTCGCCGCGCGTGAACAGCGCCGAGCCATGGGTGCGCGGCAGCACGCCGGTGCGGATGGATATCGGGCGTACGGTGCGCGTGTCGCGGCCGTCGATGCGCGGCTCCCCGGAAAGGATCTGATTGCGGACGATCTTCGACTCGATGTCGAACAACAGGTTGTTGACGTGATTCTTCGCGTTGGCATCGGCGTCCGGGGCAAGGCATTCGGCCTCGACCTTGGCGGCGATCTCTTTCAAGCGCTGCTGGCGCGCCTGCTTCTGGCGCAGCGCATACGCTGCGCGCAGATCGGCCTCGGCGGCGACCGCGACCTTCGCGATCAGCGCATCGTCCTGCACCGGCGCCTGCCAGTCCCACAGCGGCTTGCCCGCTGCCTCGACCAGCTGATGGATAAGCTCGATGACTGCCTGTTGCTGCTGGTGGCCGTAAACGACTGCGCCGAGCATCACTTCTTCGGGCAACTCCTTCGCTTCCGATTCGACCATCAGCACGGCCGCCTCGGTGCCGGCGACGACCAGGTCAAGCGTCGAGGTCGTAAGCTCGGTCTTGGTCGGGTTGAGCACGTATTGACCGTCGAGGTAGCCGACGCGCGCCGCGCCGATCGGCCCGTTGAACGGGATGCCGGACAGCGCGATCGCGGCCGAGGCGCCGATGAGCGCCGGAATATCGGGATCGACCTCGGGGTCGACGGACATGACCGTCGCGATAACCTGCACCTCGTTGTGAAAACCGTCCGGGAACAGCGGCCGGATCGGGCGGTCGATCAGGCGCGAGGTGAGCGTCTCCTTTTCGGAGGGCCGGCCTTCACGCTTGAAAAAGCCGCCGGGGATGCGGCCGGCGGCGTAGGTTTTTTCCTGGTAGTCGACGGTCAGCGGAAAGAAGTCCTGACCGGGTTTCGCCTGCTTGGCAGCGACGACGGTGACCAGCACGACGCTGTCGTCAAGACTCGCCAGTACCGCGCCGCCCGCTTGGCGGGCAATTTCGCCGGTCTCCAGCGTCAGCGTGTGCTTGCCGTACGACAGCGACTTCTTGATGATGTTTTGCACAGTGATCCTCGGGATGCGGAAGTGCCAATGGCGGCGTTCAAATACGCAGCCAGTGGCAGGTTGATCAAATGGGATTCGGCGCAGACTTCGGTCATGGGTAATCGCGAACGCCGCAGCGGGCGCGTTGCCAACACGAGCGTTATTTGCGCAGGCCCAGTTTCTCGATGAGCGCGCGGTAGCTGTCGCTGTTGCGCGTCTTGAGGTAGTCGAGCAGCTTGCGCCGGCGCGAGACCATGCGCAGCAAGCCGCGCCGGGAATGGTGATCCTTGACGTTAACCTTGAAGTGGTCGTTGAGGCCGTTGATGCGCGCCGTCAGTAGTGCGATCTGCACCTCCGGCGAGCCCGTGTCACCCTTGACCCGCTGGTGCTCGGCGATGACCTGGGCCTTCTCCTGAAGCGTAACTGCCATTAGCTTGCCCCAAACTTCGCGAAAGAGCGCGATTGTACCTCGAAAAGTGCTTAGGATTCAAGCGGCAACCTGGATGAATGATTGCATTCGGGAATGCGCGCAGCGTGCGCTGGAACGGCGCTATCGGGTCGGAATTCCAGGTCGGGGGGCGCCAGCGTTCCTTTATTCCGCACCTGCGCCCGCTACTCCAGCGCGTACATATTGCCGTCGGCGCTGCCGAAGTAGACCACGCCGCCGACGACGAGCGGCGAAGAGAAGATCGATCCGACCCCGGATTGCTGCATCGCCCCGACGATCGGCGCTTCGCGCCAGCTCGACCAGAAGAGCAGCGGCTGGTTGTATTGACGGTCTGCGGTCAGGACCCAGCCGCGATTCTGTCGCGACGCCTCGGTCTGGAATTCCCAGACGAGGTCCCCACTGTTGAGATCGCGAGCTTCCAGCGTGCCGTTGAGGACACCGATGAAGACCAGGTTGCCCGCCACCGCTGGCGACGAAAAGATATAGGCCTTGTCCTGCTGCCGTACGAGCGGCTTGCCGGACTCGGCGTCGAGCACCCGATAGAGCCGTGAATCCGAGGTGCCGAAGATTACCTTGCCCTGCGTCACCGCAGGTGAACTGTTCACCCAGCTGCCGTCGTTGTCGAAATGCCACTTCTCCTTGCCGGTGGCCGCATCGATCGCATAGAGATTCGAGTCCCGGCAACCGGTGTACACCACGCCATTCACGACGGCGGGCGACGACTGGAACCCGACTTGGTTGTGGATTACCGGATCTTCTCCGCCGTGAAAGCGCCATTTTTCGACTCCGGTGCGCGCGTCGACCGCATAGAAGTAACTATCCCAGCTGCCAAAGAACACCACGCCGTCGGCGTACGCGGGCGAAGCGTGCACGACATCGCCGGTCTGGAATTTCCATTTCAGATCGCCGGAGGTGGCGTCGAGCGCATAAACGTTGCCGTCGCCGCTCCCGAAATAAACCACCCCTCCCCCGAGCACCGGGCTCGACAGGTAGACGTCGTACGGATCGGCGATGGTCTGGTTCTTCGGTTGCATGCCATGCAAGCCTTTCGCCTCGAATCGCCGCTCGCCGCCGGTGGTGAACTTCCACTGCGGTGCGCCGGTGTGCATGTCCAGCGCGTAGAACTTGCCGTCGTAACTGCCGATGTAGAGCATTCCGCCGGCGATCGCCGGTGTTGCGGCAACCGGTCCGCCTGTCTTGCGCTTCCAGAGTTGACGTCCGTCAGCCGCAGCGACGGCGTAGACGTTTCCATCGTCGCTACCGAAGTAGACCACCCCGTCCGCAAATACCGCTGATGAGACGATCCGGTCGCCGGTGGGAAACTTCCACTTGACACGATGGAACTGCCGCGGTCCGTCGTCACGATACAGGCCGGCGTGAGCGGCGTCGCCGCGAAACATCGCTTGCGCGCCCGCCACGCCGGAAACCAGCATGGTCGCCAGCGTGAGCGCGAACAGCGGTGTCTTCATGGCGCCCCCGCGGAAGCACGGCGCAGCACCAGCGGAGGTTCGAACGGCCCCAGTTCGACGACGCCTCTGATCTCGCCGCTGTCCTTGAAGAAGCGTCCTTCGAACGCGACATGGTCTGTCTGCGATTCGATTCTCAGAAAATTGCCTTCTTCGATCACGAGGTCCACCGGCAGATTGGTCGTCTGCTTGCCGACAATGACGAATCGGGCCGTCGCGCCGGCAGCGGCATGATTCTCGAGCGTGATCGTGACATGCCGTGGGTAGCCGCCGAGTTCGTAGTCCCCGATCCACCGGCCCTCGATCTCTCGCCCGACGGCGGTGCTGCGGGGGAGCGACTCCACCTGGGGCGAGGCAATGCGCTGCAGAAGGAAAACTGCGACGTTGCCGCCCTGGCTCATTTCGCCGGCCAGGCCATCGACTGCGCTCAGATGGGCCTTGAAAGTGGCCGGCCCGTGGGTTGGGGTGCGCAGCAAATTGCCGCTGTCGAAGGTGAGGTTGGTGTCGGTCACAACGAGGTTAGACAGCGGCGCGCCCTTTATTCCAAGGCCCGGAATGATGATCGATCCTCTCCAGGCTCCCGAACCGTCCTGCGCCAGGTCCACCACCAGTCGCAGTTCCCGTCCGGGAATCTGCAGGGAGCCTTCCCATCGGCCTTCCGGACTCTGCGGCCCGGCGCATGCCAGCGCCGGGAGCCACAAGAGCAGAATGCTGATCGTTCGCCGCATGAGCCACTCCCCTGAGGACCGACGGTTCGAATGTGCAGGCAATGGGATACCGGGCCGCGCCCTTAACGGAGGCACCGTTCGGGTGCCTTAGATCCTAGGAGAGCGCGGAGCGGACATGAATCCCCACGCGACGGACCGTGCCTCGAGGCGACGAAACACGCAGCCGCCCGACCAATCCCTTCTCGGCTCCTACCAAGGAATGCAGAGCGACCCCTGGCAATGCCCGTTGCCGGGCAACGCTTCGAGCTGCGCCGCTATGAAGCGGTGCGGAAGAACTGCAGCCAGAAAGGGGCGATGCGCCGGTAGGGCGTGCTCTGCCCCATCTCACGCGGGACTCGCGCGCGGCGTGACCTGCGCGACCAAGCGGCGCGCGCGCAGCACGCCGCCGGCAACGGCAGCCACCCCGGCAAAGATTCCGGCCGCGTACACGCGCACCATGCCGTCGCCCAGTTCCGCCCGCGCCACCGGCTGGCCGTGCGCAAGACGAATGGCGTCAGGCGCATCGAGATCGAGGCGGGCCAACGTCGAGACCAGCGCATCGACCGGCAACAGGAAGGCGTCGCGATCCACCGTCGGCCGCCCTTGCAGCTCATCGAGCGTGTGCGCGTCGGCAAGCGCGAATTTGCCGGTCGCGGTCCGCGCCAACGCGGTCAGATGCGCGCCGCAGCCCAGCGCCGCGCCGATGTCTTCGGCGAGCGCGCGGATGTAGGTGCCCTTGCCGCAATGCACGCGCAGTTCCATATCTGGCTCGCGCCAATCCAGCAGGGCGAGTTCATGAATCTCGACCTCGCGCGGATGGCGGGCGATTTCCACGCCTTCGCGCGCGTACTCGTAGTATTTGCGCCCGTCGCGCTTGAGCGCGGAATGGCGCGGCGGCACCTGCGCAATGCGGCCCACAAAGCGGCGCAGCACCGCCTCGACGTCCTGTCGGGACGAGCCCACCGGCTGCGCAGCGACGATTTCGCCCTCGGCATCGCCGGTGGTCGTCGTCATGCCGAGGCGCAGCACCGCGACGTAGGTTTTGTCCGCATCGAGCAGGGCGTGCGCGAACTTGGTCGCATCGCCGAAGCAAATCGGCAACAGCCCGGTTGCCAGCGGGTCCAGCGTCCCCGTATGGCCCGCCTTGTCGGCCTGATAGAGGCGCTTCGCGTGCTGCAGCACGGCGTTGGACGACAGTCCCTTCGGCTTGTCCAGCAGCAGCACGCCGTCAATGCGGCGCGTCGGCAGGCGCGCGGGCCTTGCCGCGGTCATTTCACGAGGAGTGCTTGCGATCATCGGCCAGCGCGTCGTCGATCAGCTTCGACAGACGCAGGCCCGACTCGATCGAATCGTCATAGGCGAAGTGCAGCTGGGGCACGCTGTAGAGGTCAAGCCGATGCGACAGCTCGCTACGCAGAAAGCCCGCGCTGTGCTGCAGCGCGACCACCACCGTAGCCGCCTGCTCGGCGCCGCCGAGGTGGGTGACGAACACCTTCGCGTGCGACAAGTCCGGCGAGACCTCGACCGCGGTCACGGTCACCATGCCGATGCGCGGATCCTTGACCTGAAGGCGCAGGATATCCGCGAGTTCGCGCTGGATCTGGTCGCCGACGCGTTGGGCGCGTTGCGAATGTCGTTTCATGCGCTCTGCCTTGCCGTGCGTCGCGAGGGCCGCGTCGCGTTGCCGTGGCGGTCGTCGCGAGCGGTTTGGCACCGACGCCGCGACCCTGGAAGTCGCGGGGCGATGCTTCGCTCCTACAGCGTCCGCGAGACCTCGACGATTTCGTACACTTCGAGCTGATCGCCCTTTTCGATGTCGTTGTAGCCCTTCACCGAAAGACCGCACTCGAAACCTGCCTTGACCTCCCGCACGTCGTCCTTGAAACGCTTGAGCGAATCGAGTTCGCCGTCGTGAATGACCACGTTGGCGCGCAACAGCCGGACCCGGGCGCCACGGCGGACCAGGCCCTCGAGAACATAGCAGCCGGCGACCGTGCCGACCTTGGAGATGCGGTACACCTCGCGCACTTCGACGAGCCCCAGCTGGCTCTCCTTCTTCTCCGGCGAGAGCATGCCGGAGAGCGCGGCCTTCACCTCGTCGACCGCCTCATAGATGATGTTGTAGTAGCGGATATCGACGCCGTTGTGCTCGGCCAGCTTGCGCGCGGCCACGTCGGCCCGGGCGTTGAAGCCGATGATGACCGCCTTCGAGGCCAGCGCCAGGTTGACGTCGGACTCCGTGATCCCGCCCACGGCGGCATGCACGATGTTGACCTTGACCTCGGCCGTCGAAAGCTTGGAGAGCGCCGTGGCCAGCGCCTCGTAGCTACCCTGCACATCGGCCTTGACGATCAGCGTGAGCGTCTTGACCTCGTTCTCGCTGCCTTCGGCGAACATGTTCTCGAGCTTCGCCGCCTGCTGCTTGGCGAGCTTCACATCGCGGAACTTGCCTTGACGAAACAGCGCGATTTCGCGCGCCTTGCGCTCGTCGCCCAGGACCATGACCTCCTCCCCGGCGAGCGGGACGTCGGACAAGCCCTGGATCTCGACCGGAATTGCCGGCCCGGCGCCGTGCACGCTCTTGCCGGTCTCGTCGGTCATCGCCCGGACGCGGCCGAACACCGCGCCGGCGAGGACGATATCGCCGCGCTTCAACGTGCCCGAATGGACGAGCACGGTCGCGAGCGGTCCTTTGCCCTTGTCCAGACGCGACTCGATCACGATGCCCTTTGCCAGCGCATCCCTGGGCGCCTTGAGCTCGAGCACTTCGGCCTGGAGCAGAATCGCGTCGAGCAGGCTGTCGATGCCCTTGCCGGTTTTTGCGGAGACCTCGACGAACTGCGCTTCGCCGCCGTATTCCTCCGGCAACACGCCCTCGGTGACGAGCTCCTGCTTGACCCGTTCCGGATTGGCCTCCGGCTTGTCGATCTTGTTGATCGCGACGACGATGGGCACGCCGCCGGCCTTGGCGTGCGCGATCGCTTCCTTGGTCTGCGGCATCACGCCGTCGTCAGCGGCCACGACCAGGACCACGATATCGGTAACCTTGGCGCCGCGCGCGCGCATCGCGGTGAACGCCTCGTGGCCCGGGGTATCGAGGAAAGTGATGACGCCCTTGGGCGTTTCAACGTGATACGCGCCGATATGCTGCGTAATGCCGCCGGCTTCGCCGCTGGCGACGCGCGTGCGGCGGATGAAGTCGAGGAGCGACGTCTTGCCGTGGTCGACGTGGCCCATCACGGTCACGACTGGCGGCCGCGGCAGGATTTCGGCAGTCGAGGTCTGCGCCGATTCGGCGAGCATCACGTCCGGATCGTCGAGCTTCGCCGCGATCGCCTTGTGCCCCATTTCCTGGACGACGATCATCGCCGTTTCCTGATCGAGCACCTGGTTGATCGTGACCATGGTGCCGAGCTTCATCAAAGTCTTGATCACCTCGGCGGCCTTGACGGCCATCTTGTGCGCGAGATCGGCGACGGTAATCGTCTCGGGGACCGAGATTTCGCGGATGACCGGTTCCGGTGCGGCAAGTGGCGCCGCGTCGCCCTGCTCCTCGCCCTCCTCATGACGGTGCTTGCCCGACTTGGGCTGCTTCCACGCGGTCGCGGCCGCGCCACCGGAGACGTCGCCGCGCAGCTTGAGCGCACGGCGCCGTGCCGCCTCTTCCTGGAACGCCGTCGCGGAAGGCTTGCGCGACGGCTTGTCCTTCTTGGCGCCGGGTTTGGCGGCCGGCTTGTGCAGCGTACCCTCGGTCTTGGCGGCGGGCTTCGCTTCGGCGACCGGCACTGCGGGCGCGGTCGATTTGACGGCTGCCGCTTCCGCAGCTTTGGCGGCGGCTTCCTCGGCTTCCTTCTCTTTCTTGGTCTTGCGCTTGGCCGCCTGTTCCTGCTTTTTCTGTACCTCCTCCTGCTGTTTGGCGATGAGCGCCTGCGCCTTGCGGGCCTCTTCTTCGCGCGCCGCGACTTCCGCGGCAGACACCACCGGCTGCGCCGGGGCCGTCTCTTCCGGCGCGGGCGCCGCTTCAGCGCCATCGCGCTTGACGAAGACGCGCTTCTTGCGCACTTCGACCTGGATCGTCCGCGCGCGGCCGGTGCTGTCGGCCGCCTTGATTTCGGAGGTCTGCTTGCGGGTGAGTGTGATCTTCTTCTTCTGGTCCTGGCCGCCGTGCTGCTTGCGCAGGTAGTCGAGCAGACGCGTCTTGTCCTGCTCGGAGAGCTTGTCGCCTTCCTTCTTGCCGGCGACGCCAGCCTTGGCAAGCTGCTCGAGCAGCACGCCCGAGGGCATCTTCAGCTCGGTCGCGAATCGTTCGATGGTCGTGTGCGCCATGATCTTTCTCCAGCCTTCGTCCAGTGCCAGCCTGCGCGGACTCCGCCAGCCGCCCTTACGGGCTCTGTTCCGCGTGGCTCGGCTCGGCGTTCTCGAACCAGTGCGCGCGCGCCTTCATGATCAGATCCTGCGCGCGTTCCGCAGGAATCCCGGTGAGCTCGGTCAATTCATCGACCGCGAGATCGGCCAGCGCATCGCGATTGGTGATGCCCTTCTCGGCCAGCAATCCCGCCGTTTCCGTGTCCATGCCTTCGAGGTTCAGCAGGTCCTCCGATACGTGCTCGACACTCTCTTCGCGCACGATCGCCTCGGTCAGGAGCGCATTGCGCGCGCGGCTCCTGAGCTCGTTCACCGTTTCTTCGTCGAATGACTCGATCTCGAGCATTTCGTTGAGCGGAACGTAGGCGATTTCCTCCAGCGTGGAGAAGCCCTCCTGGATCAGGATGTCCGCGACCTCCTGGTCGACGTCGAGCTTTTCGATGAACAGCGCCCGGATCTTGTCGCTCTCGGCCTGATGCTTCTGCTGCGATTCCTCGACACCCATGAGGTTGATCTCCCAGCCGGTCAGCTCGGAGGCAAGCCGCACGTTCTGACCGCTGCGGCCGATCGCCATCGCCAGATTCTCCTCGTCGACCACCACGTCCATCGCGTGCTTCTCTTCGTCGACGACGATGCTCGAGATCTCCGCCGGCGACAGGGCGTTGACGACAAACTTGGCCGGGTCGTCCGAGTACAGAACGATGTCGACCCGCTCCCCGGCGAGCTCGTTGGTGACCGCGGTGACGCGCGAGCCGCGCATGCCGATGCAGGTGCCCTGCGGGTCGAGGCGCGGATCGTTCGACTTGACCGCGATCTTGGCGCGCACGCCGGGATCGCGGGCGGCCGCCTTGATTTCGATCAGGCCTTCCTCGATCTCCGGGACCTCGAGCTCGAACAGCCGCACCAGGAGCTCGGGAACGATGCGCGAGAGCACCAGCTGCGGCCCGCGGGCCTGCGGCTCGATCTTGGTCACGTAGGCGCGAATCCGATCGCCGACGCGCACGTTTTCCTTGGGAATGAGGTGGTCGCGGGGAATCATTCCCTCGATGCGGCCCGACTCGACGATCGCGGCACCTCGCTCGATGCGCTTGACGGTGCCGGTGAGCAAATTGTCCTGGCGCTCGAGAAAGTCGTTGAGGATCTGCTCGCGCTCGGCGTCGCGGATCTTCTGCAGGATCACCTGCTTCGCGGCTTGCGCGCCGATGCGGCCGAATTCGACAGGCTCGAGCGGCTCCTCGACGACGTCGCCCAGTTCGAGCTCGGGGTCGCGCTCCGCGGCGTCGGTGATCGCAATCTGATGCGCCGGCTCCTCGTGCTCCTCGTCGGGCACAACGGTCCAGCGCCGGAACGACTCGTAGTCGCCCGTCTCGCGGTCGATCGCGACGCGCGCGTCGATGTTGTCGGCGTATTTCTTCTTCGTCGCCGACGCCAGCGCGGCCTCGAGCGCCGAGAAGACGATCTCCTTGGGGACGTTCTTCTCGCGCGCCAGTGCGTCAACGAGCAGCAGCAGTTCGCGGTTCATCGTGTGTTTCTCCACTCAATCTTGGGTACCAGGCGCGCCTTATCAATATTGGCGAGCGGGATTGCATGCGTTCCCTCGGCGGTCTCGATGCGCACCACGCCGGCGGCGCTGCCGCGCAAGACGCCCTTGATGCGGCGCGAGTTGCCGATCGGCTGGTGCAACCGGAGCTGCGCCTCCTGTCCATCGAAGCGGGCAAAATCCGCATCCCGTTTCAGGCGCCGATCGAGGCCTGGCGACGAGACCTCGAGTCGGTCATAGGTGACATTCTCGACTGCGAACAGATGCGTCAGGTGACTGCTCACCCGCGCGCAATCCTCAACATCGATCCCGCCCGGTTTGTCGATAAAAATGCGCACGAGCCGACCCCCGGCCGATAGCTCGCAATCGACCAGTTCGTAGCCCATCGGGGGCAGCGTACGCTCCAACAATTCGTTCAGCTTCACCGGCGCCGGCATTGTCTTGGAAAATCGAAAGAGCAAAAAAAAATGGGCTGTCGAGCCCATTTCTCCTACTTATCGGTTGCTATCTTACCAGAAATCGGGGGCTGCTTGAAGGGGCGGATTGCCGTCCGCGCGACTCCCCGGGGCCGCCCCCGGTCGCCGCCGCCCGGCTGCGTGGGGCACTCCCTCGGTCGACCGGCCGCGCCTGGCCCGGCGACAGCACAGGCCCGGGTCCGAAGCGGCGGCGCCCTTTCCAGGCGCCGTCTCGAATCGGGTGCCGGTTGCGGTCCCTGGGGCGCGGGCTCCGCGGGTCAGGTTCCTTTCAGATCGAGGGCCATGAAAAGGCTGTTCGGGTCGGGCCGATAGCCGGCGAATGGCGGGCACTCGACGAAGCCGTGGCGGCGGTAGAGCGCGTGTGCCGGCCGAAAATATTCCCAGGAGCCTGTCTCGAGGCTCAGGCGCGTCATGCCGCTGGCGCGGGCGGCGGCAATGATGTGGCGCAGCATCGCGCTTGCGGCGCCCCTGCGGCGCAGGGACTGGACCGTGTGCATCGACTTGACCTCGCCATGATCGGCCGAGAGCCGCTTCAGTGCGCCCACCCCCAGCAGCGTCGCATCGTCCCAGATCGCCCAAAAGCTGACGTCGGCCGCCTGCAGCCCCGTAAGGTCCAGGGCATGCGCGCTGCCGGGCTCCGTCGCCGCCGCGGCGCTGGTCACGTGGGTCCGGATGAGATCGACCACGCGCGGGTCGCCCAAGTCGCCCTTGATGATCCGCATCATGACGCGACGCCCGGGTTCTAGAAGGCGACGTTGTCCTTGCCCTTGAGCGCGAGCATCTGCCGCGCCTCGCTCGGCGTGGCGATCTCCAGGGAAAGCTCTTTCAGTATCGTGCGGATCTTGGTCACCTGTTCCGCGTTGCTCTTGGCCAGCTGGCCTTTTTGCAGATAGACGCTGTCCTCCAGCCCGACGCGGCAATGCCCGCCCATGATCGCGCCCATCGTGATCAACCCCATCTGATGGCGGCCGGCACCCAGAACCGACCAATGGTATTGCTCGCCAAACAGGTGATCGGCAATGCGGCGCATGTGCAGCAGGTTCTCCGCCTCCGGCCCGATGCCGCCGAAGATCCCGTAGATGGTCTGGATCAGCATGGGCGGCTTGACCAGCCCCCGATCGACGAAGTGCGCGAGGTTGTACAAGTGCCCGACGTCGTAGCACTCGAACTCGAACTTGGTGCCGCACTCCTCGCCCAGGTGCTGCAGAGAAAACTCGATGTCCTTGTAGGTGTTGCGGAAGATGAAGTCGCGCGTGGCCTCGAGGTATTGCGGCTCCCAGTCGAACTTCCACTGGGGATATTTCGCGACGAGCTGGAACAGGCCGAAGTTCATCGAGCCCATGTTGAGCGAGCACATTTCCGGCTTGGCCGCCAGCGGCGCCTCGAGTCGCTGCTGCACGGTCATGTTGTGGCCGCCGCCGGTGGTGATGTTGATCACCGCGTCGGTCTTAGCTTTTATCTCCGGCAGGAACTGCATGAACACCTTCGGATCGGGCGTGGGCCGGCCGTCCTTGGGGTCGCGCGCGTGCAGGTGGATGATCGCCGCGCCGGCACGCCACGCGCCGATCGCCCCGGCCGCGATCTCGGCGGGCGTGATCGGCAGGTAAGGCGTCATGGTCGGCGTGTGAATCGCGCCGGTGACGGCACAGGTGATGATGACTTTGTCGCGAGGGGCTGCCATGCGTCTCCTTCGACCCGGTCGGCAAGGTTGCGGGGCCTGGGTGGGGCTTCGCTCCCGGTTCTAGGAGAGCGATTCGACGTTACCGCACACCGACAGGGCCTGGCCGGAAATATTGCCCCCGGCGGCGGTGGCGAGGAAGAGCGCCATGTTGGCAATGTCCGCCGGACTGACCATGCGGCGCAGCGACACCTTGGACAGCAGCTCTCGCTCGTAGTCGGCGAAGCTTGAGCCGAGCGCCTCGGCCTTGGCGGAGATGACCTTCTGAATGCGCTCGCCTTCGACCAAGCCGGGCTGGATCGCGTTGACGCGGATGTTCGCCGGGCCGAGTTCGATCGCCAGGCTCTTCGTGAATCCGACCACCGCCCATTTGGCCGCTGCGTAGGGCGCGCGCAGGGGATAGCCGAGACGGCCGGCGACCGAGGACAGATTGATGATGCTGCCGCCGCCGGCCTGCTTGAGCAGTGGCACGGCGCGGCGGGTGCAATAGAACATGCCGTTCAGATCGACCGCGATGGTGCGGTCCCACGCGGCAATGTCGATAGCCTCGACCGGCGCGGTCGGCCCGGCGATGCCGGCGTTGTTGATGAGCACGTCGAGCCCGCCGAGGAACGCCGTCGCGGCGTCGAACATCGCATCGACCTGCTGCGGCAGGGCGACGTCGGCGACACAGCCGCCGATCTCCGGTCGCGCCGCGCGCAACCGCGCCAGCGCATCCGGGTCGATGTCACCGATGAAGACCCGGGCGCCGGCCGCGGCGAAGGTCTCCGCAAACGCCTTGCCGATGCCTGCGGCGCCGGCCGTGATCAGCACCCGCAGCCCCTGTGCGGTACCGCTCTTGTCCAAGCTGTCCTTTGCGGTATGTTTGCGTCGCGCCGCGACGCGGGCTTGGGGCGGCGTGCGCGCACATGCAGCGCCGTTTCCCTCGCGTAGTGTGCAGATACACTAACCGGCGCGCAACCGCTCGAGCATCGACCCGGCGTCCGGTCGCGCGCCGCGCCAGAGCCAGAACGACTCGGCCGCCTGCGCGAGCAGCATTCCCAAGCCATCGGCGAGCCTAGCCGCGCCCTGTCCCTGTGCGTGGACCAGAAAGCGCGTGGGCTCGTGGCCGTACACCATGTCGTAGGCGAGCGATCCGCGGGCAAACACGCCCGCCGGCAGCGGCGGCAACTCGCCGGTCAGGCTCGCCGAGGTGGCGTTGATCACGAGGTCGAACTCTCGCCCCGCGAGGCGCGCATAGTCGCCACTTTCCACCGGGCCGAAGGCTGCAAAGCGCCGCTCGAGCGCGGTTGCCTTGGCGAGCGTGCGATTGGCGATGGTCAGCGCCGCCGGCTGCTCGCGCAGGAGGGGCAGCACCACCCCGCGTGCCGCCCCGCCCGCGCCCATGAGCAGAACGCGCCGGCCGCCGATCGCGTAGCGCAGTCGATCCTGGATATCCCGGACGAGCCCGGCGCCGTCGGTGTTGTCACCAAGTGCGCTCGCGCCGTCGAACTTGAGCGTGTTGACCGCCCCCGCCTGCTCGGCGCGCTCGGTGCGGGCGGTGGCCAGAGCGAATGCCTCCAGCTTGAAGGGGACCGTCACGTTGAGCCCCTTGCCCCCGGCGGCGCGAAACGCCGCGACCGCCGCCGCGAAGCCGTCGCGGGGCGCGAGAATCGCTTCGTAGCGCAGGTCCTGTCCCAGCTGCCGCGCAAATTCGGCATGGATGCGCGGCGACTTGCTGTGCGCGATCGGATTGCCGATCACGGCGTAGAGATCGGTCATCGCCGCGCCGGGGTCAGGCTTGCTGGCTCTTCTCCGCGAGCAGCTTGAGGCCGGCGATGGCCAGCGCGTAGCCCTGAACGCCGAAGCCGATGATGATGCCCTTCGCCACGGGCGAGAGCCAGGACTGGTGGCGGAACGGCTCGCGGGCGTGCACGTTCGAAATGTGCAGCTCGATCACGGGCACATTCGCGCCCTTGATCGCGTCGTGCAAGGCGACCGAGGTGTGGGTATAAGCGCCGGCGTTGAAGACCACGCCCAGCATCCGCCCGGCTGCGCATTCGCGGCCGGCTTCGTGGAGCCAGTCGATGAGCTCGCCCTCGTGGTTGGATTGCCGGCACTCGATCGCGATTCCGAGCCGCGCGCCTTCGTCGCGACAGATCTTCTCCACGTCAGCGAGCGTATCGCTGCCGTAGATGGCGGGCTCGCGGGTGCCGAGCAGGTTGAGGTTGGGACCGTTGAGTACGAGCGCCGTTTTCATGATGTTTTCGGACCTCTCAATCCAGGGCGATGCTTTTTCCGGTCCGCGCCGCCTCGGCGATCGCGTCCGTGACCCGCAGATTAGCGAGCCCGTCGCGCGCTGTCACCCGCGGCTTGGCCTCGCCACGGATCACGGCGCAGAAATGCGCGAGCTGTCGCTCCAGCGGATCGGCGCGGTCGAGCGGGGCAACCTCCGCCCGCAATGGCTTCCACCACGACCGGTCCTCCCGGGAGGCGTAGGTCTTGAGGCGCATGGTCGGCACCGCGAGCGAGCCGTCGGTGCCGACGATGACGTAGCAGTCTTCGTCGTCGTAGGTCGCGTAGCTCTTGTTCTCGCGCGAGGTCTGCTCCCAGCTGCGCGCCGAGGCGGCAGTGTCCGAGAGCATGAACGTACCGAGGGCACCGCTGGCAAAGCGCAGATTGATTGCCACTGTGTCCTCGACCGGGAAGCCGCGGATGGCGTTGGACGCGAAGGCCTGGACGGCGACAATCTCCCCGCACAGCGCGCGCAGGTTGCCGATTTCGTGAATCATGTTGATCAGGATCGGGCCGCCGCCCGGCTCTCGCCGCCAGGGTGCCTCGTCGAAATAGCTGTCGGGCTTGTAGAACATGGCGCTGCCCGTCACCGCGACCAGCCGCCCCAGCGCGCCCCGTTGCACGATCGCGCAGGCCGTGGCAAGCAGCGGACTGTGCAGCCGGTGGTGGCCAACCAGGATCGTAGCGCTGGCGCGCTCGGCCGCGTCGCGCAGGCGGATGCCTGCAGCGACCGAATCAGCCAGCGGCTTTTCGACGAGCACAGGCACCCCGGCGGCGATACAGTCAAGAGCGTTCTCGACGTGCAGCTGATTGGGGGTGGCCACGATCACGCCTGCGGGGTGCTGCGCGGCGAAGAGCTCCGGCAACGTCGCGTAGCGCGGCACGCCGGCGGCGCGCGCGAATTCGGCCGCACCCGCGGCCGGGTCGACGATCCCCGAAAGGCGGCACGCATCGCTCGCCTGGATAAGTCCGATATGCGTGCGCCCGATCATGCCGGCGCCGGCGACTGCGATGTCCAACTTGGGCACGACCTGCTCTCCGGTGAGATCGGCGTCACTGCCGATGCGTGCGGGACAGCAATTGATCGATAATCGCACGATTGTGCGATAGTCGCTCATATGCTAGAGTCTGCGCTGGCGGCTGTCAATGTTGACGGCCAAAGTGCCGTCGGCGTGAGCCCGCCGCGGGCTTCCGGGTGGAGGAGAACGTTGCGCAAGTCCATTGCCACCGTCTGCCTGAGCGGGACGCTCGGCAGCAAGCTCGAAGCGATCGCCGCCGCGCGTTTCGACGCGGTCGAGGTTTTCGAGAACGACCTCATCTCCTTCAACGGCTCGCCGGCAGAGCTCGCCGCCATGGCCGCCGGCCTCGGGCTCGGGATCGATCTCTACCAGCCTTTCCGCGATTTCGAGGGCGTTGACGATGCCGTGCTCAGGCGCAATCTTGACCGCGCTGAGCGCAAGTTCGACCTCATGCAGGCGCTCGGCGCGCCGCTGCTCTTGGTGTGCTCCAACGTTGCCACTGCGGTGAGCGGCGACCGGTCGCGTGCAGCCGCGCAACTGCACGCGCTTGCCGAGCGCGCCGCCGCGCGCAATCTGCGCATCGGCTACGAAGCGCTGGCCTGGGGCAAGTACGTGCGCCACTACGCCGAGGCCTGGGCGATCGTGCGCGAAGCCGATCACCCGCACCTCGGCCTCATCCTGGACAGCTTCCACATCCTCTCGCTCGGCGATGATCCGAGCGGCATCGCCGCTCTGCCCAGCGACAAGATCTTCTTCCTGCAGCTCGCCGATGCGCCGCGACTGTCGATGGACGTGCTGCAATGGAGCCGGCACTACCGCTGCTTCCCCGGGCAGGGCCAGCTCGACTTGACGGGCTTTCTCGAACAGGTCCTCATCGCCGGCTACAGCGGACCGCTATCGCTGGAAATATTCAACGATGTGTTTCGCGAGGCGCCCAACCGGCGCACCGCAATTGACGCCATGCAGTCGCTGCTCTTCCTCGAGTCGCAGACGCGCGCGCGATTCGAACGCATCACGGTGCGGGACGCGGCCCGGAAACGCACGGAAGTCCTGCGCCGGGTCGAACTGTTCGACCCGCCTGCGCCCCCGGCAATCGATGGCGTCGCGTTCGTCGAGTTCGCAGTCGACGACGCTGCCGCGGCAGCGCTTGCCGCACTCTTGCATGCGCTCGGGTTCCGCCGCGCGGGCCGGCACCGTTCCAAGAACGTCACCCTCTATCGCCAGGGGGATATTCACCTCGTCCTCAACGCCGAGCCCGATTCGTTTGCCCGCGCCTGTTTCGCCGAACGTGGGCCATCGATCTGTGCCTTGAGCCTGCGCACCGACGACGGCATCCGCGCCCTGAACCGGGCGACTGCGCTGCATTGCCCGCGATTCGACAGCAAGGTCGGCCCGCACGAACTTCGGATTCCGGCGATTCGCGCGCCCGACGGCAGCCTGATCTACTTCGTTTCCTCGGCCCCCGGTGAGAAGAGCCTCTACGAGATCGACTTCGCGCTGGAAGCCGCCGCAGCCGGCGGCGATGCCGGGTTGCGCACGCTCGACCACGTGGCGATGGGCGTGCCGGTCGAACAGTTCGACACCTGGATCCTGTTCTACCGCGCGGTGCTCGGCATGCAGCCCGGCGACAGCTGGGAGCTCTCCGATCCCTACGGCCTGATCCGCAGCTGCGGCGTCTCGACCGAAACGCGGACGTTACGCGTCGTGCTCAACGTGTCGCCCAGTCGCAGCACGCAGACGGCGCGCACGATTTCCACGCTCGGCGGTGCGAGCGTGCACCACATCGCGTTCTCCTGCGCCGACATCTTCGCCACCGTCGCGACGCTGCGCGCGAACGGGGTCTCGTTCGTGCCGATTTCGCGCAACTACTATGCCGACCTGCCAACCCGATTCGAGCTCGACGCCGGGCTGCTGCAGCGTCTCGAGGAGCTCGGCCTGCTGTACGACCGGTCGGCGGACGGCGAGTACCTGCACATCTATGGCGAGAGCTTCGCCGACCGCTTTTTCTTCGAGATCGTGCAGCGAATCGGGGGCTACGACGCCTACGGCGCGCTCAACGCGCCGGCGCGCATGGCGGCCCAGGCGCAAGCGCGTTAGCGCCTACAGCGTCGCGAGCAAGGCCTCGGTCTTGACCCGGATGCGCCGTGCGCGCTCGACTGCGGGCACGGTCTTGGCCAGGGTCAGCAAGGGAACCTCCACCGCCAGCGGCAACGTGGCCGGCAGTGCGCGCAGGATGCCGGCCAGATCGAGGCCGCCGTCACCCGGCATCAGGCGCTCGGCGCGCGCCTGATGGAGCAGCGTTTGCAGATCGCGCGGGCGCTCCGCCGGCGCGTCGCAGAGCTGCGCGTAGTGCAGCCGCCGCGGCGGCACGGCGGCGATATCGGCCGGCACGTTGCCGCCGCGATCGAAATGGATCGGATCGATGAGCACGCCGGCATTTTCCTGGCGCGAGCTCTCGGCAATCCGCGCGCCCTGCTGCAGATTCTTGACGTCCGTCCACGGCATGGGTTCGAGATCGAAAGTGAGCCCTAGCGGCGCGCCGAGGTTGCACAGCTCCGCGAAACGCTCGGTGAGGCGTACCTCGTCGGGATCGTTACCCGCGACCAGGACGTGCCGCGCGCCAAGTCGGGCACCGGTCTCCAGCGCCGGGAGGTAGCTGCGGGTATCGGTCTCCGGCCGCAGGCGAAAAATCTCGATGTCGAGCGTGCGCACGCCGCTGTCGGCGAGGCGGCGCTCGAGCTCGCGCACCATCGGCGTGTCGCCGATCACCGGCCACGTCGGCTCGTTGTCGGTCGCCGGCAACAGGCGCAGGCCGACATGCGCGTAGCCGGCGTCCGCCGCGCAGGCGACCATCTGCGGCGGCGAGAGCTCGAGCACGGTGAGCGCCGCGAGGGACAGCGCGCGGGTCATGGCAGCGGCGGCAGCGTCACGCCGCAGTCTTCACGTGCCCGCCGAGGAACAGCCGGTTCAAGTCAGGATCCTGCAGCAACTCCGAGGCGGGCCGATCGAGCGCGAGCCGTCCCATTTCGAGCACCAGCGCGCGGTTCGAATACTTAAGCGCGGTGCGCACGTTCTGCTCGACCATGAGCACGGTGGTGCCGGCCTCGACCAGCTGGCGCAGGAGCGTCATCACTTCCTGCACCAACTTCGGCGAGAGCCCGATCGACGGCTCGTCGATGAGCAACACGCGCGGGCGCAACAACAGCGCCCGTCCGATCTCGAGCTGTTTCTGCTCGCCGCCGGACATCGTCGAGGCCTGGTTGTCGAGGCGCTCCTTGATGCGGGGAAAGCGCGCCAGGACCTCGTCGATGCGGCCGGAGAGCTCCCGGCGCGGCAGCGTGATGCCGCCCAACTCCAGGTTGTGCCGGACCGACAGCGCGCCGAACAGGTTGCGGCCCTGCGGCACGAACGCGATGCCCTCAGCGAGCAGTTGGCGCTGCGACTTCCCGTTGACGCGCTTGCCCTCGAAGCGGACTTCGCCGGAGCGCGGCACGAGCATGCCGAAGAGCGTCTTCAGTACCGTCGACTTGCCGGCTCCATTGGGGCCGATGAGCAAGGTGATCTCGCCCTTGCGCGCGTCCAGGGTCAGCTCGTTGAGAATCGTCAGGCTCGGCGTGTAGCCGGCGACGACAGCCTCGAATTCGATGATTTTTTCGGCGGCCATGATCAATTCCCCAGATAGGCTTCGAGCACCTGCCGGTTCGCCTGCACTTCGGCCGGCGGCCCCTCGGCGAGCACCTTGCCTTCCACCATGCACACCACGTGCGGGCAGAGTTTCATGATGAAGTCCATGTTGTGCTCGATGACCACGAAGCTGCCGCCCTGCGTCTTGTTGAGCTCGACCAAAAGCTCGCGCAGCTGATCGACCAGGCTCGGATTGACACCCGCGCAGGGCTCGTCGAGCAGCACCAGGCGCGGCGCCGGCATGAATGCCATCGCGATGTCGATGAGCTTCTGCTGGCCATAGGAGAGACTCCCCGCGGGCAAGTACGCGACGTGCTTGAGGCGGAAGAGCTCGATCATCTCGTCGGCATGATGGCCGAGCCCCGCATCGGGTTTCGCGAACAGGCGCCCAAGCATCGTGCCCTTGAATTCCTGCGCCGCCGCGATGAGGTTGTCGCGCACGGACAGTTTCACGAACACCTGCAGCGTCTGGAAGGTGCGACCCACGCCGCGCCGTGACAGCTCCAGCGGCGACATGCCGGTGATATCCTCGCCGCAGAACTCCACGCTGCCGGCGGTCGGCTTGATCTGGCCGAGGATGCTGTTGAACAGCGTCGTCTTGCCCGAACCGTTGGGCCCGATGACCCCGACGATCTCGCCCGGTCCCACCGACAGGCTGATTCCGTCGACCGCGTTGATCGCGCCGTACTGCTTGCGCACGTCGCGGATTTCGAGAAAGCTCGGCCGCGTGGTCATGGCGCGCCTCCGCGCGGCCTGAAGCGGTCGGCGAGCGAGAGCAGCCCTCCGGGCAGGAACACCATCAGCACGATCACGGCAAAGCCGAAGATGGCGAGGTACCAGTCCTGCATGAACCGCAGCCACTCCGGGAGCAGGATCACGACCACCGATCCCAGCACCGGCCCGAAGAAGCGCCCGGAGCCGCCGACAATCACCGCCAGCAGCATCATCAGCGAGACGGAGAGGTGAAACTGTCCCGGTTCGATGAAATTGACCAGCGCGGCAAGGTACACCCCGCCGATGCCCGCGCAGGCTGCGCCGATCGCGAATGCCAGCAGCGTGTAGGCGGTGATGTTGACGCCGGTGCTCTCGGCGCGGATGGGGTTGTCGCGCAGCGCCGCGAACGCGCGGCCCCAGGGCGAGCGCAGCAGCCACCACAGCAGCACCGCGAGCGCGATCACCGACACGAACGCGAAATAGAAGAACGGCAAGGCGCCGTCGAGCGAGTAGCCAAAGAGCTCCGGCCGCGGGATGTCGGAAATGCCGAACGTGCCGCCGGTGAGAGCCTCCTCGTTGCGCATCACCAGGAACACCAGGACGTTGAACCCGAGCGTGGCAAAGGCAAGGTAATGGTGCTGCACACGCAGCGCCGGGAAGCCCAGGGCCAGGCCGATGACGAAACAGGCGACCGCTGCGACCGGCAGCACGACGAAGAACGGCCAGCCGAGCTTGAGCAGGATCGCGGCGTGGTAGGCGCCGATGCCGTAGAACGCCGCCTGCCCGATCGACATCTGCCCGGCGTAACCGACGATCAGGTTCAACCCGAATGCCGCCATCAGATAGACGCATAGCAGCGTCATGAGGTAGATGCCATAGTTCTTGAGGAACAGCGGCAGCAGCGCGTAGAGCGCGAGCAGGACCAGCAGTCCGATCTTCTGCGCGTTGTTCATACCTTGCGCTCCTCGACCTTGCCCAACAGGCCCTCGGGCCTGAAGATGATGACCACCAGGAACAGGAGCAGCGCCACGCCTTCCTTGTACGCGGGCGAAACGTACGCCCCGGTCAGGTTCTCCAGCACCCCGACCAGTACGCCGCCCAGCAGCGCGCCGCGCGTCTGGTTGAAGCCGCCAATGATCGCGGCGTAAAACGCCTTCAGGCCGATCGACTCACCCATGTCGAATTTGGCGAGGTAGGTCGGCGTGACCAGCACTGCCGCGACGACCGCCAGCACTGCGTTGATCAGGAAGGTGTAGAGCACCATGCGCTGCACGTTGATGCCGAGCACCTTGGCCGCGTCGGTGTTCTGCGCCACCGCCTGCATCGCCCGGCCGGTCACGGTGCGATTGAGGAACAGCTGCAGGCCGACGACGATCAGCCCGGCGAGCAGGAGGGTGCCGACGTCCGAGTAGGAGACCTTCAGGGCGCCGAGCGCCAGCAGGCCGTCGGGGAACGGGCTGTCGAACGGCATCGCCTGTGCGGTAACACGCGCTTTCACCAGCTGTTTCACGCCGATCGAGAGTCCGAGCGTCGCGATCACCAGCGGAATGACGCCGTGGCGAATCAGCGGATCGACGATTGCCCGCTTGAAGGTGTAGCCGAGCAACAGCATCGCGACCACGCAGGTGAGCAGGAAGGCAAGCCACAGCGGCAGGCCCGCGGTGTTGATGAAGAACAGCATCACGAACGCCGGCACCATCACAAACTCGCCCTGCGCGAAGTTGATCGTGCCCGACGCCTGCCAGAGCAGCGTGAAGCCGAGCGCGCACAGAGCGTAGATGGCGCCCGTGGCCGTTCCGGAAATGATGAGCTGCAAGAAGTCAGCCATGCCGTCCTCCCTGGGGAGCGCGACCGCGCGTCGCGGCCGCGCCGTTCGCGCCTACTGGATCGGGTGCACCGGTGGCAGGGTCGTGATCACGACCTGCTTGCCGTTGACGACCTTGACCAGGAAGCTTTCCCGGTCGAGATCGCCGTTGTCGTCGAAGTGCACGTCGAGCAGCACGCCCGGATAATCCTTGGCCTTGATCGTGGCGCCATGCAGCGCCTTCGCGAACGCCTTCGGGTCGAACTTGCCGATTCTCTCGGTGATCGCCTTGACCACGTACATGCCGCTGTAGCCCTTCATGCCGTTGTGGTCGCTCTTGTACTTGTATTCCTTCTGGAATTTCTCGTCGAAAGCCTTGATCTGCGGCTGCGGCGCGTCGACGGTGAGCCCGACGTGCGCGACCGCGCCGTTCGCCGCGTCGCCCGCCAGCTCGATCACCTTCTGGCCGGTAAGCGTGGTCTCGCCGATGATCGGCTTGTCGTAGCCCTGCTTCTTGAGCTCGCGCAGCGCCCGCGCCGACTCTTCCTCGTTGGTGTATACGAACACGGCATCGGCGTTCGACTGCTTGACCTTGAGCACGGCGGCGGAAAAATCCACCTGCCCCGGGTCGGTCGAGACGTCGGCGACGACCTTGATGCCCTGCGCTTCGAGCGCCTTGGTCATCGCATCGCGGCCGCCCTTGCCGAAGTCGTTGTTGACCCACACGATGGCGATGGTCTTTGCCTTCACCGTGTCCTTGATGTAGCGCGAGAGCTTGGGCATCGCCGTCGACTGCGTGAACGAGGTCCGGAACACGTACGGGTTGCCTTTCTGCGTGATGTCGGCGGCCTCGCCCCCCGTGAAGTTCGGAATCTCGGCGCGCCGCGTTTCGGCCATGCTGACGATGAACGAGCCCGAGAACACCGGGCCCATCACCACGTACGCTCCTTGATCCACGGCTTTCTGCGCCAGCGCCTTGGCCGTCTGCGGCGCCGACTGCGTGTCCATCGACGTGTATTCGATCTTGCGGCCGAGGATGCCGCCGGCGGCGTTGATTTCCTTGACCGCGAGCTTCACGCCGTTGTCGAAGTTCGTGCCCGCCGTCGCCCCCGTGCCCGAGAGCTCAACCAGGCCGATGATGGGCACCGGGCCCTGCTGCGCGAATACGAGCGCGGATACCGCGAAAGCGACCGCGGCGGCGGTTGTGCACAATGCTTGCTTCATGACTTCCTCCTTGGCAAAAATCGATGTGGGTGCAGTCGGTGAACGGCGAAGTTCGCGCCTGTATCAATGCGCCGCCACGGGCGCGCTCTGCGCCCCCAGCCAGAGCGCCGCCTTCCGGCCGCGGGCGGCGACCGCTGCTGCCGGCAGATGCGCGTAATCGTCGTTGGCGACGTCGAAAGAGTAAGCGCCGCGGTAGCCTGCACGTTCAATCCGACCGACAAGGTCGACCACCGCCACACTGTGATTGCCCTCGGACGGGAATACGCGGCGGTGGCGCGCTGTTTCGATGAGATCGTCCAGATCCCACAGGTAATCGGCGAGCTGAACGAGGAAGATCCGCTCGCCGGGGATCGCATCGAGCGGCTCGCGCGAGGTGCCTCGCGCCAGAAGGTGAAACGAATCGATCGCGAGGCCGACGTGGGCGTGATCGGCCAACCGCACGACCTCCCATGCCGTCGTGTACTCGTTGATCCAGCGGCCCCACGCCTGCGCGCCGTAGGCGATGCGGATTCCCGGCGGCGCCGCCAGCGTCCCGAGCATCGCCAGGTCCGCCGCGATCTTGCGCGAATCGCCGCTGGCATGTGGCGACGTGGTCGACGCGACGATCAGCAGCGGCGCGTCAACCGAGCGCATCATGTCGAAGAAGGCGCGCGCGACGTCGATCTTGTAGTCGAGCATGTGCCCGGAGAGCCCCTCGAAATCGTGCAGCATCTGGAACGCGCTGACTTTGAGGCCGCTGTCGTTGACCAACTCGACCGCGACGTCGAGGCCGTCGGGATGGCCGACCAAGTCCGCCCCCGAAAGCACGATCGCCCCGAAACCGGCATCCTTCACCGCGCGCAGCTTTTCGTCCAGCGTGCCGGCGAGGGTATTGGTGTTCATTGCGAAGCGGGTCATTGCGAGCATCGGTAAGCCTTCGGTCAGGTCAGCGCGGCGACCGCTCGCAACACGTCGGGGGTCACCGCGCCGAAGCCGAAGAATTCGAGATAGAGGGGAATCTGCTCGAAGAGCATGTCGGTGCCGACCTGCGTGCGACAACCTCGTTCCCGCGCGGCGCGCAGCAGCGGTGTGATCTCCTGCTTCATCACGACCTCGCCGACGAAGGTCGCGGGACTCAGGCGTGCCACGTCGAAGGGCAGCGCGTCGCCCGGGTTCATGCCGAGCGGTGTCGCATTGATGACGAGGTCGTAGCCGGCCGGGTCGTTCGTTTCGGTGTGCACGGCGAGCTGCGGATAGTGCTGCCGCAACCGGTCGGCGAGCGCTTCCGCCCCAGCGCGGTTCTGGTCGTAGAGCGCGAGCGCCGTCGCGCCGGCCGCGGCGAGTGCCGCGGCGATGGCCGAGCCCACCCCGCCGGTGCCCACGACGAGGGCGCGCTTGCCGGCGACGCCGAAGCCGTGGCGCTCGACGCCACGGACAAACCCTGTCCCGTCGAACAGATCGCCGAACAGCGTCCCGTCGGGCCGCCGCAGCACGGCGTTGCACGACTGCGCAATCCTGACCGCAACGCTGGAGGCGTCGAGCAGCGCCACGGTGGTGACCTTGTGCGGCATGGTCACCAGGGCGCCGCGGATGTTGGTCAACCGGAACAGCGCGCGCAGGACCGCGGCGTAATCGGCGGCGGCCACGCCCATCGGCACGACCGCGGCGTCGATGCCCGCGCTCTCGAAATACGGGTTGTAGATCATCGGCGACTTGACCGGGGCAATGGGATCGCCCAGATGCGCAATGATCGTCGTGGTCCCGCGAAGCACGACTTGCTCCTCCGTTGTTCGATTATCGAACTATTGTGCGACTAACGAACAGTCTACGGCCCGCGTTCGCCGGCGTCAAGGGCGATAATCGAAATAGTGGGCGATTATCGCTCCGTAGATGGCTTCGGGTATTTCCACTTGTTGTGCACCCAGAGCCAGTCTGGAGGACGGATCCGGATCTCCGCCTCCAGTTTGCGCGCGTACGCTTCGACGATCCAGGCTCCGGAGTGGGCAGCCTCGTCCTCGGCGTAATCATAGGGCGGTTCGGCGAGCACGTGCAGATGCACGGCGTAGTGGCCGCGCTTGAGCCGGCGCATGGCGACGTAGACAACCGGCGCGTCGAGAAAACGCGCGATCTTTTCCGCGCCGACGAAGAACGCCGTGTCCTGGTGCAGAAAGCACGTCCAGTGCTTGTCCATGCTTTTGAGCGGCGTCTGGTCGGCGACCAGGCCGTAAGCGCGCGGCTGTCCCGCGCGGCGCAACAGCTCGAAGGCGAAACTCTTGATCGGGATCGGCTGGCCGCCGAAGCGGCTGCGCGCCTCGCGCATGTAGGTGTCGAGGCTGTCCAGGCGGATCGGCTTGTAGACCGCATCGATGGGAATGCCGAAGTGCGCCCCGCCGCCCGGCAGCAGCCACTCCCAGTTGCAGACGTGCGCGGTCAACAGGATCACCGAGCGGCGCTCGGCGACAAAGCGCGCGACCAGTTCCGGGTTGTCGATGATCAGCCGCGCCTTTAACTCCTCCGCACTCGCGCGCCAACCCCACAGCAGCTCGACGAACACCTCGCTCATGTTGCGATACGACTGCTGCAGGATCGCGGCGTGCTCGGCCGGCGATTTTTCGGGAAACGAGCGCGCGATGTTGCGCGCCGCGAGATCGCGCCGCCAGCGCAACAGATGAAACGTGACAAAATAGACGATCCAGGCGAAGCCGTAGAGCGTGGACAGCGGCAGGCGGCCGAGCGAGCGCAGAAGGAAGACCATCGGTTGCGGCAATAAGCGGTGCGGAGCGCTGCGAATGTCCACGCCGCAACGACCCATGAGGCAGAACGGCGAGTGAGCGTAGACGATTTCCCTGCCCCGGGCAATCCGGACGGCGCCCCGGTCGCGCTGCCGTCCCCGTTTGCCGACGTCGCGCTGTGGTGGGCGCCGCTCACCGCCGACGCGGACGAGATTGCCCGCGTGTCGGCGTGGCTTGCGCCGGCGGAGCAGGCCCGCGCGGCACGCTTCGGCCGGCAGGCGCTCTCCGAGCGCTACGTTGCCGGCCGCGCGCTGTTGCGGTGGCTGCTCGGCCGCGCGCTGAGCCTCGCTCCGCACGCGGTCCCGATCGAGCGCGGCGAGCGCGGTCGGCCCCAGCTTGCCGGCGCAGCCGGCATCGATTTCAATGTCTCGCATACGGAAGGCATCGCCCTGGTCGGAATTGCCCGAGCCCGGCGCATCGGCGTCGACATCGAACGCGCCGACCGCATCGTTCGCGCCGACGGCCTGGCGCAGAAATTCCTGACCCCCGCCGAGCAGGCGACTCTCGCGCCGCTGCCCGAACCCGAACGTCGCGCGCGCTTTCTGCGTTACTGGACGTGCAAGGAGGCGATGAGCAAGGCAACCGGCGACGGCTTGTCGGCACCGTTTCGCGAGCTCGAGGTACGGCTGAACACCGGGATCGATCTCGCGCGCGGCCCGGCGCCATACGAGCCGTCACGCTGGCAGCTCGAACGCGTCGCCGTGCCGGTGGAATATCTCGGCACGGTCGCGCTCTGGTCGAAAGCGACCCCGGTCGTACCCTCAAGCGACCGCGATTAAGCGATCGAGCGTGGCCCGGTCCCGGAGCAGTTCGGCGCTCGGCGCACGATGCACCACCCGCCCGCGATCAAGGACGATCGCCTGCGTCGTCAGGCCGAGCGCCAGCCGGGCGTGCTGCTCGACGACGATGACTGCGAATTCCCCGGCGCGCACGATCTGGCCGATGACCTTGACGAGCTCCTGGACAATGATCGGAGCGAGACCTTCCATCGGCTCGTCGAGCAGCAGCAGCTTCGGGTTGGTCATCAGCGCGCGGCCGATGGCGAGCATTTGCTGTTCGCCGCCGGAAAGCTGGTTGCCCAGATTCCGGCGGCGCTCCTCGAGGCGCGGGAAGACCTTGTACACGCGCCCGAGATGCCATGCGCCGCCCTCGCGCTCAACCACGGTCAGATGTTCTTCGACGGTGAGTGATGCGAACATGCACCGTTCCTGCGGCACCCAGCCCAGCCCCGCGCGGGCGCGGCGCCACGCCGGCAGGCGCGTGATGTCGCTACCCTGCAGCGCGAGCCGGCCCTGCTGCAGGCGCGTGAGCCCCATGAGCGTCAGCAACAGCGTCGTCTTGCCGACTCCGTTGCGGCCGAGCAGCGCCAGGCTCCCGCCCTCGTCGAGCGTCAGCGACACGTCCTCGAGCACGATCGAATCGCCGTATCCCGCGGTCAATCCCTCCGCCCGGATCAGCTCAGCCATGCTGCGCTTCCCCGAGATAGACCTCGCGCACCTTGCTGTCGCGCGCTATCTCGTCCGGCGCGCCCTCGACCAGCACCGTGCCACCGACTAGCACCGTGATGCGCTCGGCGAAACGAAACACCAGGTTCATGTCGTGCTCGATGAAAATGATCGTGACCTCGCGCGGCAACTGCGCGATCACGCCGAAGAGCTCGGCACTTTCCGCTGCCGGAATGCCGGCCGCCGGTTCGTCGAGCAGCAGCACCGTGGGTCGGGTGGCCAGCGCCAGCGCAATCTCCAGCAATCGCTGCTTGCCGTAGGGCAACTCGCGCGTCGGCGTGGCCGCATCGCGGTCGAGCCGCAGGCGCGCGAGAATCTCCCGCGCCTCCTCGATCGCGCCGCGCTCCGCGGCGACCGTGCGCCACCAAACGCTGCCGCGCCCACCGCGTTCACAGCACGCGAGCACCACCGACTCGAGCGCGGTGAGGCCAGGGAACAGCGTGTTGATCTGGTACGTGCGCGTCATCCCGCGTTTGACGCGCGTGTGCTGCGCCAGACCCGTGATCCGCTCCTCGCCCAGGTACACCTCGCCCGCGGTCGGCGCGAGCACGCCGGTCAGCAGGTTGATGAACGTGGTCTTGCCCGCGCCGTTGGGCCCGATCAGCGCGTGCCGCGCGCCGGCCGCGAACGACAGGCTGACGTCCGAATTGGCCTTGAACGCGCCGAAGGACTTCGACAGCGATTCGGTGCGCAGCGCCACGCTCATGGCCGCCGCCACCGCTGCTGCAAGGCCAACAGCGCGCCCATCAGGCCGCCGCGGGCGAAGAGCACCAGCAGCACCAGCAGCATGCCGAGCCAGAATTGCCAGTACACCGGGTTCAGGTTGGCGAGATAGTCCTGCAGGATCATGAATACGGCGGCGCCCAGCGGGCCACCATAGAGGTAGCCCGTGCCGCCGAGCACGAGCATGATCATCAGCTCGGCCGAGCGCTGAAAGCCAAAGACGTCGATGCCGACGAATTGCGTCGTCTGCGCGAGCAGCGCACCGGCGATGCCGGCAATGCCGGCGCCGACCGTGTAGACGGCGATGAGCTTGCGGCGCACCGAGGCGCCGATTGCGGGCATGCGGCGCTCGCCCTCGCGAATGCCCTTGAGGCTGAGGCCAAACGGCGAACGGACGAGAGCGCGCGCACCGTTGAACACGATAAACAGGACCGCGAGGCTGTACAGGTAGGCGGTCTTGCCGTCGAGGCCAAAGCCGAATATGCCGAAGATCTTCTTCATCTCGACGCCGGAGAGCCCGTCAACGCCGCCGGTGACCGAGGAGGCCTGGTTGGCCGCCTCGTAGAGCATGAGCCCGATGCCGAGCGTCACCATGAGCCGGGTCAGATCCTGGCCGCGCACGATCAGGAAGCTCGTGATCCAGCCGGCGAGTGCGGCGATAACCGTTGCCGCGAGGAGTCCCGTCAGGGGCTCGCCGAAGCCGTATCGGGCGAGCAACCCCGCCGTATACGCGCCGAGCCCGAAAAACGCCGCATGCCCGAGCGAAATGATCCGCGCATAGCCGAGGATCAAATCGAGCGACAGCGCAAACAACCCGGCGATGAGAATTTGGCTGCCCAGCGTCAAATAGCGTGGAAAGACAAAAAATGCCGCGACCGGGATCAGCCAGAAGGCGATCTCGAGCGGGCGCCACTTGAGCGTGGGCAAGCCCGTCACGCGCGCCGTCCCGCGAGCCCGGCCGGGAAGAGCAGCAGCATCGCGACCATCACGGCGTAGATGACGAACGAGCCGATCTGCGGCACATAGTATTTGCCCGCGACGTCGAAGACGCCGAGTATGAGCGCGGCAACCAGAGGGCCGCGGATCGTTCCGGCGCCGCCGACCGCGACGACCAGAAGGAAGTACACCATGTATTTCAGCGGGAACGTCGGGTCGAGGCCGAGCACGTCGATGCCGAGCGCGCCGCCCAGGCCCGCTAGCGCCGAGCCCAGCGCAAAGGTGATGCTGAACACGCGCTCGACGTTGATGCCCAGTCCCACCGCCGCCTGCTGGTTGTCAACCGATGCGCGGACCTGCGCGCCGAAGCGCGTGCGCTCGACCAGGTACGTCAGCGCCAGCGTGGCGACCACAACCATCGCGATCAGGAACAGTCGGTACGCGCCGAGGTCCAGCCCGAGTACGTGCACCTGCCCGGTGAGGAACGGCGGCAGGTGCACCGGCTGCTGCGCCGGCCCGAAGCCGTAGGTCGCCGCGGCCATCGACATGAACGTAAGGCCGATGGTGAACAGTACCTGGTCGAGGTGCGCGGCCCGGTACAGGCGGCGGTAGAGAACGCGTTCGAGCAAGGCGCCGGCGGCGCCGCTTGCGGCGAACGCGATCGCCAGCGCCGGCAGGAACGGAATGCCCAGCCACGACATCGCGACCACGGCGGCGTAACCACCCAGCATTGCGAATGCGCCGTGGGCGAGATTGATGAAGTTCATCAACCCCATGGTCACCGACAACCCGATGCTGATCAGGAACAGCAGGCTGCCGTACGCCAGGCCGTCGAAAACGACGCCGATGAAGCTGACGATCATCGTCATCGCCGTGCTGGCTCCGCCGACGCGCGGCCGTCAGGGCTTGCCTGGATCCTTCTGGTCCGGAAACTTGTCGAACTCGATGTTGTAGAGTCCGTTCGGAGTCTTTTCGACCTTGCGGATGTAGACCGTCTGCACCACGTCCCGGGTTTCCGGATCGATCAGGATCGGTCCGCGCGGGCTCATCAGCTTCAGGCCCTTCATCGCCGCCACCAGCTTATCGCCGTCGGTCGCCCCGCCGGTTTTCTGCAGCGCCGCGTAGATTGCCGCCATGCCGTCATAGCCCGCCACGGCCATGAAGTTCGGCCGCAGCTTGCCGCCGTTGGCCTCCGCGTACGCCTTGAGGAAGGCCTTGTTCTCCGCCGAGTCATGCGCCGCCGAATAGTGGAAGCTCGTGATCAGCCCCAGCGTCGGCTCCCCCATCGCGTCGAGCACCCCATCGTCGGTGATGTCCCCGGTCGCGATCAGCCGGATCCCAGCCTCCTTGAGCCCGCGCTCCGCGTAGCCCTTCATGAACGCGATTCCCTGCTCCCCGGCCGGCAAAAACAGGAATACCGCTTCAGGCTTCGCGTCCTTGACCCGCTGCACGAACGGCGCAAAGTCCGGATTCTGCAGCGGCGTGTGGATGCTCCCCACCACCTCCCCACCGGCCGCCTTGAACGCCTCGCTGAACGCCTTCTCCGCGTCGAGCCCCGGACCGTAGTCGGCCACCACCGTGTACACCTTCTTCACCCCGTTCTTCGCCGCCCACACCGCCATCGGCTGGGTCACCTGCGGCAGCGTCATCGACACGCGCACGATGTAGGGCGACTTGGTGGTGATGATCGAGGTGGCCGCATTCATGATCACCATCGCCTTCTTCGCCTCGGTCGCCACCGGCGCCACCGCCAGCGCGTTCGGCGTCAGGCCGAATCCCACCAGAATGTCCACGTTCTCGCGCGTGACCAGTTCCTGCGCGAGTCGCTTGGCCACGTCCGGCGCCGGCCCACCGGTATCCCTCTGCACGATCTCCACCCGTTTGCCCGCCACCGTCTCCCCGTGCTGCTTCTGGTACGCCTTCATCCCGCCCAGAATCTGCTGCCCGTATTGCGCGAACGGCCCTGAAAACTCGCCGATCATCCCCAGCTTCACCACTCCCTGCGCCAACACGCTGGCTGCCAGCGCGAACAACCCCGCTCCCAGCAACAACTTCCAACCCACCTTGGGCAATCCCATTGCTTCCTCCTCCGTGACAGTCACCGCCGGCTTGATCGGGGTCGCAGCGCTGGCCCGTTCGCTGGTCCGCGTCAAGTTTTGGACTCCATCTGCGCGAAAATTTCCTCGGCCATGTGGAACGCCGAGTTCGCCGCGGGCACGCCGCAGTATATCGCGCACTGCAGCAGCACTTCCTTGATCTGGTCACGCGTGACGCCGTTGTTGAACGCGGCGCGCACGTGCAGCCTGAACTCTTCGCCCCGGTTCAACGCCACCATCAGTCCGATGGTGAGCAGGCTCCGCGTGTGTCTTGGCAGCCCGGGCCGGGTCCAGATCTCGCCCCAGGCGTAACGCGTGATCAGGTCCTGAAACTCCGCCGTCAGGGCGCTCTTGCGCGCCAGCGCGCGATCGACGTGCGCGTCGCCCAGCACCGCGCGCCGTACGGTCATCCCCTGGTCGTACCGGTCCTTTTCTTCCATCGCTGTTTCTCCTTGGTCGCGAATCGTCAAGCGAGCTTCAACAGGCGCCGCGCGTTGCCCTCGTAGATCGCATGCCGCTGTGCGGGCGTGACATCCAACCGGTCGATAATCTCGATCGTGGTGCGGGTGTACAGCGAGCCCTTCTCGGGATCGAACGGCGAATCCGATGCGAACAGCACCCGTTCCGGCCCGAAGAACCTGAGCCCGCACCGGGTCGCCTCCGTTGCCCCGAACAGCGCGGTATCGGCGTAGAAGAGGCGGAAATAGTCGATCGGCCGCTTCGCAAGCTTGCGCAGGAGCAAGCTGTAATCGACGTCCGAGGTACGCGCGCCGAGCTGGTCCCACCCCGGTCCGACACGCCCCTCGAAATACGGAATCATGCCGCCCATGTGGTGGGTGATGATCTTGAGCTCCGGATGCCGGTCGAACAAGCCCTCGAAGACGATGTGCGCCATCGCAACGCTGGTCTCATACGGCCAGCCGAACGTCCACCAAATCTCGTAATGGCTCTTTTTCTCCTGCTGGTAGTCCGGAAAATTCGCGCCGCGCGCCGGATGCAGCCACAGCGGCAGGTCGAGCTCAGCCATCAGGTCGAACAGGGGCAGCGTCTCGGGTGCGGTCAGCGGCTTGCCCAGCACGTTGCTAAAGACCTGGACGCCGACCGCACCGAGCTCGCGCACGGCGCGCTCGGCTTCGGCGAGCAGGCCTTGCGGGTCGTTCATCGGCAACGACGCGACAAAGGCTGGAAAGCGCTGCGGGTGCCTGGCGACGAGCTCCGCCATGCCGTCGTTGGCAAGTTGCGCCAGCTCGGTGGACAGCGGCGGCGGTCCGAAGACTTCGATCGGCGGCGAGCCCAGGCAGATCACCTGCGCGTAGTCGTCGAACAGGTCCATGATGCGAAAGCGCTCGGCGAGGTCGACTATGCAAGGGATCTCGCGCACACGCTTGTGCATGTCCTTGCCGTTGGGCGCGACCTGCAGCATGCGCTCGTAGTAGCGCTTGGGAAAGATGTGATTGAAGATGTCGAGTTTCATTGCGCAATCGCAGCGGGTGTCAATCAACGGTGATCTTCGCCGCCCGGATCAGTTGCGTCCAGCGTTCGAGGTCGGTTGCGATCATCCGCGCCAGGTCGTCGGGAGTGCCCGGCAGCGGAGTCAGTCCCTGCTTGCCGAGAACGCCACGGACCTCGCTGTCGCGCAGGATCGCGTTGACGTTGGCGTTGAGCAGCGCGACCTGTTCCGGCGCCAGGCCGCGCGGGCCGAGCAACGCGTACCAGATATCGACGTCGATATCGGTAACGCCTTCGTCGGCAAGCGACGGCACGTCGGGCGTCGCCGGCGACCGATGCGCACCGCCCGCGGCCAGCATGACGAGCTTGCCGCTTTGCACCAGCGGCAACGCCACGTGCACCGGAAGAAACATGACCTGCACCTGTCCGCCGAGGAGGTCGGTGACCGCGCCCGCGCTGCCGTTGTACGGAACGTGCGTGACATCGACGTTGAAGTGCCGCTTGAAGAGCTCCATCGCCAGGTGGTGGGGTGTGCCGTTGCCCGGCGAGGCGTAGTTGAGCTTCCCGGGCTGCGCCTTCGCCAGCGCGACGAGCGCCCGCACCGAGCGCGCGGGCAGCGACGGGTTGACCACCAGCGCGAGGCTGGCGGTCGCGGCCGGGCTGATCGGCGTGAAGTCCCTGACCGGGTCGTAGGGCACACTTGGCTGCAATGCGGCGTTGAGCACATGCGTACTGGAGGTCATGAGCAGGATGTAGCCGTCCGGAGCCGCCTTGCTCGCCGCCTCCGTGCCGATGTTGCCGCTTGCCCCGGGGCGGTTGTCGACGACGAGGGCAACCTTGAGCCGGTCGGAGAGCCTTTGCCCGACGACGCGCGCCAGGATGTCAATGCCGGTGCCGGGCGTATAGGGGACTATGACGCGAATCGGCCGGCTGGGATACGGCGCTTGTGCGGCCGCAGTCGCGACCGTCAGCAGCGCCAGCGCGAGCGCGAATGCGCGCCCGATAGGCAGCCGGTGACCGTCTTGGCGGGCGGTTGCGCGCGGCATCAGGTCTTGCCTCCGGCGAGAAAGGCCACCGCCTCGGCCGTAAATCGCGGCGCCGCTTCGACGTTCGAGATATGCGCCGCGTCGAGTTCGACGTAATACGCACCGGCAATCCGTTCGGCCATCTTCCTGCCCTCCGCCGCTGGCGTGGCCGCATCGTGCGTCCCGGCGATGACGAGCGTGGGCGAGCGGATGCTCGCTAAGCCCGGCCACAGGTCCGCATCGCGCACCGCCGCGCAACACGCCGCGTAGCCGTCGGGTGGCGTGGTGGCGAGCATGGCCCGGATGCGCGCGACGGACTGCGGCGCGCGGGCACGGAATCCGGCCGTGAACCAGCGCTCGAGCACCGTGTCGGCGATTGCTTCCATGCCGCCGTTGCGCACGCTATCGATGCGCGCGTTCCAGAGCTCCGCCGCGCCGATCCGCGGTGCCGTGTTGGCGAGCACCAGTCGGTCGATACGCTCGGCGGCGTGCATGCCGAGCCACATGCCGGTCATCCCGCCGAGCGACAACCCCACGAAGTGCGCGCGCTCGATCTTGCGCGCATCGAGCAGGCCGAGCACATCGCGCGCGAGCAATTCGACGGAGCAGGCTCCCGGGATCACGGGTGACCCGCCGTGGCCGCGCGTATCGTAGCGGAGCACGCGAAAGCGTGCCGTCAGCGCCGGCAGCTGGTCGTCCCACAACGCGAGGTTCGTACCGAGCGAATTGGAAAGGATGACCACCGGCGCATCGGGCGGCCCGTCGAGGCGACTGTTACGGCCGCGCGGCGGCTCAAGCGTCGGCTGCGCCATCGTCTTCCCGCGCCCGCAAGGCGAGCACGCGCGCCACGAGCCGCTCGGCTTGTCCGGTGTAGCCGCGCGGGTCAAGCAGGCGCGCGAGATCCGCAGCGGACAAATGCGCGGTCACGCGCGAATCGGCCGCGAGCACCTCGTGCAGCGGCTTGTGGTCGCGCTCGGCTCGCGCGGAGGCTTCCTCCAGTAGCTGATGCGCCTTCATCTTGCCGAGTTTCGCGGCGAGCGCCATTGCCACCGCTTCCGCGAGAATGAGACCGCCGGTGAGGTCGAGATTAGCGGCCATGCGCGCGGGGTCGACCTCGAGGCCCTCGACGATCGCGATCGTCTGCGCCAGGGCGCCGGCGGAGAGCGTGCAGATCTCCGGCAGGGTGTCCCACTCGGCGTGCCAGCCGCCGAGGCCGCGCTCGTGCTCCTGGACCATGGCTGCGAGCATGACCGACACCAGTCCGGGGACGCGCGCGGCGGCGGCGAGCACGACCGCGGAGCCGACCGGGTTGCGCTTGTGCGGCATCGTCGACGAGCCGCCGCGCCCCGGCGCCTTGGGTTCGGACGCCTCGCCGACTTCGGTCTGCATGAGCAGCGACACGTCGCGCGCAAGCTTGCCCAGTGAGCCGACGACGAGGCCTAACGTGGTTGCGACTTCGGCGAAGCGGTCGCGCTGCGTGTGCCACGGAACATCGGGCAGCGCGAGCTTGAGTTCGGCCGCCAGCGCCGCGGCAATGTCGAGGCCCTGCTCACCCAGCGCGGCGAGCGTTCCGACTGCGCCGCCAAACTGCAGCGTCGCGACGCGCTCGCGGACAGCGCGAACCCTGACGCGGTGGCGTTCGATCGCGGACAGCGCGCCGGCAGCCTTGAGTCCCAGCGTCAGCGGCGGGCCCTGCTGCAACCAGGTGCGTCCGACGAGCACCGTGTGCACGTGCCGCGTCGCGAGCTCGGCGAGTGCCGTCGACAGCCGCGCGAGCTCGGCAGCGATGGCGGAGAGTGCGCGGCGCAGCTGCAGGACGAGGCCGGTGTCGATTGCATCCTGGCTGGTTGCGCCCCAGTGCACGAAGCGCGCGGCTTGCGGGTCTGCTGCGGCGACACGCGCCGTCAGCGCGGCCACCAGCGGTATCGCCGGGTTGCCGGCTTGCGCCGCCTGCGCCGCGAGCGCGTCGACGTCGAAGAGCTCGGCGCGGCATTGCGCGCCGATCGTTGCCGCGGCGGCATCGGAGAGCAAGCCCGAGCGGGCCTCGGCTCGGGCGAGCGCGGCCTCGAAGTCGAGCAGCCCCTGGATGCGGCCGTGATCGGAGAAGATGCCGCGCATCGCCGCCGTTGTGAACAGCGGGTCGAGCAGGCGTTGCGAGCGCCGGTCATCCACGACCGTTTTCTCCTCCGGATGTTTACCGCTGCTTCGCTGCAGGTGTTGGCCGGCGCGTTCGGGCTGCGGCGGCAACCCCCGCGCTCGCGCATTGCCTCAAAAGTCGAAGAAAACTGTCTCGTCCTGCCCCTGCAGGTTGATGTTCCATTCCAGGGTGCCCTTGCCGCCTGCCGCGCGTTGGGCGATCAAGGTCGCGCGCCGCGCCGCGGGCACGCGGTTCAGCACGTCGTCTTCGGCGTTGGCGGGATCGTCGGGAAAGTAGACGCGCGTGATGAGATGCTTGAGCAAGCCGCGCATGAATATCGTGACCACGATGTGCGGTGCCTGTGCCGCGCCGCCGGGCCCCGGGACGCGCCCTGGCTTGATGGTGGTGAAGCGGTAGCGGCCGTCGGCGTCGGTAAAGCAGCGTCCGAAGCCCTTGAATCCAGCTTCGATCGGCTTCTCCTGCGCATCCTCCGGATGCGCGTACTTGCCGTGCGCGTTGGCCTGCCAGATCTCGATGATGCCATCGTTGACCGGCTTGCCGTCGCCGTCGCTGACGCGGCCGGAAAGCGTGATCCGTTCGCCGCTGACGCCCGCGGGCGACAGATCCAGCACGACGGCGGGGCCGAGGCCGATCGTGACGTAGGGGCCGACGGTTTGCGATGAAGTCGTCAGCAGGCTCATGACTGTCAGCTCCGTGACGATTCCATCGGGGTCGCATCGCGACCGCGCAGCACGATGTCGTAGCGATAGGCGAGGGCGATGTCGGGCAGCGTCCCCTCCCAGTCGAACGAAGATATCATGCGTCGCCGCGCCTTCTCGTCGGGCACGCTGCTGTACATCGGATCGTATTCCAGCAACGGATCCCCGGGAAAGTACATCTGCGTTACCAGGCGCTGCACCAGTCCCAGGCCGAACAGCGAAAAATGCAGATGCGCCGGCCGCCACGCGTTGTAGTGATTGCGCCAGGGATAGGCGCCGGGCTTGATCGTCACGAAGCGGTAGCGGCCCTCGCCGTCGGTCAGAACGCGACCGACGCCGGTGAAGTTTGGGTCGAGCGGCGCTTCGTGATCGTCGACCGCGTGGCGATAGCGCCCCGCGGCGTTGGCCTGCCACAGTTCGACGAGCGCGTGCGCCACCGGCCGGCTGTTCTCGTCGAGCACGCGTCCCGAGACGATGATGCGCTCGCCGATCGGCTCGCCTTCGTGCTGCCGCGTCAGGTCGCTGTCCGTCGGCTGCACGTCGGAATAGCCGAACACCGGTCCGGTCACTTCGGACAGCGTGTGCGGCAGGAACACCAGGGGTTGCGTCGGCGCGCGCTTGAGCGTCGAGCGATAGCCGGGATAGAGGTACGCCGGCTGCGTTTGGAAATAGGGCCGGCGGTAGCCGGTGGGGCCGCTTACGGTGTTCTTTTGCGTTGTGTCGTTCATGTCCGTCCTCGCGGTCGTTAGACGCGCTTGATCAGCATCGCGATGCCCTGCCCGACGCCGATGCACATGGTACACAGCGCATGGCGGCCGCCGGTGCGCTGCAACTCGTAGAGCGCGGTGGTGACGAGCCGCGCGCCCGACGCGCCCAGTGGATGGCCGAGCGCGATCGCGCCGCCGTTGGGATTGACGTAGGGCGCGTCGTCGGCGATGCCGTGGTCGCGCAGCACCGCGAGCGCCTGCGCCGCGAACGCCTCGTTCAACTCGATCACGTCGACGTCGGCAAGCTTGAGGCCGGCTTTGGCCAGCACCTTGCGCATCGCCGGCGCCGGCCCGAAACCCATGATGCGTGGCGCCACGCCCGCCATCGCCGAGGCGACCACCTCGGCGCGCGGTTTCAGGCCGTACTTCTGAACCGCTTCCGCCGACGCGAGCAGGACCGCGCAGGCGCCGTCGTTCACGCTGGAAGCGTTGCCGGCGGTGACCGTTCCGTCCGGCCGGACGACGCCCTTCAGCGCCGCGAGGGCCTCGAGGGTTGTCTGGCGCGGATGCTCATCGTTGCGCACGACCACCGGCTCGCCTTTTTTCTGCGCGATCGTCACCGGGACGATCTCCTCGGAGAGGCGTCCGGCCGCGACTGCCGCCGCGGTGCGTTGCTGGCTGCGCAGCGCGAACGCATCCTGGTCGCGGCGCGAGATCTTGAACTCGGCGGCGACGTTCTCCGCTGTTTCCGGCATCGAGTCGACACCGTATTTCGCCTTCAGCAACGGATTGATGAAGCGCCAGCCGATTGTCGTATCCTCGATCTTCGGGCTGCGCGCAAAGGCTGATTCCGCCTTGCCCATGACGAACGGCGCGCGCGACATGCTCTCCACGCCGCCCGCGACCACCAGCGAGGCCTCGCCACTCTTGATCGCTCGCGCGGCAATGCCGATCGCGTCCATGCTCGATCCGCACAGCCGGTTCACCGTCGACCCGGGCACCTCCTGCGGCAAGCCGGCGAGCAGCAGCGCCATGCGCGCGACGTTGCGATTGTCTTCGCCTGCCTGGTTGGCGCAGCCGTAAACGACATCGTCGACCGCGCCCCAGTCGACTCCGGGATTGCGCTCGACAAGCGCCCTCAGCGGCACCGCGGCGAGATCGTCGGCACGCACCAGCGCGAGGCTGCCGCCATAGCGGCCGAAGGGCGTGCGCACGGCGTCGCAAATGAAGGCTTCCTGCATGTTCGCTCCGCGAGCTCCGGATTAAGCGGCCACTGCCGCCGCTGCGTCGCGCAGGGGCACGCCGGTCAGCCGCTGCAGTTCTTCGAGCGCGAGACCCGGCGCGAGCTCGAGCACGTTGAGTCCGTCCGGCGTCACGTCGATTACCGCCAGGTCTGTGAAGATGCGGTTGACGCAGCCGACGCCGGTCAGTGGGTAGGTGCAGCGCGCGACGATTTTCGACTCGCCCTTCTTGGTCATGTGTTCCATCATGACATAGACGCGTTTCGCGCCGATGGCGAGATCCATCGCGCCGCCGACCGCGGGAATGGCGCCCGGCGCGCCGGTATGCCAGTTGGCGAGGTCGCCGCTCGCCGAGACCTGGAACGCGCCCAGTACGCAGAAGTCGAGGTGGCCACCGCGCATCATCGCAAACGAGTCGGCATGGTGGAAAAACGATGCGCCGGCCAGTGCCGTCACTGGCTGCTTGCCGGCGTTTATGAGATCGAAATCCTCCCCGCCCGGCGCGGGCGCAGGGCCCATTCCGAGCAGCCCGTTCTCGGTGTGGAGGATGATTTCGCGGTCCGCGGGCAGGTGATTGGCGACCAGCGTCGGCAGCCCGATGCCGAGGTTGACGTAGGCGCCGCTCGGCATGTCCAGGGCGACGCGCGCCGCCATCTGCTCACGTGTAAAACGGTTCATCGCTGTTTCCTCCGAGGCATAACCGTCGCGCCGCGCGGGTTCAAGCCGCCGCGCCCGGCGCGGCCGTCACCTTCGCCGCGTCCGGTATCTCGACCACGCGTCGGACAAAAATGCCCGGCGTAACGATGTTCTCCGGGTCGAGATCGCCGAGGTTCACGACCTCGCGCACCTGGGCGATGGCGCAGCGCGCGGCGGTCGCCATGATCGGGCCGAAATTACGCGCGGTCTTGCGATACACGAGGTTCCCCCAGCGGTCGCCGCGCAGCGCCTTGATCAGCGCGAAGTCGGCGCGGATCGGATACTCGAGCACGTAGTCGCGGCCGTCGATGCGCCGCGTCTCCTTGCCCTCGGCGAGCGGCGTACCGTGCCCGGTCGGCGTGTAAAAGGCGCCGATGCCCGCGCCGGCGGCGCGAATGCGCTCCGCGAGGTTGCCCTGCGGAACGAGCTCGAGCTCGATATCGCCGGCCTGGTACAGGGCGTCGAACACCCACGAATCGGTCTGCCGCGGAAACGAGCAGATGATCTTCTTCACCTGCCGCGCCTTGAGCAGGGCCGCGAGTCCGGTGTCACCGTTGCCGGCATTGTTGTTGACGATGGTCAGACCCTTGGCTCCCTGCGCGATCAGGGCATCGATGAGCTCGGAGGGCATGCCCGCGGTTCCGAACCCGCCGATCATGACCGTTGCCCCGTCGGGGATATCGGCGACGGCCGCAGCGGCTGTTGCGACGACTTTGTTGATCACGGCGTCCTCTCGGTGCGGCGTGGGTCTCGGCTGCTGGCGCGCTGGACCACTTGGGCGATTATCGAACAAATGTTCGTTCAACGAACACTTTACGCAGCCTCAAGTCCGGAGTCAAGGGCGATTATCGTTTAAACGTGCGGTTATCGCGCAGGCGTGCTACGCTGCAGGTCATCGCTACGGCCAGGAAACGCCATGGCAAAACGCGCCGCTGTCAGTCGCACCCGGGCCGCCTCCGCCCTCGCCAAGGCGGCGCCGGCGAACATCATCGCGCCGAACGCGTCGGCTGTCACGCCGGCCGGGGAGATCCACGCCTTTGCCGGCGATCCGAACTTCATGGCCTCGCTGGCGCGCGGGCTGGCGGTGATCCGGGCGTTTACGCAGCAGCAGCGCCATCTGACGATCGCCCAGCTGAGCCAGCGCACCGCCATTCCCCGGGCAGCGGTGCGCCGCTGCCTGTACACGCTCGCCGCCCTGGGTTACGTCGCCAGCGAAGACGGTCGCAGTTACGCGCTGCGGCCGCGCATCCTCGCGCTCGGACACGCGTACTTGTCCTCGACGCCGCTGGTCTACGCAGTCCAGCCGCTGCTCGACCAGATCACGAGCGTTCTGCACGAATCGAGCTCGATGGCCGTGCTCGAGGGCGATGAGATTCTCTATATCGCGCGCTCGAGCACGACCACGCGGTTGTTGTCGATCGAACTCGGCATCGGCAGCCGACTGCCCGCCTATTGCACGTCGATGGGTCGCGTGCTGCTTGCCGGACTATCGACCGCCGAGCTGGATGCCTACCTGGCGCGCGTTCCGCTCGTCAAGCTGACCGGCAGGACCGTAGCGACGCGCGACGAGCTCAAGACCGCGCTCTCCGCCGTGCGCCGCGACGGGTATTGCGTGGTCGATCAGGAGCTCGAGATCGGGCTGCGTTCGATCGCGGTGCCGGTTGTCGATCGCAACGGCCGCTCGGTCGCCGCCATCAATGTCGGCACGCAGTCCGCGCGCGTGCCGGTGAGCGAAATGGAGACCCGATTCCTGCCACCGCTGCGTTCGGCTGCACGCGAGCTCGCGTTGTTGCTCGGCCGCGCCTAAGGCTCGCGCCTTCGGGCACTACCGCAGGCGGCGCTCGCTGCGCGTCCTACGACGAGCGCCGCCTGCGCGTCGAGACCGACCCGGAGTCGTCTCGCGCCCACCGCTGGCGCGAAGCCTCCTCGCCCGGCCACGCCGCGTGACGGCCTGCGGCCGGCTCGTTTCAACTCAGGTCGAGATCAACCTCGGTCGCCTCCTCGAGCCGGCGCAACGCCACCTTCGGCACCCCGAACACCGCGACGGCGGAGGCGAGTCCCGGGTCGCCGACGTAGAGTCGGATGCGCGGCTCGCCGTGCTCCCGTGACAATCCGCGCAAGGTCATCATCGCCCGGTACAGGTCTCCCATTCGCGTGCCGGTGAACCGGACGCGGAGCACGGGCGCTGGCTGAAACGGATTGCGCCGGAGCTCCGCTGCAAGCTCCGCGGCGTCGAATTCCGCAACGCCGGTGTGCGAATCGCCTTCACCGTAGAAGGCCAGGATGCGCTGCCCCACGCGCACCAGGCCGCTTACATAGAGCACACCCGGCTTGTATCCGGCGGTGACCTCCTGCCCGTCGAGCAGCACCCCGGTCCGATAGCGGATGCACAGGTCCGCGCCGAGCAGCAGCGCGCCCTGGACGTAGCGGCCGCCGACGATGCTGTGCCAGAAGCCGAGATAGCCATCCATGAAAGCGATGAGATTGCAGGAATTGCTAAGCGTGCCGCTGCACTCATCCGCCCAGCCGTTTTCTTCCCGCTTAAGGAGCCGCCACTTGTGGTCCGCCTCGCAGCGGAGCACGGTGAGCGGATCGAGCCGGTACAGACAATGCAGCGCGCCGTCATGCTCGAACAGCACCCAGTTCTTCTCGACGGGTGCGGCGCGAAACGGCAACTCCATCGCGTCGCATGGCTCGATGTGGAATTCGTCGAAGCGAGACAGCAGCGGCCGGATGCGGCCGGCATGAATCAAGGTGTGGATGCAAAACGCCGCGCCGTTGCGGGTTAAGCAACGGAAATCCTCGATGCGGGCTTCTTCGGGGTAGCCGCGCCGGCGCAACGTACGGTGCTCGCGCACCGCAAGCGTATCCGGATCGAGGATGACCCGCTCGGCGTGCACGAAGCGCGAAAAGCGAAGGTCGATCTCGCGCCGGCAGAGGAGCACGATCGCGCCGCCCCACGCCATTGCGCCGGGATTGTAGATCCCGCCGTCGCTGCCCGGGATGTCGCCGCGCGAGAGCACGCGGCGCTGACGAACAGCGCCGTTCACAGCTCGGCCAATGGCTGCCCATCGAACCAATGCCGGCGCGGAAAGCGCGGCGTGATTTCGCCGAGTGTGGCAGCGGTCAAATCGGCCAGCCAGTAGTAATTGCCCTGCGTCGCCGCCGACTCGGTGCCGTAGACAATATCGAGCAGCATATGCGAGCTGTCATAGGCGCCTTGAATGAAGCGGCGGCTGACGCCGAAGTCGGCGAGCCGCTCCATGTACTGCGGCGGCGGCAGGGTGCGATCGACGCGCCCGAGCACCATGCCGCGCCGATGCAGCTCTTCGCTTTCGACGCTGAGCATCCGGCGATCGTAGTAGATCGGCACGCCCGCGAGCTCGAGCCGGATGCCGAGGTGCCAGTCCTCGCCGCCGATCGAATCGCATAGCTCGTCGAAGCCGTTAAGCCGCAGAAGCAGGTCGCGCGGCGCGCCGATGCTGGCTCCAAAAAGCTGGCCCCCGCCGACGCGGACCGCGCGGCGGTCATCGCCGAGCGGCCAGCGCGAGTCGACTCCGGAGCGGTCGCGACTGTCCAGCAGCACGCCGTCACCTACTTCCATGCCCCAATCCTTCCGGTACGCCCCCGTGACGACGCTGCCGGCGGCGACCGCCTCGCTCGCCGCGTCCCACCACCGCTCCCCGAGCACGCATGCATCGTCGACAAAGATGACATACGGTTTGCGTGCGTAGACGAGGCCGGTGTTGCGCGCGCTCGCCGCGGCAAACATTTCGCGCCGCGTCACGCGGTACGCGCCGTTGTACGGTGAAGGCTTTGCCGCGACGTGACGCAAGGGAATGCGCCCGGCAACGGCCCGCGCCCAGCGTTTTCCGCGGACATGATCGTGGGCCCCATCGACCAGGATCAGTTCGACGTCGTCGGCCGGGTCGAGTTGCCGCGCCAGGCTGTCGGCAAACCACTCGAAAGCCGGTTCGTCACGGTACGTCAGGTAGACTAGGCTCGCTGCAACGCTCATCGCGTCAGGTCTCCTTGCGAAAAACCTTCCAGTTCGGGTGCTCTTCCACGATGGCAAAGCGTTTCTCGACCAGCAAGCGCTGCGCCCGCGCAGTCGTGGCCCAGTCGGTGTCGTCGGCAACCCAGTAGCCACCCTCGCGCAGCTTTGGCGTCCACAGTTCGACCTCCGCCGTAGACACCGCCTCCGAGTGGTTGCTGTCCTGGTGCAGCACGGTGATCGAGCCTGCTGCGAATTCCTCTGCGGCGACAGCCGACCGCTGCCGCATGACGCGGCAGAACGAATCGACGCGGCAGTCGGTGAGGGCCTTGAGGAAGCCCTGATAAATCGCCTCGTGGTCGATCCCGCCCCACCATGCGTCGTTTTCGGGGGCGTTTGTGCCTTCGAGCGAGGCGGCCCGTTCCCACGGATCGACGGCAACCACGCAGCCGCGACCGAGCGCCTCGTGCCCGATGGCCATGGCGATCGTGCCCCTGCCGCCGAAGACCCCGAGCTCGACGGACAGGCTCGCCCGTGCGATCACGACCAACTCGGCCAAGCGCAGGCCCTTGTCGACGGAAGTCCAGCCGTGAAGCGAGACGATGCATGCCTCGATGCGGGCACGAAGCGAAGCGCACAGCTCGTCCGGAACGTGAAGCGCTTGCATGACTTCTGCGATCGACGGTAGCATAGCATTGACGTTGGCTCCGCATTGGTTGCAGGACACGAGGCGATGATAGATTGGGAAATGCGCGCGCAACGCGCGGCGGACATCGAGATACGGGAAGTAACCGACGGCTTCGTCGCCTACGATCCCGCCCGCGATCGCCTCCATTTCCTCAATCCGACCGCGACCATGCTGCTGGAAAGTTGCGACGGCAACATCCGCGCGCACGAGCTGCCAGAGCTGCTCGCAGCCGCCTTTGCTCTCGATGCGCCGCCGATCGCTGAGGTGGAGAGCTGTCTCGCCAAGCTGCTCGACGAGGGCCTGCTCGTCAGCACCGCCGTCGCCCAATCCCGCGCAGACGCACCGGCCGGCCGCGGGATGCAATCACTCAACGAGGTTCGACAGTGAGCACAAATCCCGGCTTCGAACGTTTCCTCGAACGTATCGACCCGACCCGGAGGGAAGTGCTGCGCAAGATTCTTGCCGGCGCCGCCGTCTATAGTGCGCCGCTGATCGCGTCCTATTCTATGCACAGCCTCGAGGGCACGGCGCAGGCGCAGAGCCTCAACCAGACCCAAGGGATTCCTGCGACCTCGGGCTGGACCCTGGCAGCCCTTACCGCTGCGCTCGGCGCTGCGGCCACGTGGGCGCTGCGTCGCCGCCGCGACCGGTAGCGGCACGAATTCCAAGCGACGGCGTGCGGGAGTACCGCGTCTGCTGCTCTCTGCGGCACTGATCGTCCGCAACGAAGAGCGGTTTCTCGAAGCCTGCCTGCAGTCGCTCGACGGCTGCGTCGACGAGATCGTCGTCGTCGATACGGGGTCGACCGATCGTTCGCTTGAGATCGCGGCCGATCGCGGCGCGCGCATCATCCGCAGGGCCTGGACCGATGATTTCGCATCCGCGCGCAACGCGTCGATCGATGCGGCCCGCTGCGAATGGATCCTCTACATCGACGCAGACGAGCAGGTTGTGGCTTTCGACCGCGCCAAGGTGGAGCGCGAGCTCACCGACCCGCAGTGCGCGTGCTACACCGTGCGCCTGCGCCCTCTCGCCGGCTACACCCGGTATCGCGTGCACCGGCTGTTTCGAAATCGTCCCGACTTGCGCTTCCGCGGCGTCATCCATGAGAGCCTGATTCCGGCGCTCGACGCGTTGCGTGCTCGTGAAGGACTGCGCGTTGGCGCGAGCGGCGTTGCGCTCGAGCACTACGGGTACGCCGATCCGCGTCGCAAGGCCGAGCGCGACCTGCCGTTGCTGCGCGACCGGTTGCGCACCGAGCCAGGGCACGTCTACAGCTGGGCGCACCTGGGCGCCACGCTTGCCGCGCTAGGCGACACTGCCGGGGCAGAGACCGCCTGGGGCCAAGGTGTCGAAGTGGTGCGCAAACTGCGCTCGCGCACAAGCGGTGACAGCCTCCCGCATCTGTACCTCGCCCGGCATCTGCTCGATTGCCGGCGCGACGCGACCGCGCTGCTCGAAGAAGGCAACCGCTGGTTCCCGGACAATCACGCACTGACCTGGCTTCTCGCCCAGGGTCGGTTGGCGACAGGCCGCTTCGAGGAGGCGTTGCCGCTGTTCGCGCGGCTATCGGCGCTGGATGCCGACGGCCTCGACGACGGGGCGCTGGCCTACGACGTTTCGATCTTCGGTGCCAACGCGCACGCCGCGCTCGGCTTGTGCGCATTTCGTCTCGGCTGCTATGCCGACAGCGCGGCGCACTATGCACGCGCGCTGGCCCTGGCCCCGAACGACCCGGCGCTACGCACCAAACAGATGTTCGCGGCAGCCAAAGCGGCCTCCGTATAAAATAGTCCGTTGTCAACGCAAGGGAAACCCATGCTTCGCCTCGACGATCATCCCAGCGGTCGCCATTTTCTGCAGATACCCGGCCCGACGAATGTCCCCGACCGCGTATTGCGAGCGGTCGATCACCCCACCATCGATCATCGCGGGCCCGAGTTCGCGCGCCTGACGCTCGCCATCCTCGACGGGCTGCGGAAGATTTTTCAGACGGCCGGGCCGGTGATCATCTATCCCGCCTCGGGCACCGGAGCGTGGGAAGCCGCGTTGGTCAACACGCTCTCGCCGGGCGATCGCGTGCTCATGTTCGAGACCGGGCACTTCGCGACGCTCTGGCGCAAGATGGCCGACAGGCTGTCGCTCGAGGTCGACTTCGTCGGTGGCGATTGGCGCAGCGGCGTCGACCCGGCCGTCGTCGAAGCCAAGCTCCTCGCCGACCGGGCGCACGCGATCAAGGCGGTCATGGTCGTGCATAACGAGACCTCCACCGGCGTAACCACCCGCATTGCCGAGGTCCGCCGGGCGATCGATCGCGCACGCCACCCGGCACTGTTCATGGTCGACACGATCTCATCGCTGGCCTCGATGGACTATCGGCACGCGGAATGGGGTGTCGACGTGACCGTCGCCGGCTCGCAGAAAGGGTTGATGCTGCCCCCGGGCTTGTCGTTCAACGCGGTGAGCGACAAGGCGCTGGCGGCGAGTCGGACCGCGCGCCTGCCACGGTCGTACTGGAGTTGGGACGAGATTATCGCGTCCAACCGCGACGGCTACTTCCCCTATACGCCCGCAACCAACCTGCTCTATGGCCTGCACGAGGCCATCGACATGTTGCTCGCGGAGGGATTGCCGGCGGTATTCGCGCGCCACCATCGCCACGGCGAGGCAACGCGGCGAGCCGTGCGCGCCTGGGGCCTTGAACTTCTGTGTCGCGACCCCGCCGAATTCAGCGACTCGTTGACTGCGGTCGTGATGCCGGAAGGGCATAATGCCGACGCCTTCCGCCGCAAGGTGCTGGAGCGCTTCGACCTGTCGCTCGGCACCGGGTTGGGACGCCTCGCTGGCCGGGTGTTTCGCATCGGCCACCTCGGCTTCTTCAACGACCTCACGCTTTGCGGCACGCTGTGCGGCGTCGAGATGGGGTTCGACGTGAGCGGGGTGCCGCACCGACCCGGTGGAATCGAGGCGGCGCTCGAATATCTGCAAGGGAGCGCTGCAGCGCAGGAATCCCGGCGCGAACCGGCAACGACGCTGCCATGACACCCACGCCGACGCTCGCCCTTGCCCGCTTCGTCGCAACGGCCGATCCCAGCGGGGTTCCCGCGGGCGTGCGCCACGAAGCGAAGCGCGCCCTCGTCAACTGGCTCGGCTGCGCCATCGGCGCGTCGCGGCACGACGCGGTCAGCCACGCGATCGCTGCGCTTGCGCCGTTTGCAGGCAGGGAGCAGGCGACGATTCTCGGCCGTACCGAGCGCTTCGATTGCCTTCACGCCGCGCTGCTCAACGGGCTCGCGTCGCACACTTTCGATTTCGACGATACCCATCTGAAGACCATCATCCATCCAACCGGGCCGGTTGCCGCGGCGCTGCTCGCTCTCGCCGAATACCTGCCGGTCACGGGTGCGGCATGGATCCATGCTTTCGTGCTCGGCGTCGAGGTCGAATGCCGCGTCGGCGGCGCGGTCTACCCGTCGCATTACGACATCGGCTGGCACATCACCGGCACCGCCGGCGTATTCGGCGCGGCGGCCGCGACCGGCCGCCTGCTGGGCCTGTCGGAACCGCAGCTCGTTTGGGCGCTGGGCATCGCCGCGACGCAGGCCGCCGGCCTGCGCGAAATGTTCGGGTCGATGTCCAAGCCACTGCATCCGGGCCTGGCGGCACGTAACGGCATGGTCGCCGCGCTGCTCGCGCAGCAGAATTTTACCAGCGCTACCCAGGGCATCGAGGGGCGGCGCGGCTTCGCTAACGTGCTCGCGACCGAGCGCGACTACAACAGGATCACCGCGCGTCTCGGCGAAACCTGGGAGCTTGCCGACAACAGCTACAAACCGTTTGCCTGCGGCGTCGTCGTGCATCCGATCATCGACGGCTGCCTGCAGCTGCGCGCCGAGGAGCGCGTCGCTGCCGATTCGATCGCGGCGATCGAGTTGACGGTGCATCCGCTGGTGCTCGAACTCACGGGCAAGAAGATTCCCCGGCTCGGTCTCGAGGGCAAGTTCAGCGTTTTTCATAGCGCGGCGGTGGCGATCCTCGATGGCGCGGCCGGCGAAGCGCAGTATTCCGACGCGCGCGTGACCGACCCGGACGTCGTCGTATTGCGCGAGCGCGTCGTGGCCGTGGTCGATCCGGCGCTTGCCGAGGATGCCGCGAGGGTCCGCGTTCGCCTCAAGGATGGCCGTGTCGTCGAGCGCTTCGTCGCGCACGCGCTCGGCAGCCTGGCGCGACCGATGACCGATCGCGATCTCGAGCGGAAATTCCGGGAGTTGTGCGCGCCGGTGCTCGACGGCGACGCGATCGAATCGGTGCTGTCCGCGTGTTGGCGGCTGGAGCAGAGTCCCGCTGCCGGCACCCTGCCCCGGTTGACCGTTCCCGAACGGCAGGGTGCGATCGCCTAAGGAGCACACGACATGCAACTCAAATGGGTACTGGCCTGCGCGACGCTGCTGCTCTCGGCCGTGGCTTGGGCGCAGGCGCCGATCGTGATCAAGTTCAGCCACGTCGTCGCGCCGGATACTCCGAAGGGTAAGGCGGCGGACCTGTTCCGGCAGCTTGCGGAGCAACGCAGCGGCGGGAAAGTGCGTGTCGAGGTCTATCCGAACAGCCAGCTCTACAAGGACGGCGAAGAATTGGAGGCGCTGCAGCTCGGTTCGGTGCAGATGCTCGCACCTTCGCTGTCGAAGTTCGGCCCGCTCGGCCTGCCGGAGTTCGAGCTGTTCGACCTGCCGTATATCTTTCCCGATCGCGCCGTGCTGGGCCGTGTCGTCGGCGGCGCGATTGGCCGCGACCTGCTGCAGCGGCTCGAAACAAAGGGGATCGTCGGGCTCGCGTTCTGGGACAACGGCTTCAAGGTGATGAGCGCAAACCGGCCCCTGCATGCGGTCACCGATTTCAGGGGCCTCAAGATGCGCATCAAGTCCTCCAAGGTGCTCGATGCGCAGATGCGCGCGCTGGGAGCCCTGCCGCAGGTGCTGGCGTTCTCAGAGGTGTATCAGGCGTTGCAGACCGGGGTGGTTGACGGCACGGAGAACACTCCGCCCAACCTGTACACGCAGAAGATGTACGAGGTGCAGAAATACGTCGCGCTGTCGAACCATGGCTATGACGGCTACGCGGTCATCGTCAACAAGAAATTCTGGGATGCGCTCCCCGCCGATATCCGCACCACCCTGGAGGGCGCGATGCGCGACGCAACCGAATTCGAGAATCGCCTTTCGCTCCAGGACAACGAAGACAGCATCGCCAAGGTCAAGGCGTCGGGCAAGTCCACCGTCTACGCGCTGACCGCCGACGAGCAGGCTGCCTGGCGCCGGGCGCTGCTGCCGGTCCACCGCGCCATGGAAAACCGTATCGGCAAGGCGCTCATCGAAGCGGTCTATCGCGAGGCGGCCGCGCTCGGCTACAAGGCTGGGCCCTGAACGCGGGCCGTACCGGCGGACGCGCTGCGGCCGCGAAGCGCCAGGCCAACTTGCCGCGGCGGCGGCCGGTGGCTAGAAATGCCGCAGGTTCCGTTCCCGGGCAAAGCTCATGTCGGTCGTCGTCTGGCGCAGTCGGTTCGAAAGGAACCGGGCGAGCGCGCGGTAGAAGCGGCTCGCGATTGGCGGCGACCCGTCGAGCAAGGACTGGATCTTGTCGTAATCGAAGCGAAAGATCGAAGTGGGCTCGAGCGTCTCGGCGCTGGCGGAGCGTTTCGCCCCGTCGATCAACGCCATCTCGCCGAAATGCGACCCCGAGCCAAGGGTCGCGACCTCGATGCGCGCTCCACTCGGCGAGAGCGTGGCAATGCGCACCGAGCCATCGTTGATGAGATACAACGCAGTCGCCTCTTCGCCGGCGCGAAAGATCTGGAATCCCGCCGGCATGTTCATTGGCTCGGCGATCCGTGCCAGCCGGCCGCGCTCGTCCGCGCTCAAGTCGGCAAAAAGATACACGCCCTTCAGCAAGGTGTCGCTGATCATTTCGCTCGCATCAATGGAGGTTCGACGGGTACCCTCGCGGGCAGTTTAGTGCCTGCGTGGCGTTTCGTAAATCGATGCGCCGAGCCCCGCCGGATGCAGAACCAACCCGGATGCGCAGATCCGGCAATGCCCGCGATTGCTGCTCGCGCAGAGGCTTGTCAGGCCCACTTCATGGTGCGCAGCGCCGAGACGAGCTCGGGCCGCATGATCCACTTGTACTGCCCGTCGCCGGCGTCGTCCTGGCCCGCCTGTCCGATCGACAGGGCGAACCACCAGCGCACCGGTCCTTTGCCCTTCTGCGGCGGCGCATAGCCGAGCTTTTCCGCGATCGCGCGGGCTAGCGTGCCGTACTGCAGCCGGGCCGCTGCCGAATTCTTGAAACTAAGCTGGCTCGCGAGCTGCGCGGCGGTGATGGTGGCGTCAGGCGCCCGACACTGCGCCTGTAGCATCTGCAGTTGCGTCGGCGAGATCCCGATCCAATCGCGCGTGGCCAGCAAGGCCGCCGTGAATTCCTCGATCGTGGCGATCGGTCCTGGATCGCCGTATTCGTGCGCCGACGGCCGCACGGCCAGACCCGCTTCTTTCATCATGATTTTCGCTCGATTACTGCGCGCGCGCCCACAGCGTAGGTGCTTCCGGGCGGAAGTCCTAGCAACTGGCACGTCGTGCTGGGAAGAATATTGGTGCAACTGCGAAGATGCACGGCCAAGTCGTGGAGCAGCAGCTCGTTGCTATCATCAAGCGCGCAAAGGAATCGATCGCGCAGCACTGGCGAGGCACCACAGGCCCCGAAGGTGGCGGCTGCGGTCATCGTCCGACTCCAGCGAACGGGTAGAGCGCCATTGCCCGGGTAAACTCCAAAGCGTCACGCAACGAGAATCGCGTCCAGACTCATATATCCGGACTATATACCGGTATTGAACGCAAATCTCAGGCAGCGCAAGACTAATTTGACGCGAAGGGGATAAGCGTGTATACAGAACACGCAGGTTCCTCAAGTGAATTGCCAGTCCCGCGTTGCCGCTTCGGCGGTACTCATCAGGTCCTCGTCTCTCTCCCTTGAAGTTCCCGCGCCGGGCCCTAAGGCCCGTCATCTATCTATTTAATTTGGAGCAGTAGACATGAGTACAGGTACCGTCAAGTGGTTCAACGATGGCAAAGGCTTCGGCTTTATCACCCCCGATGGTGGCGGCAAGGATCTTTTCGCCCATTTTTCGGCCATTCAGGGTGAAGGCCACAAGAGCCTTCGCGAGAATCAAAAGGTCAGCTTCGACGTCACGACCGGCCCCAAAGGGGATCAGGCCGCAAACATCAGAACGCTCGACTAGCGCGCTCGCAGCGCAGCTAAATAAAAGCCCGGGCAACCGGGCTTTTTTTCGACGCAATCGAGGCGCAGACGCGAGTGCACGGCGCGCCCGCTGTCGGCGAGCGTCCGATTCGCCCGTAGGACGATTTCTCTATTTGCCGCGCCCGCTCCTGATCGTGAAACTCGGCCGGCGCGCTCCGGTCACCTTGCCTGCACCCTGAGATCCGGCACCGCAGTGCGTGCCGAATCGGGGAGCGTTGATGACAAGGAGACATTATGAAGATTCGCAATCTGCTGGTCGCGGCGGCGCTCGCAGTCGGCTCGCTTGGCTTCGCCGCAGTGGGTCAAGCGGCGCGGGTGATCGACATCGACGTCGGGGTCGCTCCACCGCCCGAACGCGTGGAGGTTGTGCCCGCGCCTCGGGAGGGCTACCTCTATGAGCCCGGACACTATGAATGGAATGGTGCCGAGTATGTGTGGATCCAGGGTCAGTTCATCCGTGACCGCGAAGGCCACGAGTGGCATCCCTATGTGCTGGAGCACCGCGGCGATCGTTGGCACTTCCGCGGCGGTCACTGGGACGACGACTGACGGGCCGTGAAAACACGCAATGGACCACCAGCCCATTAGGGCTGCTTCGGTCCAGCAAAAGGCCCGGCTTCGCCGGGCCTTTTTTTTTGCCGGGTGGTGGTCGCACCCGTCAATCAGCATCGCTGCCGCTGCTGTAGCTTGCGACGTCGGACGCCAGGAATGCGACCACCAACCGATCCCGGTGATCTACTACAGCAGGTTCTACGAGGTGCAGAAGCACCTGGCACTTACGCGTGCGCCGCTACGCCGCGTGCGCGATCGGCCCGGGTCAGCCGCCGGCCGACTGGAATACCCGGATCGGATTGCCGTCCAGGAACGCCAGGGCGTTCTCTACGCTCTGCTGATAGTACTCGCGATAGACCTCGATGACCCCGTAGCCAAGGTGCGGCGTCAGTACCGCGTTGGTCGCCCGCGTCAACGGGTGATCCACCGGGAGCGGCTCGCGGTGGAACACGTCGAGCGCGGCGATGATCCGCCCCGATTGCACGGCAGCGACCAGTGCCGCCTCGTCGACCAGAGGCGCGCGCGCGGTATTGACCAGGATGGCGCCGGCTTTCATGCGCGCGAGGTCGGTAGCGCCGAGAATCCCCCGCGTGCGTTCGGAGAGTACAAGATGCAGGCTCACTACGTCGGCGGCGGAGAGCAGGTCCTCCTTCGAAACTCGCCTCGCACCCGCCGCGCTCGCCGCTTCGTCGGTCAGGTTCTGGCTCCACGCGAGAACTTTCATGCCCAGGGCACGGCAATAGGCGGCCATCCGCGCGCCGATCCGGCCCAATCCGATCAGCCCGATCGTCTTGCCGTCGAGAAGAGGCCCCGCCTCGGTTCCCTCTTGGAAGCGCCCCGCACGCACCGCGGCGTCACCAGCCGGAATGCGCCTCGCGGCCGCGAGCAAAAGGCCGAGGGTCAGTTCCGCGGTCGAACTCCCGGAAGGACCACCGCCGGTGTAGCACACGGTGATGCCGCGGGAGATCATGCCGGCGATATCGATGAGTGCCGCCCGCGACCCGGTCAGGCCGAACATCTTCAGGCGTGGCAGGCGGGCAACCAGTGATGGCGGGAAGGGCGTCCGTTCACGCGTGGCCAGGACGATTTCGAACGCGGCCAACCCGCGGGCGGCATCGTCCTCGTCGACAAACGGCGCTTCGAAGAAAGCCACTTCGGCGCGCGCCATGAGCGGCGTCCAGTCCGCACTCACCCGCGCAATGCGCTGCCAATCATCGAGCACGGCGATTCTGGTCATGAATCTTTCCTCTTGTGGCTAGCGATTTCAGTGGTCGAATGGCGCCCGGTTCTCCACGGTGGCGAATCGAACCCGGGCCCGGGAGCCCCGAACCGAAACGGGGCAGACCTTACGACATTTGCCACAGATGCCAGCAGCCATCTAGAATTTGTCGTTCATCTGTCTGCGCTACCAGGGGAAACGATGCCATTTCGCTGCCGGCTAGTCCGTACTGTCATCGCCTTGGTTGTATGCAGCGCGGCGCCGCTTGTGCATGCGCAGCCGTCCTGCGATGCGCCGGATCCCTGCGCCGCCAGGGCGTGTCGCCTCGATGCCGAGATCGCTCAGGCCAGAGCCAAAGGCAATAGGAGCGAACTTGCCCGGCTGGAGCGGGCGCGCGGCGAAATGGCCCATTGCAGCGACGACGGGCTCAAGCAGAAACGCAAGGTCGCGCTGGATCGAGCGCAGCAGCGCATCGACCAGCGAGCCGCCGAGCTCCGCAAGGTCGAAGCAAGCGGTGACACGGCGAAGATCAACAAGGCACAGCGCAAGCTCGACAGCGCGCGCAAAGCATATTCCGAAATCGAGAGCTCACCGTTGTAAATGCCCCCGGCCGGAGCGACGGCACGCGATCTCGACTAGTAGATTTCCGGCATAGGCACCGGCTGCGCCTCGGGTTTGCACGCGCCGCACCACAACGCGTCGGCCACCACGACGGCTTTTGGCGTATTGCCGGCCCCGACATAAATAGTCGTGATGTACGGCAGCCGCTTCTCCGCATGGTCCTTGCAAGCTGCCCTGCCGCAAAAACGGCAGACGCCTCGTGCCTCGTTATCATCAAAAAAACATTTCACCGTATGTTCCTCCCGTGAATGAGGTGCCGTTCGACGGTTTATTCTCTCACCTGTCGCACGAAACTCGCATCGCTGCGAATCATCATTCCTCGCGCTCCGTTGCCAGCGCCGCGGCCCGTACCCGCGCATCGAGCTCGGTTTGGATCCGGGCATGCATCGCTATTCCCGACGAATCATGCCCGACGAGCTTAGCCTCCAGCGCATTCCACAGATTCGTCTGAGGTGTCCCAAGCTTCGTCAGGATTTGGTCGAGACGTGCCCACAGGGACCATGTCGTCTTCGGCATGATCGAGCGCACGTAGGACATGACATACATACCCACGTCGTGTCGTAGATGTTTCAAATCCCGCTTTGCCTCGGTGATCTGCGCGGCGAGTTGCACGCGCAATTCGGGATCCTTCGTCCTCCGTATCAGGTCCTGCTTCATCGACAGTTGTGCACCGAGAAGGAGAACGCTCGCGACCTGCTCGCGCTTGATTTCGCCAAAACGCTCCTCGATCGGCGCAAGCAGAGAATCGAGATCGTCGATGCGCTGCACGAGCATTGCCTCGCCTTTTGACACCCCCCTCTGCATCCCGAGCGACTTGCGCAGTCGGGTGCGCTCCCGGCGCAGGCCCCACAGGATGGTTCCGGCGACGAGGAGCAGCGCGCTAAACGCGATAGCCGCGAGGACCAAGAGGCCCGTTTGCCCAAATACAAAGTGGTGAAAGGCGGTGTTGTTGTAGGCCGTGTGTATAGAGATCGCTATGAACAGCCCAATGATCCAGGCAAGAATTGGATGCTTCACGCGACCGAGGGGAAAGCCGGCGACCGCAATGCCGACCATCGCCGTCGTGCTGCCATGCAGCACCGAGGCCAGGAAGGCGCGTGTGATGCTGACAATCAACCCAGTATCCACATCCACGCGGCTCAGGAAAAGCATGTTCTCCGCGATCGCGAAACCGATACCCGATGCAAAGCCATAAACTGCGCCATCAACGAAAAACGTCGTGTCCGAGCGGCGGACCAGGTAAAGCAGGATAAGCGATTTGAAGACTTCTTCGACGATCGGTGCGGTGTGGGTTCCAACGAATCGTTTTCCCAAGTCGAGAGCCATGGGGTGGCTTACCTGGTAGGAGAGCTCCACGGAGATGGCCCCCCATACCAATGCCAGGATTATCAGTCTGAACTTGTGAGTCTCAAAGAAATTGAGCCACTTGATCAGGTAGAGGAACACCAGCGGAATCACACTGGCGAAGATGATCGAATAACTTGAGGGGACGTAATGAGGCATCGACTGGTGGTAGCCGAATATCTGATGCGGTAATACACAAACTAAAAGCGGTAGTCAATCGACTACCGCTTTTGGCAGGGCTCGGAACTCACCGTGATGATCGTTCCGTCTTAACCCTTGTTCAGTTAGAATTTGCTGAGTTCGCCGAGTTGGCCGAGTTGGCTGAGTTCGCCGAATTGGCCGAGTTCGCCGAATTGGCCGAGTTCGCCGAATTGGCTGAGTTCGCCGAGTTGGCTGAGTTCGCCGAGTTGGCTGAGTTCGCCGAGTTCGCCGAGTTCGCCGAATTGGCCGAGTTCGCCGAATTGGCCGAGTTCGCCGAATTGGCTGAGTTCGCCGAGTTGGCTGAGTTCGCCGAGTTG
>DASZIB010000045.1:0-4628 GCA_035937415.1 Edaphobacterium sp. (SeqCode) | reverse complement strand
TACTCGAATCAGTTTAGCCTTTTTTTTGGCGGGGTGCTTGATTACACGATGCAAAACGGCGCGTTTGTAGCTGCGCAGCAGGGTTGGGTTAAACCCAGCTTGACGCATGAATCGCTGGGAGGGTTTGATTTCAGGGGCGTGCTCGACGTGACAAACGGCGAATCCCTCCCGTTGCTCATGTCGCTCTCGCTGGACTGCAACACGGGTGAGATCTGCGACTATTCGCACACCGCCCAACTCTCCTTCGGTCTTCCGAGCGACGTCACGTTCACGTCGGATTCGGGCGTGCTGCTGAAAGGCACCTCGTCGGTCCCCGAACCCTCGTCACTGCTCCTGATGGTGCCCGGCCTGCTTGGCTTGGGATTGGTTGGGCGCATGCGCCGCCGCCAGAGCGAAGCGCGCGGCCATGACCTGGCGTCGCGGTGATCATCGGCGGCCAGCGCAGCCAGAATGGTGTTACGGTCGCTGTCCAGTAACGCGACCCTCGGCTAGTCTTAGCTTTCCAACCAGAGAGAGTCTCAAGATCCCCTTGGTAGCAAGGTCCACTTTGTAGAAAGTGTTCAGTTCGCCTAGCGGACCCCTCACCTTCTGCACCCGGTGCCAGATTGGTGTTGCGTGGGAGGCGGTGACGCGCGCGCCGCGACCGTGCTCCAGTGGCGGCGCCAACACCGGCAACGCATAAGTCACTGCGCGGCGGCAACCGCCCGCGCCGCCAGCACCGAAACCAGGTGCGCGCGGTACTCCGCGGAACCGTGCAAATCGTTGTTAAGACGATCGGCGGGAATCTTCACCGCCTTCGCCGCGGCCGCGGTGAAGCTCTTCGAGAGCGCGTCCTCGATGGCCTTTGCCCGGTGCACGTGCGCCGCGGCACCCGTCACGGCGACCCGCACCCCGCCCGCCGTCTGGGCGACAAAAACGCCGACCAGCGCGAAGCGCGACGCGGGCTGCGGGAATTTCACGTAGGCAGCCTTCTGCGGCAGCGGAAAGCTCACCGCGGTGATGATTTCGTCGTCACCGAGCGCGGTTTCGTACATGCCCTTGAAAAAATCGTCGGCAGCGATCTTGCGCCGGTTGGTGTGGATCGTCGCGCCGAGCGCCAGCGCCGCAGCCGGATAATCGGCGGCCGGATCGTTGTTGGCGAGCGAGCCGCCGAGCGTGCCGCGATTGCGTACCTGGCGGTCGCCGATTCCCTCGGCCAGCGCGGCAAGTGCCGGGATCGCCTGCTTGACGACCGCCGAGGCGGCCACGTCGGCATGCGTGGTGAGCGCGCCGACGACGATGGCAGTGCCCTCCTTCTTGATGCCCTTGAGCTCGGCTAAGCCGGACAGATCAACGATCGTGCCGGGATTGGCGAGGCGCAGCTTCATCGCACCGACCAGGCTCTGTCCGCCGGCTAAGGCCTTGCCGCCCGACTTGGCGAGCGCGGCCGCGGCCTCGGCGACGGTTTTCGCGCGCTGATATTCGAATGCGTACATGGCGCCCTCCTCCTAGCGTCTGGCGGCTTGCAGCGCGGCCCACACCCGATGCGGCGTCGCCGGCATGTCGAGATACTTGACCCCGGCGCCGGAGAGCGCGTCGTGGACCGCGTTCATGAGCGCGGCAGGCGCGCCGATCGCGCCCGCCTCGCCGCAGCCTTTAGCGCCAAGCGGGTTGTGCGTGCACGGCGTCACCTTGGTCGCCACCTTGAACGTCGGCAGGTCATCGGCGCGCGGCATGGCGTAATCCATGTAGCTGCCCGTCAGGAGCTGTCCGCTGTCCTTGTCGTAGACGCAGCACTCGAGCAGCGCCTGGCCGATGCCCTGCGCCAGCCCGCCATGCACCTGCCCTTCGACGATCATCGGGTTGATGATGTTGCCGAAGTCGTCGCACGCCGCAAAGTTGACGACGGCGACCGCGCCGGTGTCCGGATCGATCTCGACCTCGCAGATATGGGTGCCTGCGGGAAAGGTGAAATTGGCCGGGTCGTAGAAAGCGGTCTCGTCGAGGCCGGGCTCGAGCTTGTCCAGCGGATAGTTGTGCGGGACGTACGCCGCCAGGGCCACCTCGCCGAAGGCCTTGCTGCGGTCGGTGCCGGCGACGCTGAACTTGCCGTCCTTGAATTCGATGTCTGCCTCCGCTGCCTCGAGCAGGTGCGCCGCGATCTTCTTGCCCTTGGCGACGACCTTGTCGAGCGCCTTGACGATCGCCGTGCCGCCGACCGCGAGCGAGCGTGAACCGTAGGTGCCCATGCCAAATGGAATGCGCCCGGTGTCGCCGTGGACGACCTCGACATTCTCGATCGGAATGCCCAGACGGCTCGCGACCACCTGCGCGAACGTCGTCTCGTGGCCCTGGCCGTGGCTGTGGGAGCCGGTAAAGACGGTGACGCCGCCGGTCGGGTTGACCCGCACTTGGCCGACTTCGTAGAGCCCGGCGCGCGCGCCAAGCGCGCCGGCGATGTTCGACGGCGCGATGCCACAGGCTTCGATGTAGGAAGCATAGCCTAAGCCGCGCAGCTTGCCGCGCTTGGCGGCTTCCGTCTTGCGCGCCGCGAATCCCTTGACATCGGCGATCTGCATCGCTTCGTCCAGGCAGGCGTCGTAGCCGCCGATGTCGTAGAGCAGCGCGACCGGCGTCTGATACGGAAAGTTGCGGATGAAGTTGCGGCGCCGGATCTCGTCCTGGGCGATGCCCAATTCGGCGGCCGCGGCATGCACCAGTCGCTCGACGACGTACGTCGCCTCGGGCCGCCCCGCGCCACGATAGGCATCCACCGGCGCGGTATTGGTGAACACGGCGGTCACTTCGCAATGGATCGCCGGCGTCGTGTACTGGCCGGCGAGCAGCGTCGCGTACAGGATCGTTGGAATGCAGGATGCGAACGTCGACAGGTACGCGCCCATCGCCGCGGTCGTCTGCACGCGCATGGCGAGGAACTTGCCGTCCTTGTCGAGTGCAAGCTCGGCATGGGTCACGTGATCGCGGCCGTGCGCATCGGATAGAAACGATTCGCTGCGCTCGGCCGTCCACTTGAGCGGCCGGTTGACCCGCTTCGCCGCCCAGACCATCGTGGTCTCTTCCGGATACAGGTAGATCTTGGACCCGAAGCCGCCGCCGACGTCGGGCGCGATGACGCGCACCTTGGTCTCGGGAAGTCCGAGCACGAACGCGGTCATGAGCAGCCGCTCGACATGTGGATTCTGGCTGGCGACGTAGAGCGTGTAGCTGTCATCGGCGCGGCTGAAACTCGCCACCGCGGCGCGCGGCTCGATCGCATTGGGAATAAGGCGGTTGTTGACGATGTCGAGCTTGGTCACGTGCGCCGCCTTGCCGAACGCGGCGTCGACGGCGCCCTTGTCGCCCAGCGCCCAGGTGTAGCACTTGTTGCCCGGCGCGCCATCGTGGATCTGCGGCGCGCCGGCCTGCAGCGCCGCCACCGGGTCGACGACTGCCTGCAGAACGTCGTAGTCGACCTCGATCAGCTCGGCGGCATCCTTGGCCTCCGCGGGCGTCTCGGCGACGATCATCGCGACGGGATCGCCGACGTAGCGGACCTTGTCCTGCGCGAGCAGCGGATGCGGCGGCTCCTTCATCGGCTGCCCATCGGTGCCGGTGATGAGCCAGCCGCAGGGCAGCCCGTTGACGCCGGTGAGATCCGCCCCGGTATAGATGGCCACGACGCCGGGCGCGCCCTTCGCCTTGGCGCTGTCGATCTTGCGGATCTTTGCGTGCGCATGCGGCGAGCGCAGAAAAAAAACATGCGTGTGGTGCGGCGGGTTGACGTCGTCGGTGTATTGGCCGGCGCCGACCAGGAAACGATAGTCCTCCTTGCGCCGGATCGATTGCCCGATGCTGTTGAGATCGTTCGCGCCCATGGCTATCTCCGCATGGCGGCGGCGCCCTGCGCCACCGCCTTGACGATGTTCTGGTAGCCGGTGCAGCGACAGAGGTTGCCTTCGAGCTCAGCCCGGATCGTTTTCTCGTCGGCGTTCGGATGCCGCTGCACCAGGTCGAGCGCGCTCATGACCATGCCTGGGGTGCAGAATCCGCACTGCAGCCCGTGGCATTCCTTGAACGCCGCCTGCATCGGATGCAGCGTGCCGTCCGGCGCCAGGCCCTCGATGGTCATGACCTTGGAGCCCTCCGCCTGCGCGGCGAGGATGGTGCACGCCTTGACCGCGTGGCCGTCGACGAGCACGGTGCACGCGCCGCATTGCCCGGTATCGCAGCCGACGTGCGTGCCGGTCAGCGCGAGATCGTTACGGATGAATTCGACGAGCAGCGTACGCGGATCGATGTCCTTGCGCACGGCCTTGTCGTTGACGGAAAGTGACAACGCGACAGACACGGCTATCTCCTTCACTCGGATGCCGCCGGGAATGATTGTCGTTGGGAACGCAGCGCGGCGGCGAAGCTAGGATACTCCGCGCGCCACATGACAGCAATGCAACTGCGCCCGGTCCGGCCAGCGGCGCGCCTGCTGCGCCGCAGCGGGCAACGAACATCAATTGAGGTTGCCGATGTACTGCGAAAGATTCTCGATGTCCTGGTCGGACAGCGTCGCCGTGATGCTGGTCATGTTGCCGGCGTCGTTGGTGCGGCGCTTGGCCTTGAAGTCCTCGAGCTGCTTCTTGATGTATTGCGGATAC